>DATBBM010000043.1:0-14452 GCA_036270955.1 Casimicrobiaceae bacterium | reverse complement strand
CCACTACATGAGCTTTCCGGGGACGATAGGCTACGACGCGATCGATGGCATCATCGCCGACGCCGAGGTCGTGCCCCCCGGTGCGGAAGCCGATTTTCACGAGCGCGTATGGCGTCTGCCGCGCTGCTACTACGTCAACGATAACCGGCGCGGCGTACCTCGTGCCAGTCAGCGCCGCGACAACGGCCTGCCCGAAGGTGCGTTGGTGCTCGCCTGCCTCAACCAGGTCTACAAGCTGCGGCGGTCGTTCTTCTCCGTGTGGATGGAGGCGTTGCGCGCGCAATCCGACGCCGTGCTGTGGCTGCTCGCGGGCCACCCGCGGGCGCAGGCCAATCTGCGCGCCGAAGCCGCGAAAAGCGGTGTCGATCCGGCACGCCTGATCTTCGCGCGCGCCGTGGGACAGGACGCGCATATCGCACGGCTACCGTGCGCAGACCTGGCGCTCGACACGCTGCCCTACGGCGCACACACGACCGGCGTCGACGCGCTGTGGGCCGGCGTGCCGATGCTGACCTGCCGCGGCGACACGTTCGCGGGCAGGGTCGGTGCCAGCCTGCTGCTCGCGGCCGGATTGCCCGAGCTGGTGGCGAACACTCTCGACGACTATCGCGCGCGCCTGTTGTCGCTCGCCGCAGACCGCGCGGCATTGCATGGTTATCGCGCCTACCTCGAAGGCAGCCGCGACAGCAACCCGCTGTTCGACACCAAAGCCTTTGCCCGCGATTGGGAAACGCTGCTGCTGACGATCTACGACGACGCGGCGGGGATTGCCTCTTAGGGCTGCCGTACGCCAGGCTCGCGCAGACGAGGCGTCAGCTCGGCGATCCGCTGTTCGTCGATTTCCTTCGCCGCCACCGCGATCCCGGAGAATGGAATCCGTGCGACCCGCCGGGGTTGGGGCGCGACCCGATCGAGCCGGGCCGCGTGCGCAGCGAGAAACATCTGGTGGTACCGATGCCAGTCGGCGTCGAAGTCGCCGGTCGAGCGGTGGTAGACGGTGATGTCGGATACCACCGATACTGCATAGCCGGCGGCGCTGGCGCGGAGCGAAAAATCGGCGTCGTACAAGTGGAAGCCGTCGAAACGCTGCGCGTCGAAGCCGAGCGCGGCAGCCACATCGCGGCGCGCCGCAATCATGCATCCATCGAGCAGCCTGATGCCGTCGACGCGGCGGCCGGCCGCGCCCCAGACCAGCAGATCGACGTGCGTTCCTTCCGGCGCGGCGGCGACGACGTGGCCATGGGTGTGCGGCTGGCCCGCGTAGCCCCAGAAGCCCGACAGTGCCGCGGTCGCGCCAGCGATGCCGACGACGTCGACCTGCTCGAGGTGCGCGGCCAGCCGGTCAGCGAATGCGCTGGAGATCGGAAACGCGTCATCGTGCGAGAACACGATGTTCGCGCCGCGCGCGCGGGCGATGCCGCGGTTGTAGCCCTCGGCCAGCGACCGGGCGTCGTCGATGACGATCAGGTCGAAAGGCTCGTCTGCGAACGCGGCGCGATAGCGCGCCACGCATTCATCGAGGCGCGCGCGGTCGACGCTGCAAACGACGAGTGAAAAGCGCGCCAAGATCAGCCGGGCGTCGGGCGCCGGTCAACGCTGGATCAGCTCGATCTTGTAACCGTCCGGATCCTGAACGAAGGCGATGACCGTCGTGCCGCCCTTGACCGGACCGGCCTCGCGCGTGACGGTGCCGCCTTTTGCGCGAACCTCGGCGCATGCAGCGGCCACGTCGGGCACCTCGATCGCGATGTGTCCGAAACCATCACCGGGCTCGTAGCGGTCGACCCCGTAGTTGTAAGTGAGCTCCAGCACCGCGTGCGCCGATTCGTCGCCGTATCCTACGAACGCGAGCGTGTATTTCTGGGCGGGCCGGTCAGTCGTGCGCAGGACCTTCATCCCGAGCACGCCCGTATAGAAGGCGACCGAGCGCTCGAGATCGCCAACGCGCAACATCGTGTGCAGGATTCGCATCGTTTTAGCAGGACACTAGAATTCGACTAGTTCGTAATCTTCCTTGCGGGCGCCGCAATCGGGACATGTCCAGTTGGGCGGGACGTCTTCCCATTTGGTGCCCGGCGGTATGCCGGTGTCGGGGTCGCCGTAGGCCTCATCATAGATATGACCGCAGATCAGGCACATGTATTTTTTCATTCGGTACGGCTCGACTGGAGTAAAATCCCATTTTAGCAAGCATTCGCCGGCCTTTCGCGCCGGCCCGGGCATCAAGCGTGCGCCCGGTTGCACTGAAAGCGCCGCCGCATGCCGCAGCCGTCCGACGCCGAGTCCGATTTCCCGCCCGTTGTGCTGACTTTCGCCGCGTCCGATCCGTCGGGCGGCGCCGGCATTCAAGCCGACATACTCACCCTCGCCAGCATGGGTTGCCATCCGCTGTCGGTGATCACCGCGATCACCGTTCAGGACACGCTCGGCGTGGAAGCGGTGCAGCCGATCGACGCCGACTGGGTGGCCGATCAGGCGCGCTGCCTGCTCGAGGACATGCCGATCGATGCATTCAAGATCGGCGCGCTCGGCAGCGTCGAGAATATCGCCGCGATCGCCGAAATCCTGTCCGATTATCCGGACGTTCCGCTGATTCTCGACCCGGTGCTGGCTTCGGGACGCGGCGACGAGCTGGCCAACGATGAGATGTTGCACGCGCTGCGTGAGCTGCTGCTGCCGCGCACGACGATACTCACGCCGAACAGCATGGAAGCGCGCCGGCTCGCCGACGTCGAGGACGAGGAGGAGCCCTCGCTCGCCACCTGCGCCAGTCGACTGATCGAGAGCGGCTGCGAATTCGTGCTGATCACCGGAACGCACGAGCCGACCCCGCAAGTGGTCAACACGCTATACGGCAAGAGCGGTGTCGTGCGCAGCGACAGCTGGCAGCGGCTGCCCGGCAATTATCACGGGTCGGGTTGCACGCTCGCCTCCGCAATCGCGGCAATGCTGGCCAACGGGCTCGACCTGCCGGAGGCCGTTCGCGAAGCGCAGGACTACACCTGGCACACATTGCAGAAGGCCTACCGTCCCGGCATGGGTCAGTTTCTTCCGGACCGCTTGTTCTGGGCGCGGGAGGACGAGGCCGAGCCTCGCGTCGACGACGACGCTCTGCCGGCGTCACCCGATCTGCATCGCCACTGAAGCTACATGTCGGCCGTACCGAAGGCCGCGCTGCGGCCTAAGCTCGCGGGCCTTTACGCGCTGACCCCGGATCTCGCCGACACGGCGGCGCTGACTGCGCTGACCGACCGCGCGCTGTCCGGCGGCGCATCCGCTATCCAGTACCGCAACAAGGCCGCGCCGGCCGAACTCAAGTTGCAGCAGGCGCGAACCTTGCGCGCGCTGTGCTCGGCGCGCGGGGCAACCTTCATCGTCAACGACGATGTCGAGCTCGCGCGCGCGGTCGACGCGGACGGTGTGCACCTCGGCCGTGACGACGCCAGCGTGGCCGCGGCGCGCACGCGGCTCGGGTCCGCCGCCATCGTCGGCGTTTCGTGCTACGACGAGCTCGCGCGCGCAGAGGCGGCGATCGCCGCTGGCGGAGATTACATCGCGTTCGGCAGCTTTTATCCCTCGCTGGTGAAGCCGAATGCCGTTCGACCGTCGCCCAGGCTGATCGCCGATGCAAAGGCGCGCTGGCCGGAGATCAGCGTCATCGCGATCGGCGGAATCACCGCGGCCAATGCGGCACCGCTTATCGCGGCGGGCGCCGACGCGGTGGCGGTGATCAGCGCGCTCTACGATGCGCCGGACGTGCTGCTGGCGGCGCGCGACCTGGTCGCGTGCTTCCACTGATCCGACATTTGCGCCTGCGCTTGCCTGAGCTCGCGCCGGCAACAGCGCGACGCGCGCTCACCGAGTCGCAATGTCCTTCGAACCTCGACGATCCCACACCATGACCCGAAACGAACAGCTGTTCGCGCGCGCGCAAAAGACGATTCCCGCAGGCGTCAACTCACCGGTGCGTGCGTTTCGCTCGGTAGGTGGCACGCCGCGATTCTTTACCCGTGGCGAAGGCGCCTACCTGTGGGATGCCGACGGCAAGCGCTACATCGATTATGTCGGCTCGTGGGGCCCGGCGATCCTGGGCCACGCGCATCCGGACACCGTGCGCGCGGTGCAGGAGACCGCCCGGCACGGCTTGTCGTTCGGCGCGCCGACCGAGCTCGAGATCGAGATGGCGGAAGAGCTGTGCCGTTTGCTGCCTTCGCTCGAAATGGTGCGGCTGGTGTCCTCGGGCACCGAGGCGACCATGACGGCGCTTCGCCTCGCGCGCGGCTATACCGGCCGCTCGAAGATAATCAAATTCGAAGGCTGCTATCACGGCCATGGCGACAGCCTGCTGGTCAAGGCCGGTTCGGGTGCGCTGACCTTCGGACAACCGTCGTCGGCCGGCGTCCCGGCGTCGATCGCCGGCGAGACGCTGGTGCTGACGTACAACGATCTGGACGATGTGGCGCGAGCCTTTGCCGAGCACCCGGACGCGATCGCCGGCGTTATCGTCGAGCCGGTCGCGGGCAACATGAACCTGATCGCACCGAAGCCGGGATTCCTGGCGGGCCTGCGCGAGCTGTGCGACCGTCACGGCGCGGTGCTGATCTTCGACGAAGTGATGACCGGGTTTCGCCTGCACCTGCAAGGTGCGCAGGGGCTTTACGGGGTAGCGCCGGACCTGACGACGCTGGGGAAGGTGATCGGCGGAGGCATGCCGGTCGGCGCGTTCGGGGGAAAGCGTGCGATCATGGAAAAGATCGCGCCGCTCGGACCCGTCTATCAAGCCGGTACCTTGTCGGGAAACCCGGTAGCTGTCGCCGCCGGACTCGCGACGCTGAAGGCGATCCAGTCGCCGGGATTTCACCAGCGGCTGGCGGAGCGCACGCGATCGCTGACCGAGGGGCTCACGGCGGCGGCGTCGAAGGCGGGCGTCGCGTTTTCTGCGCAGTCGATCGGCGGGATGTTCGGCATTTATTTTTCGGCGAGCGTACCCGATTCCTTCGCGGCGGTGATGGCCTGCGACAAGGAAGCGTTCAACCGTTTTTTTCATCGCATGCTCGACGCCGGCGTCTACCTGGCGCCATCGGCGTTCGAAGCAGGCTTCGTGTCCGCCGCGCATACCGAGGCCGATATCGAGGCTACCATTCGACTCGCGTGGTAAGCGTCTGGCTCGCTTCCAGACGATGCGCAGACCCGCAGCCGGCAGCGGGCGCGTCATCCGGGCGGCAATGCCATGTAAGCCAGCGTCCTACAATGACAATACCTTGGGCGGACAAACGATTCCGCCCGCCACCGACAGACGCGGCAGGCGTGCTACCGTAGCCTTTGCATTCTGGGGATAGGTCGGCGTCGCCGGCGCGCGAATCCAAACAATCAATGATCAAGGTCCGCAAGGGACAGGCGCCGCCGCCGCATTCGCGCGCCGAATTCGGCAAGCGTTTCCGCTCGGCCTATTTCGATCCGGCGTTCCGCGTCGAGCAAGCCGCGCTCGATCGCGTCGAAGCGATTGCATGGAACGGGTACCACGAGAATCGCAAGGCGCCGGTCACGCGCAAGGCCGGTCCGGGGTTTGCCGACCCTGATTACGATACATCGGTCGAGTGGCTGGAGACGCGAGACCGGATTCTTGCCGCCGCCGCCAGACAGACCGACCCCGCCACTGCTTCGCGCGTTCTGTTAATTTGCGGCGCGCCACGAAACGATGGCTCGTGTCCCGGCGAAATGTCGAAGACCTACAGGCTGACCAAACTCGCGGGCGAAACACTCTCCAAAGCGGGCATCGAGACGGATCTGCTCGATCTGAGCCTCATCACGTCCGATTACCGCCGCCACATCCATCCGTGCAAAGCCTGCGTATCGACTGCAATGCCGTTGTGCCACTGGCCGTGCAGCTGCTACCCGAACCACGCGTTCGGCCAGACCAACGACTGGATGGCGGAAATCTACGAACGCTGGACTTCGGCTCACGGCGTGCTGATCGTGACGCCGGTGCACTGGTACCAGGTGCCCAGCGTGCTGAAGCTGATGATCGACCGATTGGTTTGCGCCGACGGTGGCAATCCGGACGTCACCTCGACCGCGGGCAAGGATGTCGACAAGGCCAAGGCGCTCGAAATGGCAGGCTGGCCGTATCCGAAGCATCTGGCCGGGCGGGCATACGGGCTGGTCGTCCATGGTGACGTCGCCGGCATCGAAGGCGTGCGCCGCGCGCTGTCCGATTGGCTCGACTGGATGGGGTTGATCGACGCCGGACCGAAAGCGCGGCTCGACCGTTTCATCGGCTATTACGAGCCGTATGCGACCAGCCACGAAGCGCTCGACCGCGACCACGCGATCCAGGACGAAGTTCGCAATGTCGCCCAGGCGCTGGCCGAAGCGGTCGGCGAGTTGCGCGCGGGGCGTCTCTCCGCGCCGGGCGCCGATCTTGCGGCGCCGCGGCCGAAGTAGCAGAGCTCCCACCGCTGGCCCATACGCGATGTCGCGGCGTCTTGTAGTTCGCGGTACCGGCGCAATATGCAGTGAACGTTGAACGCTGTCACACGAGGAAAACATGGCCCTTACCGCACTGCTTCCGCAAGCCGAACGCGCCTTCGCCGCCGATGTTCGCGCCGGCCTGATGCGTAGCCCGCAGAAGGAGCTTTCTTCGCGCTACCTGTACGACACGATAGGCTCGGGGCTGTTCGAGGTGATCACCGCATTGCCCGAATACGGGGTGACCCGCGCCGAAGAGCGCATCGTGCGCAGCCATGCCGCGGAGATGGTTTCGCGCCTGCCGGCTCACGGGCTGGTCGCCGAGCTCGGCAGCGGCAGCGGACGCAAGACGCGCTGGCTGCTCGAAGCGATCGGTCGGCGGCGTCCGGTGACCTACTGCCCGGTCGACATCTCGCCGACCGCGCTGGCGCTGTGCCGGCACGAGCTGGCCGACATTCCGGGCGTGCGCATCGTCGGCTATGAGCGCGATTATCTCGACGGCTTGCGCCAGATCGTGTCCGAACGCAAGGGCGCGACGCCACTGCTGGTGCTGTTCCTCGGCAGCACGATCGGTAATTTCCGCCGGCTCGCGGCGACGCGATTCATGCGTGAAGTCCGCGCGCTGCTGCAGCCGGGCGACGCATTTCTGCTCGGTGTCGATCTGATCAAGCCGGAAAACCAGTTGCTGCCCGCGTACGACGACGCGCTGGGCGTCACTGCTGCGTTCAATCTCAACCTGCTAGGGCGCATCAACCGCGAGCTTGGCGGCCAGTTCGATCTGCGCCGCTTTGCTCACGAAGTGCGCTTCGATGCCGACACTCGCAGTGTCGACATGCATCTCCGCTCGCTCGACGATCAGCAGGTAATCATCCCGGGCGCGGACCTGGTCGTCCAATTCGAGCGCAACGAGACGATCTGGACCGAGAGCAGCCACAAGTATCTGGCCGAAGAGGTGGCGGCGATGGGCGAAATCGCCGGCTTTCGCTGCGACGAACAGTGGATCGATCGCGTCTGGCCCTTTGCCGACACCTTGTTCGGCGTCGGCTGATGGGGAGCTGCGGCGATGGCTAAGGCGAAGCCCGCGAACGGCGGTCCGCTGAAAGGCATGCGGGTCGCGATCCTAGCGACCGACGGCTTCGAGCAATCCGAGCTTCTGGATCCGCGCAAGGCGCTCGAAGCGGCCGGGGCCGCGACCGTCGTGATCGCACCGAAGGCGGGATCGATCGCCGGATGGCGCCACAACGCATGGGGCCAGAGCGTGCCGGTCGACCTGACGCTCGACAAGGCGCAAGCCGACGACTACGACGCACTGATGCTGCCGGGCGGCGTGATGAATCCCGATCGGTTGCGCACCAACAAGTCGGCGGTCGCGTTCGTCCGCGCGTTTTTCGACAGTGAAAAGCCGGTCGCGGCGATCTGTCATGCGCCGATCATGCTGATCGAGGCCGATGTGCTGCACGATCGCAAGTTGACCTCGTGGCCGTCTCTGCAGACCGATATTCGCAACGCCGGAGGGCGATGGATCGACGAGGAAGTCGTCGTCGACCGGTGGCTGGTCACCAGCCGCAAGCCCGAGGACATCCCGGCGTTCAACCGGCAGATGATCGAGACGATCGCCCAGGGTGCGCCGAGCGCGCGCATGGACCGCGGCAGCGTCGAGATATGAGCGGTCAAGCCGCGGCAGCGCGCCGGAGGCCGGGCACCAACCCGCTGGAAATCCTGCGCCACCCCGGCGGCTTCGTGGCGTGCGTGCTCAAGGGTTTCCGCGCCAACCAGGGGCTGCTGCTGGCCGGGGCGGTCGCGTACTACACGCTGTTGTCGATGATTCCTCTGCTGATCCTGATGCTGATCGCGCTGTCGAATTTCATCGACGAGGCCAGGCTGTTCGCGACGCTGTCCGAATACCTGCAGTTCGTCGTTCCCGGTCAGGCCGACGCGCTCGTCAACGAGCTGCGCCATTTCCTTCGCAATCGAAGCGAAGTCGGCGGCATTCTATTGATCACGATGGTCCTGTTCAGCGCGCTTGCCTTCACCGTGCTGGAAAACGCGATGTCGGTGATCTTCATCCATCGCGTCGCCGTGCGGCGGCGAAGGTTCATCGTGTCGGCGCTGCTGCCGTACCTGTTCATTCTCTTTCTCGCGATCGGCATGTTGGTCGTCACCGTCGTTGCGGGCAAACTGGCCGTCCTCGCGACCCGCGACATCACCGTGTTCGGGGTCCCGCATTCGCTCGAGGATCTGTCCGCATATCTTTTGTACCTGCTCGGCGTCCTCGGCGAGATCCTGATGCTCACGGCGATCTATCTGGTGATGCCGGTCGGGCGCCTTTCCTTCCGGCACGCGCTTGTCGGCGGCATCAGCGCGGGATTGCTCTGGGAGATCACGCGTCACATCCTCGTCTGGTATTACGGAACGATATCCCAGGTGCGCCTGCTGTACGGGTCGCTGGCGACCGCGATCACGGTAATGCTGAGCGTCGAGATCGCGGCGATCGTGCTGCTTCTGGGCGCGCAGGTGATCGCCGAATACGAGCGGATCGGACGCGAGCGGCCGGAGACGCCGGCGAAGCCGATGGACCTGAAAGCGCCGTCGGGTGGAAAGCCTGCCGGCTGACGCCGGCATCGCGATACGGCTCGCGCGATGGACCTGGTCGTCGTTCAGCCCGAGGGACTCTACTGCCCACAGGGCGATTTCTACATCGATCCCTGGCGTCCGGTCGCGCGCGCGGTCATTACCCATGCGCACGGCGACCATGCGCATCCGGGTCACGCTCACTATCTTGCCGCGCAAGCCTCGGAGCACGTGCTCAAGGCGCGGCTGGGAGAGATCACGCTGCAGACGCTGCCCTACGGCGACAGCGTTGTGCAGAACGAGGTCCGGGTCTCGCTTCATCCGGCCGGGCACGTGCTGGGGTCGGCGCAGGTGCGCCTCGAGCATCGTGGCGAGGTCTGGGTCGTGTCCGGCGATTACAAGCTCGAGGCGGAAGCGACCTGTGCGCCGTTCGAGCCGCTGCGTTGCCATACGTTCATAAGCGAATCGACGTTCGGGCTGCCGATCTATCGCTGGCGGCCGCAGGCGGAGATCCTGCTCGACATCGCCGCGTGGTGGCGGCGCAATGCCCAGGCGCAGCGCGCCAGCGTGCTGTTCTGCTATGCGTTCGGCAAAGCGCAACGCATCCTCGCCGGACTTCGCGCGGCCGATGCGCTCGGCATCGGCAAGCTGGTCTGCCACGGCGCTATCGAGCCGCTGAACCGCGCTTATCGCGATAGCGGCGTCGAACTGCCGCCGACGCATAACGTCTCTCAGGTCGCCAAGGCCGAGCTATCCAGCGCGCTGGTCCTGGCGCCGCCGTCCGCAGGCGGCACGCCCTGGATGCGGCGCTTCGGCGACTTCAGCGACGGATTCGCGTCCGGCTGGATGCAGCTGCGAGGGGCACGACGCCGCCGCTCGCTCGACCGCGGCTTCGCGCTGTCCGACCATGCCGATTGGCCGGGCCTCAACGCCGCGATCGCGGCCACCGGCGCATCGCGCGTCATCATCACGCACGGGCAGATCGCGGTAATGGTGCGCTGGCTGCAGCAGCAGGGCTTCGACGCGGGTGCCTTTGCCACCGAATTCGAGGACGACGGAGGCGACGAGGAGGTGCAACCGCCGGAGGCGGCAGCGCAGGCCGAGGCGGTCGAATCCGCCGAATGAGCGGCGCCATCTTCTCGCGCGGCCGGCGCGCCGGCGACCGGGTCGCTTGATGGAAGCCTTCGCCCGACTCTACGCGGATCTCGACACCACCACGTCGACCAATGCCAAGGTCGACGCTCTTAAGCGCTATTTCGCCGCCGCCGCGCCTGCCGATGCGGCCTGGGCTGCGTATTTCCTGGCGGGGGGCCGGCCCCGGCAGGCGGTGCCGGCGCGCGTGCTCCGCCAGATCGCCGTGATGCGTGCCGGTATCGATGACTGGCTGTTCGAGGAGTGCTATCAGGCGGTCGGCGACCTGGCCGAGACGATCGCGCATGTGCTGCCTCCGCCGCGAGCCAAAACCACCGCCGGGCTGGCCGAATGGGTCGAACAGCGGCTGCTGCCTCTTCGCGGCATGCCGCCGGAAGAAATCGGCGAGCGCCTCGCCGGCTACTGGGACGAGCTCGACTGGTCGGGGCGATTCCTGCTGACCAAGCTGATCGGCGGCGGATTCCGCGTCGGAGTGTCGCGTCTTTCGGTGATCCGCGCCTTGGCCGAAGTGGCAGGCGTCGAGCCGAAGACCGTCGCGCAGCGCATCGTCGGCTATACCGGTATCGCGGCGATGCCCAGCGCCGCAAGTTTTTCCGCGCTGATCGCCTCCGGACCGGATGGCGTCGCCGATGCGGGACAGCCGTACCCGTTTTTTCTGGCGCACCAGCTGAACGATGCGCCGGATACGCTGGGCCCGGTCGACCAGTGGATGGTCGAATGGAAATGGGATGGCATCCGTGGGCAACTGGTCAAGCGCGCCGGCGCGATCTGGCTGTGGTCGCGCGGCGAGGAGCTGGTGACCGAGCGCTTTCCGGAATTCGGCCCGCTCCAGGCGCGGATTCCCGACGGGACGGTCATCGACGGCGAGATCGTCGTATGGAAGGATGGCCGCGTTCGACCGTTCGCCGCGCTGCAGACGCGCATCGGAAGGAAATCGCTGCCGCCAAAAATCCTGGCCGAGGCGCCGGCTGCGCTGCTCGCCTACGATTTGCTGGAGGAGAACGGCGCCGACTTGCGCATGCTCCCGCAGCACGAGCGACGCGCGCGCCTCGAGGCTCTCGTTCCTTCCATCGGCGACGACCATCTGCAGATCTCGCCGCTGTTGTCGTTGTCGACGTGGGACGACTACGCGCGATTGCGCGCCGAGTCCCGCTCGCGCGGCGTCGAAGGCTTCATGCTCAAGCGGCGCGACGCGCGCTACGGCGTCGGCCGGACGAAGGAATCCGGGGCCTGGTGGAAATGGAAGATCGACCCGATGACGATAGACGCCGTGCTGATCTATGCGCAGCGCGGGCACGGCCGCCGCGCGAGCCTCTATACCGATTACACTTTCGCGGTCTGGTCGGAAGAGGCGGAGGGCGGCAGGCGCCTGATACCGTTCGCCAAGGCGTACTCGGGCTTGAGCGATGAAGAGATCAAAGAGGTCGACGCGATCATCCGCAAGACGACGATCGAAAAATTCGGCCCCGTGCGCAGCGTCACGCCGACAATGGTGTTCGAGCTTGGTTTCGAAGGCATTGCGCGATCGCCGCGCCACAAGTCCGGCATCGCGGTGCGCTTTCCGCGGATCCTGCGCCGGCGCATCGACAAGCCCGTCGACGAGGCCGACACGCTCGACAACCTGAACGCGCTCCTTTCGCAGTAGCGGCGCGCGCCGCGGGTATAGTGGCGAGCTTTCGCATTGCGGATTAGCGCCGGCACGGGCGGCGATCATCGGGTCCGCTTGCATTCGGCGGTCATGACGGAGGAAGCGCGGTGGTCGGTCGCAACGAGCCCTGTCCCTGCGGCAGCGGCAAGCGCTATAAGGAATGCCACGGCAGCCTGGCCGCGCCGCCCGAGAAGGTGGCGTTCGTCATCGCCGGAACGCAGAAGGGCGGGACCACCGCCCTCGCATCCTATCTGTACGAGCATCCGCAGATCGGCATGCCGACCGTGAAGGAAGTGCATTTCTTCGATACCGAAGAGCACTTCGCGTCGGCCGAAGTCGATTACGCCAAATACCACGCCTACTTCAACCCCGCGGTGCGCGCGCGGCTGCTCGGCGACGCGACGCCGATCTACATGTATTGGGAGCCCGCGCCGGAGCGCATCCGGCGTTACAACCCGGCGATGAAGCTGATCATGCTTCTGCGCAATCCGCTTACGCGCGCCTATTCGCACTGGAACATGGAACGCGAGCGCCAGCGCGATCCGCTGCCGTTCGAGCTGGCGATCCGCACCGAGGCCGAGCGGTGCCGGGAAGCACTGCCTCTGCAGCATCGACTCTACTCATACGTCGACCGCGGTTTCTACAGCGAGCAGATTCAGAGGATCTGGCGTCACTTTCCGGCCGCGCAGACGCTGGTTCTGAGAAGCGAGGAGCTGCAGCGCACGCCGGACGCGGCGCTGGCGCGAATCACCGACTTCCTCGGCGTCACGCGTTTTCCGCCGGTCGAGCCGCGCACCGTGCACGCGCGCCCCTACCAGGCGCCGATGAGCGCCGAAGCACGCAGTTACCTGCGCGAAATCTTCGCGCCCGAAGTCAGGACGCTCGAGCAGATGTTCGGATGGGATTGCTCGGACTGGCTGGCCTGACGAGCGGGCGTCTCACGACCGCCCATCGCCTCAGCAGTCGGACTCGCCTTGATCCCCGGTAAGCGGTACGCCTTTCCTATGCCAGTGTCGCGAGTTCGGCTGCGACCCGCGCCAATGGGTCGCTCCAGTCTGCGAATTGCCGTTGACGGAAGATCCGTATTGTTGGATACCACGGCGAGGTATCGTCGGCGAGACGCCAGCGCCAGCATGCGTTGAAACGGTCGACGAGCCACACCGGTTTGCCCATTGCGCCCGCGACATGTGCGACCGAGGTATCGGTAGAAACAATTAGATCGAGCTGCGAAATGATAGCGGCGGTATCACCGAAGTCACGTATATCTGATGTGAAATCGACGACGTGTGCCGCGATATCGCCCAGCTGTGAAAGGTCGCTGACGCCGCCAAGCTGCAGGCTGACGAAACCAATGGCCGGGACGCCGAGCAATCCAGCGAACTTGGCAATCGGAATCGACTTCTGCCGTGTCAAATATTTGATATCGCGTCGAACTGCTGCTGCCCACGCGACGCCGACGCGAGGGCGCGGAACCGCGCGTAGACGAGCAGCCCAAAGTTTCATGTGATCTGCAGGTGCAACCAGATAAGGAAACGCGACGCCGGGCAACGCTTCGGCGTCGATGCCCAGCAAATATGGCAGCGAAAGGACTGACGTCCGCGCCAGCGGACGATCTTGCAGTGTCGGCAGGTTTGATCGGTCGGTGTATATCTCGTCGACGCCGGCGAGCGAGGTCAACACCGGTTCCAAGCACTTCCACGTGACGTCGGCCAGAAGAATCACTCGACGAACTCGCGCACGCGCTTGCACTATGAAGCGTGCAAATTGCACGACGTCACCGAGACCTTGCTCGCAGTAAACAAGCAACGTACCGTCGAGATAATCTCCATTCCACAGCGCGAATTCTCCCAACCTGCTTCGTGTGCCATAGACACCTTCCCGCCGTTCCTCGAACGCCCGCCAACCACGCTGGTAGTCGCCGCGCGCGAGTAGCGAAGAGGCCACCCCGAACCTGGCCAGAGGATCGTTCGGGTCCAATGCAATCGCCTGCCGACATGCGCGCTCCGCGGCGTCGAAATCGCCTTCCCAACCGCGCATCGACCCGAGAACTTGCCAGAAACCCGAATAGCGAGGGCGCGAAGGAACCAATGCTTCAAGTGTCGCGCGTGCATCCTTCAGATGCCCGTCCAGCCCATCGGCGGCGGCGAGAGCGACGAGTGCGCCCATGTGTTGCGGCCGTGAGGCCAGCGCACGCTGCAAAGCAGCCCGCGCTCGGCCCGTTTCGTCGTCGCGATTCAGAACCTCGCCAAGATTGGCGGCCGCATCGGCATAACCCGGGTTAAGGGATAGACTTCGCTCGAAGGCCAGAATCGCTGCCGAGCGGCGATCATCGCGCTCGTAGGCGATGCCAAGGTTGTTATATGCGGTAGCGTAGGTCGGATCGATTTCAACTGTGCGCTCGAGTTGGCCGATGGCTTCGCTAAGCCGTCCGGCGTGGAGTAACGCGTAGCCGAGATTGTTATATGCGTGAGCTTGTGTGGGAGCGAGGGAAACGAGCTTTTCGAAGCGCGTTACTGCGAGATCGATGTTACCGCTCTGTAACGCAAGCGCACCCGCGTTGTTCAATGCCACGGGATCGGTAGGATGGTCGGCGAGATGGGCCGCGTAGCCTGC
>DATBBM010000042.1:0-2605 GCA_036270955.1 Casimicrobiaceae bacterium | reverse complement strand
CAGAAGCTCAAATTCCATTCGCAGACCAGCGGCCGCAGCCTGCACGCGCAGGAGATATCGTTCAACGACATCCGCACCACGTTGCAGGCGCTGATCTCGACCTACGACAACACCAACTCGCTGCATACCAACGCCTATGACGAGGCGATCACGACCCCGACCGAGGAAAGCGTGCGCCGCGCGATGGCGATCCAGCTGATCATCAACCGCGAGTGGGGCTTGGGCAAGAACGAGAACCCCAACCAGGGCAGCTTCATCATCGAGGAGCTGACCGACCTGGTTGAGGAAGCGGTGCTGAAGGAATTCGAGGCGATCAGCGAGCGCGGCGGCGTGCTCGGCGCGATGGAGACCGGCTACCAGCGCGGCAAGATCCAGGAGGAGTCGCTGTTCTACGAGCACCAGAAGCACGACGGCAGCTACCCGATCGTCGGCGTCAACACCTTCCGCAATCCGCACGCCGATACGATGCTGCCGCAGAAGATCGAGTTGGCGCGCTCATCCGACGAAGAGAAGCAGTCGCAGCTGAAGCGGCTCGCCGAGTTCCACGCGCGCAACGCCAAGGCCGCGCCCGCGGCGCTGGCGCAATTGAAGCGCGTCGTGATCGAGAACGGCAATGTCTTTGCCGAGCTGATGAAAACCGTGCGCGTGTGCTCGCTGGGTCAGATCACCAAAGCTCTGTTCGAGGTGGGTGGGGAGTATCGGAGAAGTATGTAAGACGGCGCCCGATGGCTCCGGCCTCCTGCGATCCGCAAGCCGCTCGCGAATGCGCCATAATTGCCGCCTGTAGCCCGGAGGCCACGAAATGACGACCGACAAGCACGATCCGGAAAACGCGCAGACGCTGAATGTTTCGCGGCGTGACTTCATCGCTCGCTCGGTAGCGGCGGGGCTGGTCGCGGCGACCGGCCCATCCTTTGCGGCGCCGCTTGCGGTCGTCGAAACGGAAGTGACGGTGAAGACGCCCGACGGTACGTGCGACGCCGCGTTCGTTCATCCGGCATCGGGCGCGTACCCCGGCGTGATCATCTGGGCCGACGCGTTGGGGTTGCGCCCCACGATGCGCGACATGGCGAAGCGCCTCGCCGCCGACGGCTACAGCGTGCTCGTGCCCAACCTGTTCTACCGCGTCAGCAAGGCGCCGCAGTTCACGACGGCGGCCAACCTCGACTTCAAGAGCCCCGACCTGATGACGAAGATCGGGCCGCTGATGTCGTCGGTTCAGGCAGCCGGCGCGGTGGAGAAGGATGCCGTCGCGTACGTTGCGTTTCTCGACGCGCAACCGCAAGTCGACAGGACGAAGAAGATCGGGACGCAGGGCTACTGCATGGGCGGCGCGCTGGTCGTGCGGACCGCTGCGAGCGTTCCGGAGCGCATCGGCGCCGGTGCCTCGTTCCACGGAGGCGGGCTCGTGACCGACAAGCCGGACAGTCCGCATCTGCTCGCGCCGAAGATCAAGGCACGCATGTACTTCGGCGTCGCCGCGAGTGACGATCAGCGGCAGCCCGCCGCGAAGGACAAGTTGAAGGAGAGCTTCGCGAAGGCCGGCGTTCCGGTGGAAGTCGAGGTCTATCCGGCGAAGCACGGCTGGTGCATACCCGATATGCCGATCGAGGACGGCGCGCCGATCTACGACAAGGCGCAAGCCGAGCGCGCGTGGAGCAAGCTCGTCGCCCTGTATAAGACCCTGGGGTGAGCGACGGCGCTGGGGTGAGCGCCGCTCTTCCGCGACTTTAGCCCGTCCCGGGCGGCGTCGTAACTACCTCGCCGTCCTTGACCGGCAGGGTGGCGCCGGGTTTGAACGACGTCCGCACCGTGCCCTCCTTGCCTCCGAGGCGATACGTCACGTCGTAGCCGACGAGATTTTGCGTGGTCTCGTTGACCGTCTTGCAGCGCCGTTGCGTAGTCGTGACGACGTTTTTCTGCTGCGCGTTTTTCTGCACCTGGTTTCCGACGTACGCACCGCCGGCAGCGCCGGCGATAGTGGCTACCGTTCTGCCCGTGCCGCCGCCGATGGTGCTGCCCAGCAGGCCGCCGGCAACGCCGCCGACGACCGTCCCCGTCACGCGATGCGGGTCCTCCGTCGGGGCTTGCTTCGTCACTTGCACATCCTGGCATTCCTCCCGCGGGGTCACGACGGTCTCCGTGACCTCCTGGACCGCAATGACGTCGGCGACCTTCGGCTTGGTGAGCGCCTTGTAGGTCGGGACTGCGCCTGCGGCAACTACAACCATGGCTACGCCGCCAATCACGATGCCCTTGATCATTGAGCTGTCCATGCGCGCTCCTCCCCTTGTCAAATGGACGTCACCGGGCTGCATCCGGCGAATTGCGATCTGCGGCGAACTGCGATGTCCGAATCTTCCGTTTCGGACCTCACCGCACCGGCGAACTGCGCCGGATCGTCACATGGCCATGCGCCGATCGAAACTATCGGACACCCGCTGGACGAGCCCGGGATCTGCTCTGTCGTCTCCCCTCGACGCGAATTTCACCTGAATGCTGCCGTTGGACAATGTTTCCAGCGTAGTCGTGATTGTGATACCGGCTCGTTGGCCCTGGATCACGCCGGCGCCGCGATCCTGTGACGTGATCGTCAGGCCCTGAT
>DATBBM010000041.1:0-11140 GCA_036270955.1 Casimicrobiaceae bacterium | reverse complement strand
TCGGCCTGTTTCTTGCGCTGTGGCTGTTCGCGACCACCGCGGTCAACCTGTGGCAGCGGATCAGCGGTGGATCGCATCGCGGCAGCCTGTGGGCGAGGCTCGCAGCGAACCCGCCGTCCTATTACGGCATGCTGCTCGCGCATTTCGGCGTCGGCGTCTTCATCATCGGCGTCACGCTGGTCAAGGGTTACGAGATCGAACGCGACGTCCGGCTCGACGTCGGCCAACGAGTCACCGTCGGCCCGTACGAATTCGCGTTCCTCGGCGTGACACCGGCGCCGGGCCCGAATTATCGCGCGCTGATCGGCACGGTAGAGGTCAGCCAGGACGGGCGCCTGATCGAGACGCTGCATCCGGAAAAGCGCATCTACAACGCGTCCGGCCAGACGATGACGATCGCGGCGATCGATACTGCGGTCTCCGGCGACCGCTACGTCTCGCTGGGAGAAGCCGTCGGCGGTGACGGCGCGATCGCCGGCGCGTGGGGCGTGCGCATCTATCTGAAGCCCTTCGTCGACTGGATCTGGCTTGGCGCGTTCGTGATGGCGCTCGGCGGCTTTGTCGCCGTTTCCGATCGGCGCTATCGCCTCGCAGTCCGCCGGCGGCTGGGCGCGCTGGTCGGCGCCGCGGCGGGCGAGTGACCGAATCGTCGATGAAAACGCTGCGGTGGTCGATACCGCTGGCGGTTTTCGTCGTGCTGATCGCATTCCTCTGGGTCGGACTGGGGCGCGACCCGCGCGAGGTGCCGTCCCCGCTGATCGGCAAGCCTGCCCCCGCATTCCAGCTGGTGCAGTTGCACGATGCGGGAAAGACGCTCGCGTCCGACGACCTCAAAGGCAAGGTATGGCTGCTCAATGTCTGGGCGTCATGGTGCGTATCCTGCCGCGTCGAACATCCGCTGCTGCTGCAGCTTGCCAGGACCAATGTCGTCCCGGTTTACGGTCTCGACTACAAGGACAAGACGGATGACGCTCTCGCGTGGCTCGCGCAGCATGGCAATCCGTACACTGCGTCGATCGTCGACAGCGACGGCAAGGTCGGCATCGATTACGGCGTGTACGGCGTCCCCGAGACATTCCTGGTCGACAAGGCAGGCGTCGTCCGCTACAAGCAGATCGGACCACTGACCGTCGAGGCACTGCAGCAGAAGATTCTTCCGCTGGTCCGGCAGCTGCAGCAATGATCGGGCGCGGGACGATCGGCGCAGGCCTGATGGCGATCGCGATCACGATCGTCGCCGGCGCGGCGTCGGCTGTCGACGCGCCGCCCGTCGCGCCATCAGCGGCGCTCGAAGCGCGGCTCAAGAGACTCGAAACCGAGCTTCGCTGCCTGGTCTGCCAGAATCAGACGCTGGCCGATTCGAACGCCGATCTCGCCGGCGACTTGCGCCGCGAAGTGCGTGAGCAGGCGCTTGCCGGGAAGAACGATTCCGAAATCCGCGATTATCTTGTCGCCCGCTACGGCGACTTCGTTCTCTACGACCCGCCGTTGAAGCGCACGACCTGGCTGTTGTGGTTCGGCCCGTTCACCCTGCTCGCCGGCGGCGGTTTGGTGTGGTGGCAGGTCCTAAAGCGGCGCCAGCTTGCGTCCGCCTCGGCGCCGACCCACGATCCCTCCGCCGAGGCGCGTGCGCGCGCGATGCTCGACGACGAGCCGCCGGCATAGGCAGTACACCCGTCGCGCGGTGGTTCGCGCCGCGAACCCGGCGCAAAGCGCTAGAGGCTAGCGCCGCAATGCCAGCACAGCTCGAAGTTCGCCGGATTTTCCTCGTGGCAGGAGCGGCAGAATACGCTGCCCGATAGCCCGCGCTCGCGCGCCAGCGCGGCGAGAACGGCTTCCGCGCGCGGGCGATCGCGTTCGTTTGCCAGCCAGACCTGCGGTTGCGCAATGTCCGGCGGAACCTCGCCGACGATGCTCGATGCGTGCTCGTTGAAGACGTGCGCGCTGATACCGGCATGCTGCAGCCGGTGCAGCAGCAGGTAGGCGTCGAATCGGCTCAGCGCGGTGTAAAAGCGTTCCATTGCTGGTCTGCCTGCGCGGTCAGATCGCGAGCGTCAACACAGGAAACCGGGAGTGCTCATTCGTCGGAGCGCTGCAGCCGCCATCGCCACGCGTCGGCGCATATGGCGTCGATGTCGCGAACCGCGCGCACGCCGAGCATCGCCTCGGCGCGCGACGGATCGGCATAATAGGCCGCGACATCGCCGGGCCGGCGCGGTGCGATCCGCCGCGGTATGGTCCGGCCGCAGGCGCGCTCGAATGCGGCGATCAGTTCGAGCACCGAATGGCCGCGTCCGGTGCCTAGATTGAACGCGACCGCACCCGGCGTCGAAGCCAGATACGCAAGGGCCGCCACGTGCCCCGCGGCGAGATCCATCACGTGTATGTAGTCGCGCACGCCAGTCCCGTCGGACGTCGGCCAGTCGTCGCCGTAGATCGCGATTTCGGCGAGCTTTTCGGCGGCGACATCCGCCAGCAGGGGGACCAGGTTGTTCGGCCTGCCCGAAGGCGCTTCGCCGATCGTCGCGCTGCTGTGCGCTCCGGCCGGATTGAAGTAACGCAGCAGCGCGATCCGCCAGGAGCGATCGGCGGCTGCCAGATCCTGGAGGAGTTGCTCGATGATGCGCTTGGTGCGGCCGTAGACGCTGTGCGGGCGAAGCGGCGCGTCCTCGGTGACGGGGTTCCTGTCCGGCTGACCATAGACGGAGGCCGACGAGCTGAACACCATCCGCTTGACGTCCGCCGCCGCCATCGCCTCGACCAGCGCAATGGCGCCGCCGACGTTGTTGTCGTAGTAGCTCAAAGGATGCGCTTCGCCGTCACCGACCGCCTTCAATCCCGCGCAATGCACGACCGCGGCAACAGGGTAGTCGGCAAAGATCTTCGCCAGCGCCGCCTTGTCGCGCACGTCGGCGGCGATGCAGGGTACCGCCCGGCCGGTGATGCGCTCCAGCCGCGGAATCACCGAGGACGAGCTGTTGCAGAAATTGTCGACGACGACCGGCTGGTGTCCGACGCGGGCGAGCTCGACGACGATATGCGAGCCGATATAGCCCGCGCCGCCGGTGACGAGGACGGTGTCTGCCATCAGACTATGTTACCCGACGCAGGTCGAAAAAAAGCCGGGCGAAAAAGCCCGGCTCGATTTCTCGACGGCGTTGCTCAGGCGGCCTTGGCGGCGACCCGCGATGCCTTGGCTTTGGGCGCAGCGGTTTTGCTCGCGGCCTTCGCCTTGGGCCCAGCGGCCTTGTTCTCGACGGTGGCGTCGGCGTCTGCTTCCGAGCTGCGGTCGACGAGCTCCACCAGCGCCATCGGCGCATTGTCGCCGTCGCGGAAACCGTACTTGAGGATACGAAGATAACCCCCCGGACGCTTGGCGAAACGCGGCCCGAGCTCGTCGAAGAGCTTGCTGACGACGGCACGGTCGCGCAGCCGGTTGAACGCCAGGCGGCGGTTCGCCACCGTAGGCGTCTTGCCCAGCGTGATCAGCGGTTCGGCGACGCTGCGCAATTCCTTCGCCTTCGGCAGCGTCGTCTTTATGACTTCGTGCGTCAGCAGCGAATTGGTCATGTTGCGCAGCATCGCGAGGCGGTGGCTGCTGGTGCGATTGAGCTTACGCAATCCGTGGCGGTGGCGCATGATCTTTCCCTTACGGCCGGTCGAGGTTCGCCGGCGGCCAGTTCTCGAGCTTCATCCCGAGCGAAAGGCCGCGCGAAGCCAGCACTTCCTTGATCTCGTTCAGCGACTTCCGTCCCAGGTTCGGCGTCTTCAGCAGCTCGGTTTCGGTGCGCTGGATCAGGTCACCGATGTAGTAGATGTTCTCGGCCTTCAGGCAATTGGCCGAGCGCACGGTCAGCTCGAGATCGTCGACCGGTCGTAGCAGGATCGGATCGACCTGCGGCATCGAACGCTGCTCGGCCGGCGCTTCGGTTCCCTTGAGGTCGGCGAACACACCCAGCTGTTCGACCAGGATGCTCGCCGCGTAGCGTATCGCCTGCTCGGGTTCGATCACGCCATTGGTCTCGATGTCCATCACCAGCTTGTCCAGGTCGGTGCGCTGTTCGACCCGCGCGCTCTCGACCGCGTAGCTGACGCGGCGAACCGGGGAGAACGAGGCGTCGAGCAGGATGTTGCCGATGCTGCGTCCGCCGTCGGGCTTGGTGCGCACGGTGGCCGGCTGATAGCCGCGCCCCTTTTCGACCTTGATCTCCATCTCGATCTTCCCGCCCGCGGTCAGATGCGCGATCAGGTGATCGGGATTGATGATCTCGACGTCGTGGTTCGGCTCGATGTCGGCCGCGGTAACCGGACCTTCGCCGGTCTTCGCGAGCTTCAAGGTCACGTGGTCGCGGTTGTGCAGCTTGAGCACGACGCCTTTGAGATTCAGTAGCACGTCGACGACGTCCTCCTGAACTCCGTCCAGCGCCGAGTACTCGTGCAGCACGCCGGTGATCTTGACCTCGGTCGGCGCGTAGCCGGGCATCGACGACAGGAGCACGCGCCGGAGCGCGTTCCCCAGCGTATGACCGTAGCCGCGCTCGAACGGCTCCATCACGACCTTGGCATGGAACGGCGACGTACTCTGCACATCGATGATGCGCGGTTTCAAGAAAGCATTGCTCTGCATGCGGAATCCTTAAGGCAAACCCCTGCGGTACCGGCCAAATGCCGCGTGCCGGTTACTTCGAATAAAGCTCGACGACGAGGCTTTCGTTGATGTCCTGGCCGAATTCGGACCGGTCCGGCGCGCCCTTGAACGTGCCCGCCATCTTCTTGACGTCGACTTCGACCCAGGACGGAAATCCGATCTTCTCGGCAAGCTGCAGCGCATCGACGATGCGCAGCTGCGTCTTGGCGCCTTCCTTGACCGCTACGATGTCGCTCGCCTTGACCAGCGCCGACGGGATATTCACGATCTTGCCGTTGACGACGACCGCGCGGTGCGACACCAGCTGCCGGGCCTCGGCGCGGGTCGAGCCGAATCCCATCCGGTAGACGACGTTGTCCAGCCGCGACTCGAGCAGCTGCAGAAGATTTTCGCCGGTCGAACCCTTGCGCTGCGCTGCCATCGTGAAATAGCGGCGGAACTGCCGCTCGAGGATGCCGTAGGTGCGCCGGAGCTTCTGCTTCTCGCGCAGCTGGTTGCCGTAGTCCGATTGGCGCATGCCGGATTTAACGCCATGTTGACCCGGCTTGGAGTCCAGCTTGCACTTGGAGTCGAGCGATCGACGCGCGCTTTTCAGGAAAAGGTCGGTGCCTTCCCTTCGCGCCAGCTTACATTTGGGTCCGAGGTATCGAGCCACGTTGCTATCCTAGAGTTTGGTCAGATGCGGCGGCGCTTCGGCGGGCGACAGCCGTTGTGCGGCACCGGCGTCACGTCCGAAATGCTGGTGATCTTCAGTCCCAGCGCATTGAGAGCACGCACTGCGGACTCACGCCCGGGTCCGGGTCCCTTGATCCTCACCTCGAGGTTCTTGACGCCGCACTCCTGCGCTGCCTTGCCGGCCGATTCGGCGGCGACCTGCGCGGCGAACGGTGTCGACTTGCGCGAGCCCTTGAAGCCGGCGCCGCCCGACGTCGCCCACGACAACGCGTTGCCCTGCCGGTCGGTGATCGTGATGATCGTGTTGTTGAACGAGGCGTGAATATGCGCTATCCCTTCGGATACGCTTTTCTTCACCTTCTTGCGCGCTCGCGTGGTGCCGGTCTTGGTTGGTGCCTGTGCCATTCGCTATTTCCTTGTTCGGTCCTTCGAATCCCGTCGTTATTTGGGCGCGGGCTTTCCTGCGGGCTTGCCGGTTCCCTTGGTCATCTGCGACTGGCGCGCCTTGCGCGGACCCTTGCGCGTCCGCGCGTTCGTGCGCGTGCGCTGGCCGCGCACCGGGAGGCCCTTGCGATGACGCACGCCGCGGTAGCAGCCCAGGTCCATCAGCCGCTTGATGCTCATCGTCACCTCGCGGCGCAGGTCGCCCTCGACCGTGTAGCGGCCGACCAGCTCGCGCAGCTTGTCCATTTGTGCGTCGGACAGATCCTTCACCTTCTTCATGCCGTCGACGCCGGCCGCTACGCAGATCGCCCGGGCGCGCGCCCGGCCGATGCCGTAGATCGCCGTCAGCGCGACGTCGGCGTGCTGGTGATTCGGAATGTTGACGCCTGCAATGCGGGCCATATGCCTACCCTATCGTTCTGATCCGTTAACCTTGGCGCTGCTTGTGACGCGGCTCCGTGCAAATGACTCGCACGACGCCGTTACGCCGGATGATCTTGCAGTTGCGGCAGATCTTTTTCACCGATGCCAGTACTTTCATTGCCGTTCTCCGTCAATCGTCGCGCATCGACGCGCGCCGCTGAAATCCCGCTGCTGCCAGACCCTGCCCGCCGGCTCCGGGCATCACTTGGCGCGGAAAATGATCCGCGCCCGCGACAGATCGTACGGCGTCAGGTCCACCGTCACCTTGTCGCCCGGCAAGATCTTTATGTAGTGCATCCGCATCTTGCCGGATATGTGTCCCAGCACCACATGACCGTTTTCCAACTTCACCCGGAACGTCGCGTTGGGCAGCGTCTCCAGGATTTCTCCCTGCATCTGTATCGTCTCTTCCTTTGACATCAGCGCGTGGGCAAGCCGCCCTTGAAGTTCGCCTTCTTGAGCAGGCTCTCGTATTGCTGCGACATCATGTAGGCATACGCCTGGGTCATGAAGTCCATCGTCACCACCACGATGATCAGCAGCGACGTGCCGCCGAAGTAGAACGGGACGTTCTTCCACGCGATCAGGAAGTTCGGGATGAAGCAGACGACCACCAGGTAGAGCGAACCGATCAGAGTCAGCCGCAGCGTGATCTTCTCGATGTACTTCGACGTCTGCTCGCCGGGCCGGTACCCGGGAATGAACGCCCCGCTCTTCTTCAGGTTGTCCGCCGTCTCCCTCGGGTTGTACTGCAGCGCCGTATAGAAGAAGCAGAAGAAAATGATCGCCGCCGCGTACAGGATCTCGTGCACCGGCTGGCCGGGCGCGAGCGTCGACGCCAGGTCGCGCAGCCAGATCGTATTTTCGCTCGAGCCGAACCACTGCCCCAGCGTCGCCGGGAAGAGGATGATCGACGAGGCGAAGATCGGCGGAATCACGCCGGCCATGTTGAGCTTCAGCGGCAGGAACGACTGCTGACCCGCATAGACCTTGTTGCCGACCTGCCGCTTCGCGTAATTGACCTGGATCTTGCGCAGCGCCTTTTCGACGAAGACGACAAAGGCAGTGACCGCGATGACCAGAACCGCGATGCCAAGGACCAGAAGCACCGAATAGGCACCGGTATTGACCTGCTCCAGCGTCTGGCCTATTGCCCGCGGCAGACCGGCCGCAATCCCGGCGAAGATGATCAGCGAAATGCCGTTGCCCAGGCCCCGCTCGGTGATCTGCTCGCCCAGCCACATCAGGAACATCGTGCCGGTAACCAGCGTCGTCGCCGACAGGAATCGGAATGCGAGCCCGGGCTCGAGGACGAGTCCCTGCTGCGCCTCGAGCGCGATCGAGATGCCCAGCCCCTGGAAAAAGGCCAGTCCCAGGGTCGCGTATCGCGTGTACTGGGTGATCTTGCGCCGGCCCGCTTCGCCTTCCTTCTTCAGCGCTTCGAGCGTCGGCACGACCACCGTGCACAGCTGCATGATGATCGACGCCGAGATGTACGGCATGATGCCCAGCGCGAAAATCGAGAAGCGCTGCAGTGCGCCGCCGGAGAAAACGTTGAACAGCCCGAGGATTCCGCCCTGCTGCGAGCGGAACAGCTCGTCCAGAACGGCCGCGTTGATCCCCGGCACGGGGATATGCGTGCCGATCCGATAGACGATCAGCGCACCGATCAGAAACAGCACGCGCTTTTTCAGGTCCGCGTAGCGGCTGCCGCTTTTCTGCGCCGGGTTGGTCGTGGCCAATTCGCTCTGCCTATTCGCTCAGACTGCCGCCCGCGGCTTCGATCGCCGCGCGCGCGCCTTTGGTTGCCTGCAGGCCCGACAGCTTGACTGCCTTGTCGAGCTTGCCGGTCTTGATAACCTTCGCCGTCTTGGCCAGCGCCGGCACCACCCCGGCCGCCTTCAGTGCGAGCAGGTCGATTTCGGTCACCGGCAGCTTGGCCAGGTCCGACAAGCGGACTTCCGCCGTGTCGTCACGCATGCGCGAGACGAAGCCGCGCTTGGGCAGCCGGCGTTGCAGCGGCATCTGGCCGCCTTCGAAGCCGACCTTGTGGAAGCCGCCACTGCGCGAGCTCTGGCCCTTGTGACCGCGTCCCGCGGTCTTGCCGAGGCCCGACCCGATGCCGCGGCCGACGCGGCGCTTCGCGTGCTTGCTGCCGGCCGCCGGCTTGATCGTGTTCATCCGCATCGTCGTGTCCTCGATCGCATTCATCGGCCCGACAGGGCCAGATGGGTCCTTTTTCCGCAAAAACAACTCAAGCTTTCGCCTCGGTCACTGACAGCATGTAGCCGATCTTGGCCAGCATGCCGCGAATCTCGGGCGTGTCGGCGACTTCGACCGAGTGGCTGCGCCACTTCAGGCCCAGTCCCGCAACCGTCGCCCGGTGATCGGGCTTCTTTCCCATCAGCCCGCGCACCAGCGTCACGCGCAATCTCTTCGGCGCAGCCGCACCTTTCTTTTCCGCCGCCATCTTCAGGCCTCCGTCAGCTGCTCGACCGTCAAGCCGCGCTTGGCTGCGATATCCGCCGGCGCGCTGCAATTCTCGAGCGCGTTGAGCGTCGCCCGTACGACGTTGTACGGATTGGTCGATCCGTGGCACTTGGCCAGGATGTTGGTCACGCCGACGACGTCGAACACGGCCCGCATCGGACCTCCGGCGATGACGCCGGTGCCTTCGGACGCGGGCTGCATGAATACCTTGGTCGCTCCGTGGCGGCCGACCACCGCGTGGTGCAGCGAGCCGCCCTTGAGACGCACCTTGATCATCCGGCGCCGGGCCTCCTCCATCGCCTTTTGCACCGCGACCGGAACTTCCTTCGCCTTCCCCTTGCCCATGCCGACCCGCCCGTCGCCGTCGCCGACCACCGTTAGCGCAGCAAACGCCAGGATGCGTCCGCCCTTCACCACCTTGGTGACGCGGTTGATGCTGATCATCTTCTCGCGCAGGCCGTCGCCGCGATCATCCTGCTGCTGCCTGCCTTGCTGCCTGCCCATCGGCTTTGCCATGTTCGGTCCCGTCCTCTGATTGGCGCTAGAACTTCAGACCGCCCTCGCGGGCGGCCTCGGCCAGCGCCTTGACGCGGCCGTGATACTTGTACCCGGAGCGGTCGAAGGCGACCGTCTCGATGCCCAGCGCTTTCGCCTTTTCGGCGATGCGCTTGCCGATCAATGTTGCGGCCGCGCGGTTGCCCCCGTTCTTGGTGCCTGCGCGCATCTCGCCCTCGAGCGTCGAGGCACTGGTCAGCACCTTGTTGCCTTCCGGCGCGATGATCTGCGCATAGATGTGGCTATTGGTCCGGCTGACCACCAGCCGGTTTGCCCGCTGCTCGGCGATGCGCGCCCGGGTTTTGCGGGCGCGGCGGACACGAGCTTCTCTCTTGTTCATTAACCAGGTCTCCAGTCTTTGTCGGCAAGCCGCTTATTTCTTCTTGGTTTCCTTGATCACGACCCGCTCGTCGGCGTAGCGCACGCCCTTCCCCTTGTACGGCTCAGGCGGACGGTAGGCGCGGATTTCCGCGGCGACTTGTCCGACCTGCTGCTTGTCGACACCCTTGACGATGATCTCAGTCTGCACCGGAACCTCGGCCTTGACGCCTTTGGGCATCTGATGAACGACCGGATGCGAAAACCCCAGCGACAGGTTGAGCTTGTCGCCGGCGACCTGCGCCCGGTAACCGACGCCGACCAGCGTCAGCCGCTTCTGGTAACCGTCGGTGACGCCTTTGACCATGTTGGCGACCAGCGCACGCATCGTCCCGTGCATCGCCCCCGCCTCGGCGTTCGCCGCCTTGAAGGTCAGCGTGTCGCCGGACTGCTCGATGCTGACGGTCGGGCCGAAGCGCCGCGACAGCGAGCCGAGCGGACCCTTGACCGAGATTTCGTCGCCGGCGATCTTCACTTCGACCTTTGCCGGCACCTTGATCGGATTGTTGCCGATACGGGACATCGCTCTCGCTCCTGGTCAGGCAACGATGCAAAGCACTTCGCCGCCGACCCCGGTGGCGCGCGCCTTGCGATCGGTCATCACGCCGTGCGACGTGGATACGATGGCGATTCCCATCCCGTTCATCACGCGCGGGATATCGTCCTTGCTCTTGTAGATGCGCAGGCCTGGCTTCGACACGCGCTCGATCTTCTCGATCACCGGCCGGCCGGCGTAGTACTTGAGCGAAATCTCGAGCTGCGGCTTGGCTTCGTCGCCGACGACGGCAAAGCCTTCGACGTAGCCTTCGTCCTTCAGCACCTTGGCGATCGCCAGCTTCACTTTCGACACCGGCATCTGCACCGTGGCTTTTTCCGCGAGCTGCGCGTTGCGGATACGCGTCAGCATGTCGGCGATCGGATCAGTCATGCTCATGAGTCACCCCTACCAGCTGGCCTTGACCACGCCGGGGATTTCGCCCCGCATCGCGATCTCGCGCAATTTGTTGCGGCCGAGGCCGAACTTGCTGTACACGCCGCGCGGACGGCCGGTCAGCTTGCAACGGTTGCGCAGCCTGATCGGGCTGGCATCGCGCGGCAGCTGCTGCAACTTGTGCCGCGCATCGAGACGGACGTCCTCGGACAGCTTGAAGTTGTTGATGACCGCGATCAGATCTGCGCGCTTTTTGGCGTACTTCTTCACTATCTTGCGGCGCTTCAGATCGCGGTTGATGACAGCCGTTTTAGCCATGGCGTCCTCGGTCTCTAGTTCTTGAACGGAAATTTGAACGCGGCGAGCAGCGCCTTCGCCTCGGCATCGGTCTTTGCCGTCGTCGCGATCGTGATATTCATGCCCCGCAGTGCGTCGATCTTGTCGTACTCGATCTCGGGAAAAATGATCTGCTCCTTGACGCCCATGTTGAAGTTGCCACGGCCGTCGAAGGAGCGGCCCGACACGCCGCGGAAGTCGCGCACCCGCGGCAGCGCGATCGACACCAGCCGGTCGAGGAACTCGTACATCCGTTGCTG
>DATBBM010000040.1:0-4927 GCA_036270955.1 Casimicrobiaceae bacterium | reverse complement strand
CGTCACGCTGCTGCCGCGCACTACCGCGTTCGGGTATTACGACCAGAACCTGGTCGGCCTGGTCGAGCGCGTCGCCGACCATCTGCCCGAGCCGCCGCGATTCACGCCGCGCCAGAGGCTGTGGCACGTGCGCGCCGGCACGGTCGTGCTCGCCAGTGGCGCGCTGGAGCGCGGCATCGCCTATGCAGATAACGATCTTCCGGGAACGATGCTCGCCGGCGCGGCGCAGGCCTATGTGATGCGCTACGGCGTCAAGCCCGGAACGCGCGCGGTGATCTTCGTCAACAACGACAGCGGCTACGAAGCGGCGGTGCGATTGCACGAGGCCGGCGTCGCCATCGCGGCGATCGCCGACCCGCGGCCGGAAAGCGCACTCTCCGGCGACCATCCGCAACGCGCGCGCGCCGCCGGCGTGCAGATACTGCCCGCGAGCGCGATTGTCCGGGCGCACGGCCGGCTGCGCGTCGCCGGAGTCGATCTGGCATCGCTCGAAGGCGGCGCGTCGCGGCGGATCGATTGCGATCTTGTGTGCGTGTCGGGCGGTTGGAATCCCGCCGTTCATCTTTATTCGCAATCGCGCGGCAAGCTTCGCTACGACGATGCCCTTGCGACGTTTTTGCCGGACGCCTCGCCACAGGCGATCGTCGCCGCCGGCGCGGCGAACGGCAAGCTGGATCTGAGCGCGGTTCTGGCCGATGGCCATCGCGCGGGGCTCGCCGCCGGCACTCGGTCAGGCCGCACGGCTCCCTCGGCGCAGTCCGCGCCCGCAACGGCGGCCATCTCGGCCGGACCCTTGCAAGCGCTGTGGTCGGTCCCGTCGCGCCGCGGCGCCAAGTGCTTTGTCGATTGGCAGAACGACGTGACCGTCGCCGACATCGCGCTCGGTGCGCGCGAAGGCTACCGGTCGATTGAGCATCTGAAGCGCTACACGACGCTGGGCATGGGCACCGACCAGGGCAAGACCGGCAACATCGTCGGTCTTGCGCTGCTGGCCGCCGAGCTCGGGGTGACGATCCCTCAAGTCGGCACGACGACGTTCCGTCCCCCGTACACACCGGTGACGATGGGGACGCTGGCCGGGCACGAAGTCGGCGCGACGCTCGAGCCGACGCGGTATTCGGCGATGCACGACTGGCATGTCGAGCACGGCGCGCGGATGCTGAACGCCGGCCTGTGGAAACGGCCGCACTCGTACCCGCGGCCCGGCGAATCAGAGGACGACGCCGCCAATCGTGAAGCGAAGAACGTGCGCAGCAACGTCGGGGGGGTCGACGTATCGACGCTGGGCAAGATCGAGCTGCAGGGACGCGACGTCGCCGAATTCCTCAACCGCGTATATATCAACCGCTGGGACACGCTGGCGGTCGGGCGCTGCCGTTACGGCGTCATGCTGCGCGATGACGGCATGGTGTTCGACGACGGAACGACATCGCGCCTGGCCGAGTCGCACTACCTGATGACGACGACGACCTTGAACGCGGTGAACGTGATGCAGCATCTCGAGTATCTGCTGCAGGTCGAATGGCCGGAGCTCGAGGTATTCGCGACGTCGGTCACCGAGCAATGGGCGGGGGTGGCGCTGGCGGGCCCGAGGTCGCGCCAAGTACTCGCCAGGCTGGTATCGATCGACGTTTCCAACGCCGCATTTCCGTTCCTCGCGGTCGGCGAGTGCGAGCTCGTCGCCGGCGGTACGCGCATCCCGGCGCGACTGTTCCGGATGAGCTACTCGGGCGAGCTTGCCTACGAGATCCATGTGCCCGTCGCGCATGGCCACGCGATGTGGGAAGCGGTTATGGCGGCCGGTGAGCCGTTCGGCATCATGCCTTACGGCACCGAGGCGATGAGCACCTTGCGCATCGAAAAGGGACACGTCGTCATCGGACCCGAGGCCGACGGCCGCACGACCGCCGACGACCTCGGCATGGGAAAGCTGGTCAGCCCGGCTAAGTGGTGCATCGGCAAGCCGCTGCTCTCGCGTCCAGCGCTTACAGCGCCCGAGCGCTGGCAGTTGGTGGGTCTTACCGCGATAGACGGCACGATCCCGCGTGGCGGGAAGCTGATCGCCGATCCTGAGCAAGCGGCGCCGGTCCCGATGCAGGGTCACATCAGCTCGTGGTGCTGGAGTCCGAATCTCGATGTCTCGATCGGACTCGCGTTGCTGGAGCGCGGCCGCGCGCGGCACGGCGAGACTTTGTGGGCGGTTTCGCCGCTGGCCGGTGCGCGGGTCAAGGTGCGCGTCGGTCCACCGTGCTTCATCGATCCGGAAGGCGAGCGGCTGCGTGTCTGAATCGCCCGACACAACGATCGGCTCGACGGCGCCGGGGCATTACGGTGCCGCGGGGTCGGCGGTTTTCTTAAGCGAAGCGACGATCGCCACCGCGTGGAACGTCCAGGGCAACCTCGCGTCGTCGTCGTTTCGCGCCGAAGTGCAGCGGATCGCGGGTATCGCGCTGCCGGAAATGGCCAATACAGCTAGCATGGGCAATCGCGTCGTCGCGCTGTGGCTGGGCCCGCAATCGTGGCTGCTGGTCGCCGCCGATGTCGCGTCGCTTGGCGATTTCACCGGCGCACGCGACGCGCTGATTGCCGCCGGCGGCGCGCTGTTCGACGTTTCGGCGGGCCGCGTCGCCTACGTCGTCGATGGACCGAGCGCGGCGGACGTGCTGGCCGCCGGCTGTCCGCTCGACTTCGATCCGCGGGCGTTCAGCGCCGGGCAATGCCGGCAGAGCCTCTACGGCCGGGTTCCCGTGCTGTTTTACCGTCATCGCGAACCGCCGGCTTGCACGATGCTGATCGCGAGAAGCTTCGCACGCGACAGCTGGCATTCGCTCTGCACGGCGGCAGCGCCGTACGGTTACACGGTGCGCGCGGCGGGAAGGTTCGCCTGATCGATCACCGGTCGCATTCGCGGCGACGCGCCTAGTCGATGACGCCGGCGTGACTCAGATGAATATCGGCGCATAGACCGAACGTCTTCTCGAAATCCAGCTTGACGCCACCGGTCGCCCTGGTCGTTCCGCTCGCGACCTCGCCGAGCCGGTACTCGAATCCGTCGGGAAGATCGATCCGGGCACGATGCTCGATGCCCGTCACCGGATTGCGGATCGGCTCGCCGACGGTTTCGATGATTCCCGGGACCAGCAGATGCGCACGACGCGCGTCGACGTCGACCTCGAATTCGATCGGCTTGAACAAGGGTGCGAGCTTGGTCGGGCACATCGAAGAGTAAACCCACCACATCGTCGCGCGGTCCTGGGTCTCCCCGCCGCTCATGATCGTCAGCAGCGCTTGGCGCTGTTTCGTATCGGCGCGCTGGTCGATGATCAGCTGCATCGTGCCGTTGCCCTGGTGAACGGCGCCCGGCCACTTCCACGTCGCCGCGGCGCAGAGCCCACCCAGATCGACGTCGGCGAAACGCCCCTCGTCGAACCGGTAGGCGCACATCGCCATGCAATTGCCGTGCGTCGGCAGCGCGTTGAACTGGCAAGGGCAGCCATACGAGCAGTTGCAGTTGCCGAATTCCCTGCCTTTCAGAAACCACTCGATCATCGCCGACCCATCCTTTGCTATACGCCGATCGCCATCATGGTCAATCCGGCGCCGATCATCAGGAAGCCGCCGATACGCCCGACCAGCGCGCCGGCCGGCGTCAGCTTTTCGACGAACACGAAAACAGCGAGCGCCGCCACCCAGACCAGGTTCATGACGCCGAAAGCGAACAGCAGCGCCATCAGCGCCCAGCAGCAACCGATGCATTGGACGCCGTGCCGCAAGCCCATCAGCAGCGGACCGAGCGCACCACGGCGGCGATGCCTTACCAGAAAGCCGGCCGGACTGCGGCACTGGCTGAGGCAAGCCGTTTTCCACCGGGTGAATTGATACGTGCCGGCGATCACCAGCAGCGACCCGATGAAAACCGGACTTCTGCCCGTCATCATTGCCGAAAGCAGCATCGACTCGCTCAGAGCCCACTGCGCCGACGTTGCGAGGACGCCGAACGCGGCCCAGGCGAGCACGTAGCCGGCGGCGAACAGCGCCGTCGCGCGGCGATGACGCAGACCGGCATCGCCATGCATCTGCAAGGCATCGAACAAAAGCACGGTCGGTGCGGCGCTGGGAAGCATCATGCCGACCATCATCACCATCCACATCGCCAGGGTCGCCGTAAAGTAGCGGACGTCCCAGACCGGCGGCGGCATCGCCGCCATCGCGATCGCATCCATGTCCATCGCCGGCTGCGCAAGAACGATGTAGGCGAGATAGGCCCAAGCCAGCGCGACCACGGCCGCCAGCGCGCCCAGGACGACCAGCCGATCGCGATTCAGAACCTTGTCCATCAGCTCCACGGAAACGGACTGCGGCTCACCGGATGCAGCTTGCCCGCGGCGTAACGCGAAAACCGGAAAGGCTCGAGCAAAGCCGGCTTGGCGCCGAGCAGCTCGTCGGCGACCAGCTTTCCGACGCCGATCATCTTGTAGCCGTGATTCGAATCGGCGATGACATAGACGTTCTCGCGGAACCGGTCGAATACCGGAAAGCTGTCCGGCGTGAAGCAGCCGATTCCTCCCGAGGGTTCATTGCGGTATACGCCGTGCTTGCCTTCGAAGCGCTTCTGGCAATGCGCGAGCGCCGAAGTCCACATGTCGGCGAAGTTGTCGTCGACGACGAACTCCGGCGAGTTCGGCCCATAAGGATCGACCCGCACCTCGTCGGCTTCGCGCTCGACGCTGGCCGGCATCGCGCCGCCCTGGACGCCGCCGAAATGGAAGTCGGGCTTGTAATACAGTCCCCACAGCTGGTCGGTGATCAGCTTTCCGTCGCGGTCCGAATACAGAGGCGCGTCGGTGTCGACGTGTATCACCGGCGGCATCGCGCCGTCGTTGGTCTTCTGGAAATCGGGATCGACTCCCAGCGTGCCTTCCTGCAG
>DATBBM010000039.1:0-41659 GCA_036270955.1 Casimicrobiaceae bacterium | reverse complement strand
TACATGTCAAGGGTAGGTAAGGTTTTTCGCGTTGCATCGAATTAATCCACATCATCCACCGCTTGTGCGGGTCCCCGTCAATTCCTTTGAGTTTTAATCTTGCGACCGTACTCCCCAGGCGGTCAACTTCACGCGTTAGCTGCGGTACTAGGAAATCGCTTCCCCAACACCTAGTTGACATCGTTTAGGGCGTGGACTACCAGGGTATCTAATCCTGTTTGCTCCCCACGCTTTCGTGCCTGAGCGTCAATCTCAGCCCAGGGGGCTGCCTTCGCCATCGGTGTTCCTCCACATCTCTACGCATTTCACTGCTACACGTGGAATTCCACCCCCCTCTGCCAGATTCAAGTCCCCTAGTTTCCACTGCCATTCCCAGGTTAAGCCCGGGGCTTTCACAGCGGACACAAAGAACCGCCTACGCACTCTTTACGCCCAGTAATTCCGATTAACGCTCGCACCCTACGTATTACCGCGGCTGCTGGCACGTAGTTAGCCGGTGCTTATTCTGCCGGTACCGTCAAAGATCCAGGGTATTCGCCCGAACCCTTTCTTTCCGGCCAAAAGAGCTTTACAACCCGAAGGCCTTCTTCACTCACGCGGCATGGCTGGATCAGGGTTTCCCCCATTGTCCAAAATTCCCCACTGCTGCCTCCCGTAGGAGTCTGGGCCGTGTCTCAGTCCCAGTGTGGCTGATCATCCTCTCAGACCAGCTACCGATCGTCGCCTTGGTAGGCCTTTACCCCACCAACTAGCTAATCGGACATCGGCCGCTCCCATAGCGTGAGGCCCTTGCAGGTCCCCCACTTTCCTCCGTAGAGCATATGCGGTATTAGCCCGGCTTTCGCCGGGTTATCCCCCACTACGGGATACGTTCCGATGTGTTACTCACCCGTTCGCCGCTCGCCGCCAGGGTTGCCCCCGCGCTGCCGCTCGACTTGCATGTGTAAAGCATGCCGCCAGCGTTCAATCTGAGCCAGGATCAAACTCTTCAGTTCAATACCTGTACAAGACTTCACTCATCTGACGTCGACCAAGCCTTCCGCCTCTACAGCGTCCAGCTTCGTCACGAGCCAAGCAGCCTTGACGCCACCTAGCCCGCTTCCTTCAGCATGAGTACTTCTCGTGATGCTTATCGAGCCCTCGAGTCCCCAGTATCCAAACACCGCCAGAGTCGCCCCCACCAGCATCCGCCCACCAGAACACCCAAGGCCGCCATCACCCCAAGTACCCACACTTATCGGTTGTTCACATTGTTAAAGAGCGTGCTCGCCCCGGGTCGAGCAACAACGCCGGATTCGGTCGAGCAGAGGGGGCTGATTATAATGATCCGGCCTCGACATTGCAAGCGTCGAGCGACGCGGTTCCCAGTGTTTTTGCCTATGACAATCGCTGCGACGGCGCGCTTAGCTTCATGAATTCAGACACTTCGCAAATGACCTCGACAAAGGCTATCGCCCTGCCGGCGCCGGATCCGGCGATCGCGCTATGGCTTTGTCTGTTGGACTGCAGCAGCGACGAGTCGCGCGCGCTGGAGCGAACATTATCGCCGGCGGAAATCGAGCGTGCGGATCGCTTCGGCACGCCGGCGCTGCGAGCGCGCTGGATCGCCGGTCGCGCAGCGTTGCGCCGCCTGCTCGGCGCGGCGCTCGGCGTCGATCCCGCAGCGGTTGCGCTGCGTCGCGGCATTCGCGGCCGTCCCGAAGTCGCAGCGCAACATGCGCTCGATTTCAATGTGTCGCACACCGACAACGTGGCGCTGATAGGCATCGCCGCTGGATTACCGCCCGGCGCACGCATCGGCGTCGACGTCGAGCTCGAGGAGCGCGTAGTCAATGCCGACGGGCTGGCGCGCAAGTTCATGACCGCGCGCGAACGCGCGACGATGGCCCCCCTCGACGATGAGGCTCGCCGCCGTCATTTCCTGCGTCTGTGGACATGCAAGGAAGCGATGAGCAAGGCGACCGGAGATGCGCTTTCGGCACCGTTTCGGCACATCGACGTGGGCCTCGACGACAGTCCACGCTTGCTCGGAGGGCCGCCGCCTTACGTCGCCGGTCGCTGGCGCCTGGTAAGTGCCGCGCTGCCGGCGGGCCTGATCGGCACGATCGCGATCTGGCGCGGCGCCTGAGGTCCTGTGCCTTTCCCGTTCGCGGCCGCTTACGCCCCCGCCGCATCGGCCGCCACGGGCTTGGCGTACTTCCATTTCTTCTGCAGCCAAAGCCAATCGGCTGGATTTTCACGGATGTCGCGCTCGAGCATCCGCGCGTACCGTTCGACGACCATGACATCCGCGCTCTCGTCGTAAGGCGGCTCGGCGAGCGGCGTCAAGCGGACCGAGTAGTGACCTCGCCGCAACCGTCGCATCGTCACGTACAGAACCTTGGCGTCGAGAAATCGTGCGATCTTGCCGGCACCGAGGAAAAAAGCCGTGTCCTGCTCCAGGAAACGCGTCCATTGCCGCGGATCGTTTCCCTTCGGAGTCTGATCCGCGATCAGCGCGTAGACTCGCGGCTGTCCGGCTCGGCTCAGCAGATCGAAAATGAAATCCTTTCGCGGGACGAAGCGGCTTCCGAAACGAGCGCGGGCCTCGCGCAGAAACCTGTCGACCGCCTCCACGCGCTGCGGTTGGTAGACAACGTCGATCACGATGTCGAAATGCGCGCCGGTCGCGAGCGACAGCCATTCCCAGTTGCCGAAGTGCGCCGTCAGCAGAATCACCGATTGCTTGGCATCTACACAGGCGGTGACCAGCTCGGGATTTTCGATCGTCACGCGGCGCCGCAATGCGTCGGCGCTCGCGCCGTAGCCCCAGAATGCCTCGAACAGCGTATCCGCAAGATTGCGATACGAGCGGCGAAGAATGACGGCGCGCTCTTCCGCACTTTTGCCGGGGAAGGCGTTGGCGATATCCAGCTCGGCACGATCGCGCCGCCAGCGCAGCACGCGAAATGCGACGAAGTACACGACCGCACTCCAGGTATAGAGCAACGGCAGTGGCACGCGCGTTAGCGCTCTCAGCAGGAATTGCATGGGATTCGATGACCGGTTATCAATTCCGCTCGCGTCACCGCGCGAATATAGACGAGCGCGTCGACCGGAGCAATGCGCGAACCCGCGCGCATCGAGCGCCGCTGTCAATGCACCTGCTCAGGCGACCGCCACCAGCCGGTCGAGGGATTCCGGATCCTTGAGCAGCTCTTCGCTTGTCGAGCGGTGCACGATCCTGCCGCGGTCGAGAACGATCGCTTGCTGGGTCAGCTGCAAAGCGAGTCGCGCATGCTGCTCGACGACGACCACTGCGAATTCCCGCGCCCGCACCAGCTCGCCGATCAGCCGCATCAGCTCCTGTACGATGATCGGCGCGAGCCCTTCCATGGGCTCGTCGAGCAGCAGCAGCTTCGGGTTTGTCATCAAGGCTCGCGCGATCGCCACCATCTGCTGCTCGCCGCCGGACAGCTGGTTACCGAGGTTGCGCTTGCGTTGCTCGAGTTGCGGAAACATTCGGTAGACGCGATCTATCGTCCATGGTCCGGGCCGAGCGACGACGCTCAAGTGCTCATCGACCGTCAGCGACGGGAACATGAATCGCTCCTGTGGCACCCAGCCGAGGCCCGCATGCGCGCGCCGAAACGTCGGCAGGGTCGTGACATCGGCGCCGCGCCAAGCGATCGTGCCGGCCTTGACTCGCGTCATGCCCATCAGCGTCAGCAGCAGCGTGGTCTTGCCGACGCCATTCCGGCCAAGCAGCGCAAGGCTGCCCGCTTCGTCCAGGTCGAGGGAAACATCCTCGAGGATGATCGAATCACCGTAGCCTGCGGTCACCCGCTCGATGACGAGCAGCTTAGCCATGCACGGCCTCGCCCAGATAGACCTCCCGCACGCGCCGGTCGCGGGCGATCTCTTCCGGCGGACCTTCGACCAGAACCGATCCGCCGACCAGCACCGTGATCTTTTCCGCGAACTTGAACACCAGGTTCATGTCGTGTTCGATGAAGATGATAGAGACCTCGCGCGGCAAAGCCGCGATGACGCCGAACAGCTCGACGCTCTCCGCCGCCGGTATCCCCGCCGCCGGCTCATCGAGGAGCAAGACTCTCGGACGGGTCGCGAGCGCCAGCGCGATCTCCAGCAGGCGTTGCTTGCCGTAGGGAAGCGTGCGCGTTTCCATCGCGGCGTCTCGATCGAGTCGAAGTTGCGCCAGTATGCTTCGCGCCTCGTCGATCTGCGGCTGCGCGCGCGAGGCAGGCCGCCACCAGATGTTGCCTACGCCGTCGCGCTCACAGCACGCCAGCACGATCGATTCCAGGACGGTCAGCCCCGGAAACAGGGTATTGATCTGGAACGTGCGCGTCATGCCGCGCTTGACGCGGGTGTGCTGCGCCAGTCCCGTGACGTTTTCCTCCGCCAGATAGACCTCGCCAGCGCTCGGCGCGAGCACGCCGGTCAGCAAATTGATGAACGTCGTCTTGCCGGCGCCGTTGGGGCCGATGATCGCGTGCCGCGCGCCGGATTCGAACACCAGGCTGATGCCCGAGTTCGCCTTGAATGCACCGAAAGAGCGACTCAGCCCCTCGGTTCGCAGCGCATAGGTCATATCCGCTTTCCCATCAATCGACGGCGCAAGCCCAGCGCCCCTCCGATCAGTCCGCCACGGGCAAACAGGACAAGCAGCACCAGCAAAAGCCCCAGCCAGAATTGCCAGTACACCGCGCTCAGATTGGAAAGGTAATTCTGCAGCATCATGAACGTCGCGGCGCCTACTAACGCGCCATACAGATATCCAGTACCGCCCAGCACCAGCATGATCACCAATTCCGCCGAACGCGGGAATCCCAGCGAATCGATGCCGACGAACTGCGTTGTCTGCGCCAGAAGGGCGCCGGCGATGCCTGCTATCCCCGCGCCGATCGTGTAGATCGCGATCAGCTTGCGCTGTACCGACACCCCGATCGCGGGCATTCTCCGCTCGCCTTCGCGTATGCCTCGCAAGCTCAGCCCGAACGGAGATCGGACCAGCGTGCGGGCGAAGCAAAACACGAGGAAGAGAACGGCCAGGCAATACCAATAGCCGGTCTTGCCGTTCAAGCCGAAGCCGAACACGCCGAAGAGCTTGTTTATCTCGACGCCGGACAAGCCGTCGACACCACCGGTGATCGACGACGCCTGGTTGGCCGCCTCGTACAGCATCAGTCCTATGCCGAGCGTCACCATCAGGCGCGTCAGGTCCTGGCCCCGCACGACCAGAAAGCTGGTCACCAGCCCGATCACCGCCGCCGCGGCGGCGGCTGCGGCGAGACCGCTGAGCGGCTCTCCCCAGCCGTGCCTCGCAAGAAGTCCCGCCGTGTACGCGCCGATGCCGAAAAACGCGGCGTGGCCAAGCGAGATGATGCGCGCATAGCCCATGATCAGGTCGAGCGACAGCGCAAAAAGTCCGGCGATGAAGATCTGGCTGCCGAGCGTCAGATAGCGCGGAAAGACGAAGTACGCGGCCACCGGAAGAAGCCAGAATGCGATCTCCAATGGCTTCCACTGCGCCGTCGGCAGCGCGCTCGAGGGGGCGCCCGTCGCCGACGCCCGTCGCTTCACACTCTTCTGCCCACAAGGCCGCGCGGAAAGATAAGGAGCATGATCACCATCACGACATAGATGATGAACGAGCCTATCTGCGGCACGTAGTATTTGCCGGCGACGTCGAACACGCCGAGCAGCAACGCGGCGATCAATGGACCCTTGATCGTCCCCGCGCCGCCGACGGCAACGACCAGCAGGAAGTAGACCATGTACTTGAGCGGAAACGTCGGGTCGAGGCCGAGGACGTCGATGCCCAGGCCGCCACCCAGGCCGGCAAGCCCCGAGCCGAGGGCGAAGGTCAGACTGAAGACACGATAGACGTTGATTCCCAGCCCTGCAGACGCCTGCTGGTTATCGACCGATGCGCGGATCGCGGCGCCGAAGCGTGTTCGTTCGATCAGCCACGTCAGAGCAAGCGTCACGGCGATGACGACCGCAATCAGGAACAGGCGATACGAGCCCAGGTCGATGCCGAGCAGATGAACCTGCCCGCGCAGCACCGCGGGCAGCTGCACCGGTTGCTGCTGCGAGCCGAACACGTAAGTTGCCGCGGCCATCGACATGAAGACCAGTCCGATGCTGAACAATACCTGGTCGAGATGCGTGGCTCTATAGAGCCTTCGATAGAGCGTGCGCTCGAGCACCGCGCCGGCTAGCGCAGCGGCGGCGAACGCGATCGGCAGCGATGCCAGGAACGGCACGCCGAGCCGGGTCATCAGCACGACACAAACGTAGCCGCCGAGCATCGCGAAGGCGCCGTGCGCAAGGTTGACGAAATTCATCAAGCCCATCGTCACCGACAGGCCGATGCTGATGATGAACAGCAAACTTCCGTAGGCGACGCCGTCGAACAGCACGCCGACCAGGTTGCCGATCATCGCCTGCCTCCGGGCCGTCGCCCGTCAGACGCTCGGATCCTTGACGTTGTCGACCTTGTCGAACTCGATGTTCCAGTAGTGCCCGTCGCGCATTTCGACCTTGCGCATGTAAACCGTCTGGATCACGTCGCGCGTCGCCGGGTCGATCGACATAGGCCCGCGCGGGCTGGTCCACGCCATGCCTTTCATCGCCGCGACCAGTTTCTCGCCGTCCGCGTCGCCGTTCGTCTTCTTCACTGCTTCATAGATCAGATGCATGCCGTCGTAGCCACCGACCGACATGAAATTGGGACGCATGCCGCCGTTCGCTTTCATGAAAGCGTCGACATAGGCCTTGTTCTCGGCCGACGGATGCGCTGCGGAATAGTGGAAAGAGCTGACAATACCCAGCGCCGGCGCGCCGATCGCATCGAGAATATCGTCGTCGACCAGGTCGCCTGTACTGATCATCTTGATGCCTGCGGCCGCCAGCCCGCGCTCGGCGAATTGCTTCATGACCGCGGTCCCCTGCCCGGACGGAACGAACACGAACAATGCGTCCGGTTTGGCGTCCTTGGTGCGCTGCAGGAACGGCGCGTAGTCCGGGCCCTGCAGAGGCGTGCGCAGCGACTCGACCACGGTGCCGCCGCCTTCGGTGAATCGCTTGACAAACGTCTTCTCTGCGTCGAGACCGGGACCGTAGTCGGTCACCAGCGTCACGACGCGCTTGATGTTGTTCTTCAGCGCCCATTCGGCGATTGGCGCGGTGATTTGCGGCAAGGCAAAGCCCGCACGCACGATGAACGGCGAGCGGGTCGGAATTATCGATGTCGCCGCGGCCATGATGATCATCGGGACCTTGGCTTCAGTCGCCACTGGCGCGGTTGCCAGCGCCAGCGGCGTGAGCCCGAATCCCGCCAGAATGTTGACGTGGTCCTGCACGACCATCTCCTGGGCGATGCGCTTCGTGACTTCGGGAGCGCCGGTGTCGTCCTTGACGGTCAATTCGACCTTGCGGCCGGCCACGCTATCGCCGTTGCGTGCGATGTACAGCCGGCACGCTGCCTCGATCTGCCTTCCGGTCGACGCAAACGGTCCGGTAAGGGGCAGGATCAGGCCGATCTTCAACGGGTCCGCGGCGAGCGCGAGCCGCGGCACGGATGCGGCGGCCAGCGCGGCAGCGACGCCGCTGAGCACCTGACGGCGCTTACTCGAGAATTTCCGGTGCATGTTCATCCTCCTTGTTATTGCGTGTTAATCTGGCGTAGCGCCGCTGTCGGGCGGATCGTCAACTTGCCACGGCGACCCGTGTACGGGCCACCTCGAAGCATTCCGGCCCCCCACCTGTTCGCGCATGATAAACGCTTTGCCGGAAGCCGCGCGCACCCGCCGCTGTCGGGCATCGACATTCGCTCTGGAGCCATTGCGATGACTATTCGCAGCACGCCCCCTTTTCGCGCCGATCACGTCGGCAGCTTCCTCCGCCCCGCTGCGCTCCTCGATGCCCGCGAGCGTCACCGGAGCGGCGCCATCGACCGTGCCCAACTGCGTGTCGTCGAAGACGCGGCGATCCGGGACGTCGTTCGATTTCAGGAAGATCTCGGCCTGGAAGGCATCACCGACGGCGAGTTTCGTCGCACTTATTTCCACATCGATTTCCTGGAGCAACTCGCCGGCGTCGAAACCAAAGGCGGCATCGCGGTCAGCTTTCACAGCAAAGCCGGCAATGTCGATTTCGCCCCGCCGGTGATGAAGGTCACCGGGCCGGTCCGGCACGTCAAGCCGATCCAGGTCGACGATTTCAAGTTCCTGCAGTCGGTTACCCGGAAAACGCCGAAGGTCACGATCCCCTCGCCGACGATGCTGCATTTTCGTGGCGGTCGCGAAGCGATCAGTCGCGAAGCCTATCCCGACCTCGAGCTTTTCTTCGCCGATGTCGCGGCGGCGTATCGGGCGGAGATAAGCGCCCTGGCCGACGCGGGCTGCCGCTATCTGCAGCTCGATGACACCAACCTTGCGTATCTGTGCGACGAAAAGATGCGGGAAGGTGCGCGCCAGCGCGGCGACGACCCGAACGAGCTGCCTCGCCGGTACGCGCGGCTGATCAATGCGGCGATCTCGGGTCGTCCCGCCGGCATGACTATTTGCGTGCATCTTTGCCGTGGCAACTTCAAGAGTGCCTGGGTCGCGGAGGGCGGCTACGAACCGGTCGCCGAAGTATTGTTCAACGAATTGCAGGTCGACGGCTACTTCCTCGAATACGACGATGCCCGGTCGGGCGACTTTGCACCGCTGCGCTTCGTCCCCAAAGGCAAAGTCGTAGTGCTCGGACTGGTCACCACCAAGCTCGACACGCTCGAATCGAAAGACGCGCTCAAGCATAAGATCGACGAGGCCGCAAAGCGCGTGCCGCTGGAGCAGCTCTGCCTGTCGCCGCAATGCGGCTTTTCCAGCACTGTGCACGGCAATGAGATCGCGCGCGATGCACAGGCGGCGAAGCTGCGCCTGGTGGTCGAAACGGCGCGCGAAGTGTGGGGCACCGCATAGTGCTTCGCTGAAAGGCCGACGCCGGCGCGCGCCGGCATCGGCCTGGTCAGGTCATTTGCCCGGATCCTTCTGGTCCGGGTACTTGTCGAACTCGACGTTGTACAGCCCGCCGCCGACCTTTTCGACCTTGCGAATGTAGACGGTCTGTACTACGTCGCGCGTCTCCGGATCGATCGAGATCGGGCCGCGCGGGCTCATCAGTTTCATGCCCTTCAACGCCGCCATCACCTTGTCGCCGTCGGTCGAGCCTCCGGTCTTTTTCAGGGCCTCGTAAATCGCGGCCATGCCGTCATACCCGGCGGCCGCCATGAAATTCGGGCGCAGCTTGGTGCCGTTGGCTTCTTCATAGGCCTTCTTGAAGGCGCGGTTCTCCGGCGAATCGTGCGCGGCCGAATAGTGGAAGCTCGTGGTCAACCCGAGCACGGGATCGCCCATCGCATCCAGCACGCCGTCGTCGGTTATGTCGCCGGTGGCGATCAGCTTGATGCCGGCTTCCGCCAGACCGCGCTCGTTGAACGCTTTCATGAAGGCGATGCCTTGAGCGCCCGCCGGCAGGAACAGGAATACGGCTTCGGGCTTGGCGTCCTTGACGCGCTGGATGAACGGAGCGAAGTCCGGATTCTGCAGCGGAGTATGCACGCTTCCAACCATCTTGCCGCCGGCGGCGGTGAATGCCTTGGTAAATGCGGCTTCGGCGTCCAGCCCCGGACCGTAGTCCGCAACCACCGTGTAGACGTTCTTGATCCCGCTCTTCGCGGCCCAGAGTGCCATGGGCTGCGTGACCTGCGGGAGCGTCATCGAGACTCGCGCAATGTACGGCGACTTGGTCGTGATGATCGATGTCGCCGCATTCATGATGATCATCGGCTTCTTGGCCTCGGTGGCCACCGGCGCCGCCGCCATCGCGTTCGGCGTCAAGCCGAAGCCGACCAGAAAATCGACGTTGTCGCGCGTGACGAGCTCCTGTGCCAGGCGCTTGGCCACTTCGGGTGCGGGCCCGGTCGTATCGCGCTGGATGATCTCGATCTTCCTGCCGGCGACCGTATCGCCGTGTTGCTTGATGTACGCCTTCATGCCGCCGTACATCTGGCCGCCGTAGTCGGCGAACGGACCGGAAAATTCTGCGACCAGTCCAAGCTTGATCGTGTCCTGCGCTTGCGCGAGGCCGGCAAAGGCCACGACAGCGGCCGCAATCAGCAGTTTTCTTGCGTTCGATCCAATCGACATTTCTTCCTCCTGGTTGAGTTCGATTTGCAACAAGGTCCCGGCCCCGATCGCGGCGGATGCGCGCCACAGATCCGGGGCTGCCTGGATGAGACGGCGGCGATCATTCGAATGGCAGTCCCACGTAGTTTTCGGCCAGCGACGCCGCCGCGGCGCGCGATCCGACGACATAGTTGAGCTGTGAACGCTGCAGCCGGTGCTGAAAGCCGTCGTCGTCGGGAAACCGATGCAGCATAGACGTCATCCACCACGAAAAATGCTCGGCGCGCCAAACGCGCTTCAAACACGTCGCCGAGTACGCGTCGAGCAATGCGTTGCCTTTGCCGCCGCAAAACGCTCCGATCGCCCGCGCCAGCACGCGCACGTCCGCGACCGCGAGGTTCATGCCTTTGGCACCCGTCGGCGGCACGATGTGCGCTGCGTCACCGGCCAGGAACAAGCGATGGTATTGCATCGGCTCGACGACGTGGCTGCGCATGCCGGTCACGCCTTTTTCGATGACCGCGCCCTCGCGCAGCTTCCAGCCGTCGTCGGTTTCGAGCCGCGTATGAAGTTCCTCCCAGATACGCGAATCGGGCCATGCGTCGAGCTGCTCGTCGGGACTCACCTGCAGGTAAAGGCGAGTGATCTCCGGCGAACGCATGCTGTAAAGCGCAAAGCCGCGATCGTGATAGGCGTAGATCAGCTCGTCGTGGGTCGGCGGCGCCTCGGCCAGGATGCCGAGCCATGCAAACGGATAGGCGCGCTCGAAGCTATTCAGCGCGCCGTTGGGAATCGCCGCCCGGCAGACGCCATGAAAGCCGTCGCAGCCGGCGACGATATCGCAGTCCAATCGTATCGCCTCGCCCCTTTCCCGAAAAGATACGCCCGGTGTGCTCGTGTCGATGTCGTGCAACCGCACATCGCTGACGCTGAACCGGATGTCGCCGCCGTCGGCAAACCGGTGGCGAATCAGGTCCTTGACCACTTCCTGCTGTCCATAGACGGTGATCGCGCGGCCGCCGGTGAGCTCGGTCATGGCGATGCGATGGCCGCGGCCGTCGAAGCGCAACTCGATGCCATGATGGACGAGGCCTTCGCGCTTCAGGCGTGCGCCGACGCCCGACGCCTCGAGCAGGTCCACCGTGCCCTGCTCGAGGACGCCGGCGCGCACCCGATGCTCGACGTAGACGCGAGTGCGATTTTCGACGACGGTGGATTCGACGCCTTCCAGATGAAGGAGGTGCGACAGCAGCAGTCCGGCCGGTCCGGCGCCGACAATGCAGACCTGCGTGCGCAAGTGCTTCATCGGTCGGGCCAGCTGGATAGACGACTAGCGCGGCGCCTGTTCCATCTGCGCAAAGACTTCTTCGGCCAGATGAAACGCCGTGTTCGCTGCGGGAACGCCGCAATAGATGGCCGCCTGCAGCAGGACTTCCTTGATTTGATCGCGCGTGACCCCGTTGTTGAAGGCGGCGCGAACATGCAGCCGGAATTCGTCGGCCCGATTCAGCGCCACCATCATCGCAACGGTGATCAGGCTTCGCGTATGCCGCGGCAGTCCGGGGCGCGTCCAGATTTCGCCCCACGCATAGCGGGTGATCAGCTCCTGGAACTCCTCGTTGAACGAATCCCTCTTGGTGAGCGTGCGATCGACGTGCGCATCACCGAGCACGGCGCGCCTGACGCTCAATCCCTTGTCGTAACGTTCACGCTCGTCCATCGCGGCGCTCCCGGTCAGAAATCGAAAAACACGGTTTCGTTCTCGCCCTGAATGACGAGATTCCACTGTAGCGTCGCCTTGGCCTGCGGCGAGCGCTTCGCGACGAGCGTCGCTCGGCGCTCGGTGGGAACCAGCAGCAGGATCGGGTCCCCGGCGTTGCCCGGATCATCGGGAAAATAGATGCGGGTCAGCAGATGCTTCAGGAGTCCGCGCATGAACACGGTGACGACCAGATGCGGTGCCTGCATCGCGCCCTTCGGCCCCGCCACCCGTCCGGGCTTGATGGTGGTGAAGCGGAATGCGCCTTCGGCGTCGGTCAGGATTCGGCCGAAGCCACGAAATTTGCCGGGGCCGGGAGCGCCATCCTCGGCGTGCACGTATTTTCCGTCGGCATCGGCCTGCCAGACTTCGAGCACCGCATCGCTCACCGGGTTGCCGTCTCCGTCAGTGACGCGGCCTTCGATCGTCACATGCTCGCCCGCCGCGCCCGATGGCGCGATGGCGTCGACCGCGAGCGCGGTGAAGCCGATTCTCAGGTAGGGCCCGACAGTTTGCGACGGTGTGGTAAGAAGGCTCACGATATTCCTAGCTCCGCTTAGTCGCCATCGGCGTCTCATCGCGGCCGCGCAGCACGATATCGAAGCGATAGGCGAGCGCGATGTCGGGGATCGTGCGCTCCCAGTCGAAGTCGGCGATCAGGCGGCGCCGCGCGAGGTCGTCGGGAACGCTGTTGTACATCGGGTCGAACGACAGCAGCGGGTCACCCGGGAAGTACATCTGCGTCACCAGCCGCTGCACAAGTCCCAGACCGAAGAGCGAAAAATGCAGATGCGCCGGCCGCCACGCGTTGTAGTGGTTGCGCCAGGGATACGCGCCCGGCTTGATCGTCAGGAAACGGTAATTGCCATCGGCGTCGGTCAGCGCCCGGCCGCAGCCGGTGAAATTGGGGTCGAGCGGCGCATCGTGATCGTCGATCGCGTGAGCATAGCGCCCGGCCGCGTTGGCCTGCCACATCTCGATCAGCGCGTGCGCCACCGGCCGCGCGTTTTCATCGAGCAGCCGTCCCGAAACGACAATGCGCTCGCCGAGCGGCTGACCCGGATGCCCGGCGGTGAGATCCTGATCGCCGGGCCCGACGTCATCGGCACCGAAGACCGGCCCGGTCGTCTCGGACAGCGTATGCGGCAACAGCACCAGCGGCCGCGTCGGCGCCCGCTTGATCGTCGAGCGATAGCCGGGATACAGATACGGTGGCTGCGTGTTGAAATAGGGGCGGCGATAGCCGACGACGTCGCTCATGTCTGTCACTCCTCCTGCGGTCGCGCCGATCGGTCCGCCGTCGTGCGCCGGATCGCCGGGCGTCAAGAATTCAATCGGGTCGTCCGTTCCCGGCCAGTCACGCGCGCTCGATGATCATCGCGATGCCCTGCCCGACCCCAATGCACATCGTGCACAACGCATACTTCCCGCCGGTGCGTCGCAACTGGTAAAGCGCGGTCGTTACCAGCCGCGCGCCACTGGCGCCGAGCGGATGACCGAGCGCGATCGCCCCGCCGTTCGGGTTCACGTGCGCCGCATCGTCCGCAACGCCGTGGTCGCGCAAGACGGCCAGGGCCTGCGATGCAAACGCTTCGTTGAGCTCGATGACGCTGATGTCGGCCAGCTTCAATCCCGACAACGCGAGCACCTTGCGCATGGCGGGAGCGGGACCGAAGCCCATGATACGCGGCGCAACGCCGGCGACCGCGGCGGCGACGATGCGCGCCTTCGGCTGCAACCCGTACTGCTTGACCGCGCCGTCCGAGGCCAGCAGCAATGCGCAGGCACCGTCATTGACACCGGATGCGTTGCCGGCCGTCACCGAGCCGTCCGGGCGGACGATGCCCTTGAGCTTGGACAGCGCCTCGAGTGTCGTGTCGGCGCGCGGATGCTCGTCCCTGCTCACCAACAGCGATTCGCCGCGCTTCTGCGCGATCGACACCGGCACGATCTCCTCGGCCAGCCGGCCCGACGCGGCGGCCGCGGCGGCGCGCTGCTGACTGCGCAGCGCGAAGGCGTCCTGGTCGGCGCGCGACACCTTGAAATCGGTCGCCACGTTCTCCGCGGTTTCGGGCATCGAATCGACGCCGTATTTGGATTTCATCAGCGGATTGACGAAGCGCCAGCCGATAGTCGTGTCGTAGACGTGCGCCGAGCGGGAAAATGCGGCGTCGGCTTTGCCGGTCACGAATGGTGCGCGAGTCATGCTTTCGACGCCCCCGGCGACCATCAGCGCCGTCTCGCCGGACTTGATCGCGCGCGCGGCCGAAGCGATCGCGTCCATGCTGGACCCGCACAGGCGATTGATTGTCGTGCCGGGCACCTCGACCGGCAAGCCGGCGAGCAACAGCGACATCCTGGCCACGTTCCGGTTGTCCTCGCCCGCCTGATTGGCACACCCGTAGACGACGTCGTCGATGGCCGACCAATCGACGCCGGCATTGCGCTCGACCAGGGCCTTGATCGGGACGGCGCCCAGATCATCGGCCCGAACCGGGGCAAGCGCCCCGCCGTAGCGCCCGAACGGCGTGCGCACCGCATCGCAAATCCATGCCTGTTGCATCATCGCTCCGAAAGAGTCGCGGCCTTGCGTCCGGCGGCCCCGGCATCGGGGCTCGCCAGAGGCACGCCGGTCAGCCGCTGCAGCTCGTCGAAGGACAGTCCGTCGACGATCTCGACCACGCGCAAACCCTGTCGCGTGACATCGATCACCGCGAGGTCGGTGTAGATGCGATTGACGCAGCGAATACCGGTCAGCGGGTAGCTACACCGCTCGACGATCTTGGATGCGCCGGACTTGGTCTGGTGATCCATCATCACGAATACGCGCTTGGCGCCTATGGCCAGATCCATCGCGCCTCCGACGGCGGGAATCGCATCCTTGGCGCCGGTGTGCCAGTTGGCGAGGTCGCCGTCGACCGACACCTGGAACGCGCCCAGCACGCAGATGTCGAGGTGCCCTCCACGCATCATCGCAAATGAATCGGCGTGATGGAAATACGCGCCTCCGGTCAGCAAGGTCACCGGTTGCTTGCCGGCGTTGATCAGGTCGGGATCTTCCGAGCCCGGTGCCGGCGCCGGCCCCATGCCCAGCAGCCCGTTCTCGCTGTGCAGAAAGATTTCGCGATCGGACGGCAGATGGTTGGCCACCGTTGTCGGCAAGCCGATTCCCAGGTTGACGTACGCACCTTCGGGAATGTCGCGTGCGACCCGCGCGGCCAGCTGGTCGCGACTGAAACGTTTCATAGTCTGATCCTCAAGCCGCCGCCTGCGGCTGGGCCCGTTGCGTGGCCACGTCGACCGCGACGACTCGCTGCACGAATATGCCCGGGGTGACGATGACTTCGGGATCGAGCGCGCCGAGCGGCACGATCTCGCGCACCTGCGCAATCGCGCATTTGGCCGCGGACGCCATGATCGGTCCGAAATTGCGCGCGGTCTTGCGATACACGAGGTTGCCCCAGCGATCCCCTCTCTCCGCCTTGATCAGCGCGAAATCCGCGGCGATCGGATATTCGAGCACATAGCCGCGGCCGTCGATCAATCGCGTTTCCTTGCCTTCGGCGAGCGGCGTGCCGTACGCCGTCGGCGTATAGAACGCGCCGATGCCGGCGCCGGCGGCACGTATGCGCTCAGCCAGGTTGCCCTGCGGCACCAGCTCAAGCTCGATCTCGCCGGCGTGGAATAGCGCATCGAACACGTATGAATCGGTCTGACGCGGAAACGAGCAGATGATCTTGCGTACGCGCCTGGCCTTGAGCAGCGCGGCAAGGCCGGCCTCGCCGTTGCCGGCGTTGTTGTTGACGATCGTCAGCTCGCGGGCGCCTTGCGCGATCAGCGCGTCGATCAGCTCCGAAGGCATGCCTGCCGTTCCGAAGCCGCCGATCATCACGGTCGCGCCATCGTGCACGTCGGCGACGGCCGCGGACAGCGATGCCACGGTTTTGTCGATCATTTTGGTCACTCCGCTCAGCGAGGGATTGCCGCGCCACTGTAGCCCGCTAACGGGCGATAATCGCACATTCGTGCGATGAACGAACAAAGTTTACGCGGCGCCGCTTGAATCGGTCAAGGGCGATAATCGCATTGTTGTGCGGTTACCGCCCGCCTTGCTACCATTGGCTCTGTCCCACGCTACCGGAGACGACACATGCCGCGAGCTGCCAAATCCGCCATCGCTCCTGCCCCGCGCAGTCGGACCCCTGATACCGGCCCGGGCATTGTCGCGCCAATTCCGGCTACCGTCACGCCGGCATCCGAAATCGATGCGCTGACAGGCGATCCGAATTTCATGAGCTCGCTCGCGCGCGGACTCGCCGTGATCCGCGCCTTTTCGCAGCAGCGGCGCGAGCTCACGATCGCGCAGCTCAGCCATCGTACCGACATTCCGCGCGCCGCGGTGCGCCGCTGCCTGTACACACTGGGCAAACTCGGCTACGTCGGCACCGAAGACGGCAGGACTTACGCGCTGCGGCCCCGGATACTCGCACTGGGTCACGCTTACCTTTCGTCGACGCCGCTGGCGACGGCGGTGCAGCCACTGCTCGATCAGATCTGCGACGAGTTGCACGAGTCAAGCTCGATGGCGGTGCTGGAAGGCGACGAAATTCTCTATATCGCGCGCTCGTCGACCACGACGCGCCTGATGTCGATCGACCTCGGACTGGGCAGTCGTCTGCCGGCCTACTGCACGTCGATGGGCCGCGTGCTGCTTGCCGACCTGCCGCCGCCGCAACTCGATCGGTACCTGTCGCGCGTCAAGCTGACGCGATTGACCAATCGCACCGTGTCCACTGCCGCTGAATTGAAGCGTGTGCTGTCCGAGATCAGGCGCGACGGCTACGCGATCGTCGACCAGGAGCTCGAGATCGGCTTGCGCTCGATCGCCGTCCCGGTGAAGGATGCGGCGGCGCGGTGCGTGGCCGCGATCAATGTCGGAACGCAGTCGGCGCGCGTATCGGTCGCCGAAATGCAGACGCGATTCCTGGCGCCGCTGCAGGCGGCGGCACGCGAGCTTTCCGTCTTGCTCGTGCGCTAGGTTCGCTTCGAGTGGACTGGAATATCTGCCTCGAGCGCGCCCCCGGCATCGAAATTCGCGAAGCGCCGGACGGCTTGGTCGTCTACGATGCCGGTCGCGACCGAGTGCATTACCTGAATCCGACAGCGGCGCTGCTGCTCGAAAGTTGTGACGGCACACTTCCCGCCGGCGAGCTCCCCGTCCTGCTCGCGGCGGCGTTCGATCTCGCCGCACCGCCGACCGGCGAAGTCGAGACCTGCCTGACGACGCTGCTCGCGCAGGGGCTGCTGGTCGCGGCGCGAGCACCCTGAGTCTCGCCGCTGTACGGGCGAGGTGTTGTTGTGTAGAGTGTGTGTGGGCACTAATCGGCGAGGTCATACAATGAGCACCAACCCTTCCCTCGAGCGCTTCCTCGAACGCGTCGAACCCGGCCGCCGTGATGCTCTGCGCAAAATCCTCGTCGGTGCCGCGGTGTACGCGGCGCCCGTCGTCGCATCGTTCACGATGGAGAGCCTCGACGGACAAGCGCAGGCGCAGGTGACGAATCAGGTGTCGGTACCGGCGAGCTCCGGATGGAGCCTTGCGGCCCTGACCGGGATGATCGCCGCGGCAGGAGCGCTGCTGCTCCGTCGCCGCCGCGGCCGCTAGTCGTCCCGCCTCGAAGTCCCCCGCGTTGGCGCGCCCGCTGCTTTCCGCGGCGCTGATCGTTCGCGACGAGGAGCGCTTTCTCGAAGCCTGCCTGCGCTCGCTGCTCGGCCGCGTCGACGAAATCGTCGTTGTCGACACCGGATCTACCGACCGTTCGCGCGAGATTGCCGGCGACCTCGGCGCCCGCCTGCTCCAGTTCCGCTGGATCGATGATTTTGCCGCCGCGCGCAACGCCGCGGTCGACGCATCTACCGGGCAATGGGTGCTCTATATCGACGCCGATGAGCGGGTCGTCGAGTTCGATCGGGCCGACGCGGATCGCTTGCTTGCGGCTCGAGACCATGCCTGCTACACGGTGCTGTTTCGCCCGCAGAGCGGATTCACGCGCTACCGCGAGCACCGGATCTTTCGCAACCGCCCCGAGCTGCGCTTTCGCGGCGTCATCCACGAATCGCTGATTCCGGCGCTCGACGAGCTGGTCGCGCGCGAGGGAGTGCGTGTCGGCGCGAGCTCGATCGGCCTCGAGCACGACGGCTACGACGGCGACATCCAGCACAAGTACTCGCGCAACCTGCCGTTGCTGGAAAAGCGCCTGGCGCAGGACCCGGCGCACGTCTACAGCTGGGCGCATCTCGGTGCGACGCTGCTAGGCATCGGCGACGCCGAAGGGGCCGAGCGCGCGTGGCGACGCGGCATTGACATCGTCCGCTCGCGAGCCGCGGCGACCGCGGCCGACGATCTGCCGTATCTGCATCTGTCCAATTTTCTGCTCGAGCGGCGGCGTGATGCGACCGAGGTTCTCGACGAGGCGTGCCGTCGCTTTCCCGACAACTATGCGCTGCTCTGGCTGCGCGCGCGGGCGCTCGTCGTCGCGGCGCGTTACAGCGAAGCGATTCCGCTGTTTGCGCGGCTGGCTGCGATCGATCCCGACGCGCTCTGCGACGGACCGATGGCATTCGACCGATCGATATTCGGCGCCAATGCACACGCGGCGCTGGGACTATGCGCGTTTCGCCTGGGCATCTACGACCAGAGCGCCGCGCACTATGCGCGTGCCGAGACGATGGCCCCCGGCGACATCGGCATACGCGCCAAGCGCGCGCTGGCCGAGGGCCGCGCCAACGACGCCGCCGCTTCGCGCCGGGCACTGGCGAGGCGCTAGTCGGCGGCAGACAGCGCGGACGGCTCGATTCCGCCATCCGCAAGCCGCGTCCCATCCGTCGCGGCAGGCACGGGTAGCGGCCGGCCATCGAGCCATTCCGGCAGTCTGACGTCGAGCGCAGCCAGTATCGTCGGCGCGATGTCCAGCACGTTGCCGCTCCCGATCTCCCGCGTGCCGGCGATACCCGGCCCGCTTGCCCACAGCTGCGAATTGACCGTGTGATCTCCGCTGCGCGGCGCATGGGGATGGTAGACCGGAGCATGGACGAGGCCGACCGCCGGCGACTCGCAGCGCTCGAGCATGCCGAGGTCGGTACGAAACACGCAGATCAGATCGGGCAGATCGGGATGATGGTCGGGGCCGAATGCCTCGCTCGACGTCTGCACGCGCACGACGATCGCTTCGCCCGACTTCGGATCGCGCAGCGCCAGCAACTCGCGCCGCAGCATCTGCAGCAGCGCGCTGGCTTCCGCGCCGGGCTCGACGCTGCCGAAAGGCTCTCTGCCGCGCAGATTGAGCCTGATGCCGCCGCAACGGTTGTTATTGACGAATGCCGCGCGCGTCTTCGGCGAGGCGAACGGATCGACCGCACACCCTGCGGCCGCGGCCGGCGCAGCCATCGCGCGCGTACGCGCGAGTCGCTTGATCACCGCCTTGACCGGCCGCGGCAGGTAGGTCACGCGGGTGCGGAGGCGACGCAACAGCCGGCCCGCCATCCCGAGGCTTCCCCCGGCGAGACCGAGGCGCACCAGCACCTCGGGCAGCAGTTGCGGACCGTCGTAGTACAGGTCGATGCCGTGGCTGAATATCGCGAAGACCCTCGCGCCGGGTCCCGCGGCAGCGAGCGTCGCCGGCAGCGCATCGTCGATCGCCTTATAGACGTCGAGCAACGCATGCTGGAATTCGCTCGGGGCGCCCGGATCGTACCAAGGGTGCCGCGGGTCGATGAAGTGCCAGAACTGATGGCCTGCGCAGTGGCTCTCCGAATAGGTGACGCTGAACAAATCCCAGGGTTCGCGCGCCAGGATGTCCGAACTGAATTTCGCCTTGGCACGCACGCCATCGAGCAGGCCGTGCAACAAGCGGCGATAGCCTTCCGGCGTTTGTCCGTGCAGGTCGCAGCTCCGGATCGGATGGTCTCCGTAGGTGGCGCGAATGTCTTCGAGCAGTTGCGGCGGCTCGCTCGATATCTCGAACGTGCGATCGTGCAAGCCCCATTCGATCAGTTGAACGCCGTCGATGCCGCTCGCAGCGACGGCCTGGACCGGGTCGATGACGGCCACGCGCTTGCCGGCGCGGCTGGCCTGCGTCCAGTAATAGAACTCCGGATCGATGTCGTCGGGCTTGACCGCGCGCAGCACCGCTTCGCCGGTATGCAGCTGGTTCGGGATGTAGAAGTGGCCCATCCTGCCGCTCGAGCAGCCGGTGTTGATTTCCGGCCAGATCGCGCCCGGCAGAGTTTCCATCGGATTGTCGAGCTGGAACGTGCGAGTCGCGCGCACGAGCGCGGCGAAGTTCGGCAGCTCGCCTTCGGCGGCCCAACGCCGCACCAGTGACGCCTCGCAGGCGTCGAATCCGATCACCAGCACCCGGGCGCTCATACCGGCTGCTTCATCTCGGATGCCTCACCCTCTTCGGGCGACGCGGCGGTCATCGTGTTGTCGCGGGCGGCGATGCCATCGCGCCATCCGCGAATGCGCCCGCCCGCGACGACAGCGTACAGCCGCGCCTCTCCCCAACGCGCGCGCGGCAGCGACAGCATCGCGCCCGCCAGGGCGCGGGCGACGTGGTAGGCGATTTCGATCCTGCTCCTCCGATGCTTGGCCAGTACGTAACCCATTGCGCGCCCGTACCGGCGGCCGCGCTCGAGAATTTTCTGTCGATGCTGACCCGGGCTCCCCGGATGATGGACCGCGAAACGCGGGTCGTACCAGATGCGCGCGCCCCGGACGACGGCGCGCAACAAGTAGTCGGTCTCTTCGGCTGCAGGCCAGGGTGTGCCCGAACCGACGCCCAGCGCTTCGTCGAATGGACCCACCATGGCGATCAGCTCCCGCCGCAGAAATATCGCGCTCGACATCCCTTGCGTCCACACGCGCGCCGCGCTGACCCAGCGTGCGTCGCGCCCAAAGCGTCCGCGCGGCGCGCCCCCGGCTCCCGCCGCGCCGCCGCCGCTCAAGCCGTGCGCGGAAGGGTGCGCGGCGAAGAATTGCAAGACCCGAGCGACGATGTCGTCGTCGTACCAGCAATCGTCATCCGGAAACCCCACGATATTCCCGCGCGCCAGACGCAGGCCGGCATTGCGAGCACGCGACAATCCCGGCGGCGCCCGCACATGCGTAAGCGGAAACGGCACCCGTTCGCGATCGAGCAGCGTGGCAACGCGATCGTCGGCGTTCTGGTCGACAACGACGACTTCGAAGTCGCCGCTCGTTTGGGCGGCAAGGCTGCCGAGGCAGCGCGAGAGCTCCGCCTCGCGACCAAGCGTGGCAACGATCAGCGAAAGGCGGGGGGATGTTTGCATTGGGGGCGGATTGCTCGAAGCGACTGACACCTTCGGCAGCGATTCTACGACATTGCCGACTAATGCGTGATCGGTTGGAAGCCGCTAGACTTCGTACCCATGGCCACTCCAGTATTGCTGGTCCTGACCGCGCTGCGCTGGGTCGGCGCCGCGCGCATGCCGCGCGCGCTTGCGCAGGCGGGCTTCGAGGTGACGCTGCTGACGCCGCCGGGATCGCTGGCGGAAAAGAGCGGCTTCGTCGCCAAGATCGCCTATCTGCCGGAAAAGACACCCGACGCATGGGTGCACGCATTCGCGGCAACGGCCAAGGCGACTGGGGCTCGCCTGGTCGTTCCTTGCGACGACAGGGCATTCGGCCTGTTGCGGATGCTGGCAACGTCGCCGCCCGAAGGCCTGCAGCCGGCGTTGCAACAGGAACTCGCAACGCTGATCGCCGAGTCGCTCGGCGATCCCTCGCACTACGCTGCGAGCGTCGACCCGACCTTGCTTCCGGCGGCTGCTGCCGCGCTCGGCCTCCGCGTACCCGCGCACGCAATTGTCAGCGACGTTGTCGGGGCCCAGTCGTTCGGCGCCGAGCACGGCTATCCGATCCTCCTAAAGACCCGCCGTTCGAGCGACGGCGTGACCGTCGGGAAGCACAGCGAGTTGGCAGGCGCGATCGAAGCGCTGTCGCCCAGCCGGGCAGTCGGTCGAGCGGATCCGCCCGAGGCGCTACTGGTCCAGGCCCAGATTCGCGGCCAGCTTCGCTCGTACCAGTCGGTGGCGTGGAAAGGCGAGCTTCTGGCCGGATTCGCCGGCGAGAGGATCCACGACGAGGCCGCACGCGGGCGCCAGACCGGAGTCAACCGCTATTACCGAAGCGACGCGCTGCGAGAAATCGCGGCCACGCTTGCCCGGGGATTCGGCATCAGCGGTCTTTTTTCGCTGGAGGGCGTCGTCGCGGAAAATGGAGACTTCAGACTACTCGACATCAGCCGCCGCCTTCTCGGTGGCGCCCATCGGGGCAGCGAGTTCGGTGTCGATCATTGCGCTGCGCTCCATGCGGCGATGAACGGTCTGCCTTACGCGGGGCGCAACGATCTCGACGAGGGAGAAGAGCACATCTGCGTTTCGTTTCCGCAGGAGTGGCTGCGCGATCCGGAAAGCAAGTGGCTGCGCGACTATCCGGTCGACGTGCCATGGGACGAGCCGGAGCTCTTCGAGGCGATGCTGGAGCTCTATCCGGCGCGTTAGGCCGCATTCACCTGGGGCGCGATGGCGATCACGGCTGGACCGGTGCCGTTCCCGTCATCTTGTCGGCGCGCATGAAGTCGAAATCACAACCGGCATCGGCCTGCAGCACATGCTCGACGTAAAGCCGGCGGTAACCAGTCGCGCGGTCGGCGGCGCCCGGCGCGCCCAGCCGCGTCCGACGCCGCGCGAGCTCGTCGGCTTCGACGCATAGCTCGAGCCGGCGCTGCCCGACATCGAGCACGATCGTGTCACCGGTCTCGACCAGCGCGAGTGGTCCGCCGGCCGCCGCTTCCGGCGTGACGTGCAGCACGATGGTGCCGAAGGCGGTTCCGCTCATCCGGGCATCGGAGATGCGCACCATGTCCTTGACGCCCTGCCGCGCGAGCTTCAACGGAATCGGAATGTAGCCGGCCTCGGGCATGCCCGGCGCGCCGCGAGGTCCCGCGTTGCGCAGCACCAGCACGTCATCGGCTGCGACATCGAGGTCCGCGCCATCGATGCGTGCCGCGAGATCATCGAGCGAGTCGAACACCACGGCGCGGCCGCGGTGCGAAAGCAGCGGCTCGGTCGCCGATGCATGCTTGATCACCGCGCCCCCCGGGGCGAGATTGCCCCTGAGCACGGCGATCGTTCCGCCCGGATGGATCGGATTGTCGACGCGCCGCACGACTTGCTGCGCCGGAACGGCTTCGGCGGCGGCGATCACTTCGCCGAGCGTCTTGCCCGACACCGTCGGCGCGTCCAGGTGCAGCAGCGGTCGAAGCTCGCGCAGTACCGCGCTCAAGCCACCGGCCTCGTGCAGGTGCTCCATGTAATGCTGGCCGGACGGCTTCAGGTCGACCAGGACCGGAACGCGGCGGCCAAGCGCATCGAAGGCGTCGAGATCGACTTCGATGCCGAGTCGCGCAGCGATCGCGGTGAGGTGGATCAGCGCGTTGGTCGAGCCACCGATCGCATGCAGCACGACCAGTGCATTGCTTATTGCCTTCGCCGACAGGATCGCGCTGGGCCGCGGCCCGACGCGGGCCAGCGAGGCGGCGCAGCTGCCCGAGGCTTCGGCAAGCCGCAGACGCTCGGCGTGAACGGCGGGTATCGTCGCGGCCATCGGCAGGCTGATCCCCATCGCTTCGGCGACGCAGGCCATCGTGCTCGCCGTTCCCATGACCATGCAGGTGCCCGCGGTCGGAGCGAGTCGCGCGTTGACTGCGTCGATCTCCTGCTGATCGACTTCGCCCGCGCGGAATCGCGCCCAGTAGCGGCGGCAATCGGTGCACGCACCCAGCCGCTCCCCCTGGTGCGTGCGGGTCAGCATCGGGCCCGTAGGAACCACGATCGCCGGGACGTTCGCCGACGCCGCCGCCATCAGCTGCGCCGGTATCGTCTTGTCGCAGCCGCCGATCAGCACGACCGCGTCGACCGGCTGGGCACGAATCATTTCCTCGGTGTCCAGCGCCATCAGGTTGCGCAGATACATGCTGGTCGGCCAGGCGAACGACTCGTGCAGCGAGATCGTCGGAAATTCCATCGGCAGACCGCCGGCCAGCATGACACCGCGCTTGACCGCGGCAACGAGCTGCGGAACCGTCGCGTGGCACGGATTGAAGTCGCTGTACGTGTTGGTGATGCCGACAATCGGGCGCTCGAGGGCGTCGTCGGAATAGCCGAGCGCCTTGATGAAGGCCTTGCGCAGGAACAGCGAGAACTGCGCGTCGCCGTAGCTGGTCAAGCCGCGGCGAAGGCCGCGGGTCATGCGGCGGCCGCCGGCCTGTCCAGCGCGAAGCCCAGTGCAGCCAGCGACGCGAGCAAGGCCTGTCTCGCGTCGTCCGTAAGCATGCGCAGCGGCGGCCGCACGACGTTCCAGCCGGCAGCCTGCCGCAGCTCGGCCAGGATCGCCTTGTTCGCCGGCACCATCGGGAATTTCTGGATCGCCGCGCGCACGGCGGCGATCTCCTGCTGCAGGCGGTCAGCGGCGGGCGTGCGCCAGACCTGCATCAAATGGTGAATCGCCGCGACGTTGACGTTCGCGGTCGCGGAAATGCAACCCGCGCCGCCCAGGCGCAGCGCATCGAGCAGATGGGTCTCGCTGCCCGGAAATACCTCGAACCCCGGAAATGCCTCCAGCAGGCCGCGCGTGTTGTTCCAGTCGCCGGAGCTGTCCTTGAGACCGACGACGATGCCGGGATAGGTCTTGAGCAACCGTCCGATCACGTCGAATGAAAAGCCGACGCTGGCCATCGGCGGGATGTGATACAGGTAGACGCGAAGGCGACGATCACCGACGCGCTCGATGACCTCAGCGATGCTCGCAAAGATGCCGTCGTCGCTGACGCCCTTGTAATAGAAAGGCGGCAGCATCAGCACGCCGAAACACCCCTGCTCGACAGCGTGCCGGGTCAGCGCCACGGTGTCCGGCAGCGCGCAGCAGCCGGTTCCCGGCATCAGAACACCCGGCGAGATGCCACCGTCGATCAGCCTTTCCAGAAGCTGCTTGCGCTCGCCGGCATCGAGCGAATTTGCCTCGCTGGTCGTGCCGAAGACGGCCAGGCCGTCGGCGCCTTCGGCGAGCAGCCAGCGGCAATGGGCTGCGAAGCGTTCGCCATCGACCGCGAGGTCGGCCTGAAAAGGCGTCAGCGCCGGGACGAGCACGCCGCGCGGGAAATGATCGAGGGTGATGGTTCGGGCTCCCGAGGTTATTGCAGTCGCAGTAGCGACCCGCCGCGCCGTGGCGGCGCGCATCCGATTATAAGCGCCTTTGGTCGGCCGGATCGTCTTCGCCGTCGTTGCGGCGGGAACTCCGCGCGCCGGCCCCGGTCTGTGCGGCTGGGGCTCCCACTCCCGATGGCGTCGCTCGTCGTTTTAGATTGCCTCCGCGAGGCGCCGGGCATACGATGACAAGCACTGGTTTTTCGAAAGCCCTACGATGCGCGTCTATCCGGTTGTGCTCATTACCTGCGCTACGGCACTGGCGCTGCTTTCCCCTGCTGCCCGCGCATATACCTGTTACATGCTGTACGACCGCAACGACAATCTTGTCTACCGAGACACGATTTCGCCGGTCGACATGAGCGACCAGGGTGCGAGCGCGCGCGAATCGATGCGTGAGCGCGGCGACTACCTGGTCGTCGCCGATGCCGATCGCTGTCCGCCGGTAAAGTTCGTGTTCGGCGCCGCGGGCTCCACCGCGCTGTCGGTCGATTCGATTGTCGGCGGCATGCCTGTCGGCGCGGGATCGTCCGGCTTCACCGTGTCGCGCTCCGCGTCGCGGCCTATTCCTCGCATTGCCCCGCCTGCGGCGGCGCGCGGCAGCGCCGACAAATAGCCGCGGCGCCGGCGCTTCAGGCCAACCGGCTGTACCAGAGCAGCGAAAGCGTCGCCGCCGCGAGGAGCAGGATGGCGGCCGCTGCGACCACCAGGGCGCCGACCTCGGTCTCCTTTTTTTCCAGCACATAGCGCGCATTCAGCTGCTGATAGATCTTGGCGAGCTCGGTCGCGCTGGCGGCATGAAAATACTCGCCCTTGGTGATCTCGGCGATCGACTTCAGCGTCTCTTCGTCGAAGGCCATATACATCGAGTAGCCGTCCATGTCCGCGGTTCCGCCGCCCGGCATGCCGAAGCCGACCGCGTAGATCCGCACGCCGTGGTCGGCGGCGAGCTTCGCGGCTTCGAGCGAATCCGGTCCGGTAGTGCGCCGGCCGTCGGTGAGCAGGATGATCGCGGCCGAAGCATTCGATCCCGGCGGCACCGCCTTGAACGGTTTCTTTGTTGCGGGCTCGGCACTCTTGTCGATCGATTTGCCCATCGGGCGCGCCCCGGGGCCGGAGCTGCCGAACAGCAATGATTCCAGGTCGATGCCTTCCTCGGGGAAAAGCGTGGCGAGTGAAACGATAATGCCGCTGCCTATGGCGGTGTGCCGCTGCAGCTCGAAACGGTCGATCGCCGCGATCAGGTCGTCGCGATTGTGCGTCGGCGGCTGCACGACCGACGCCGTCCCGGCGAAGGACACGATGCCGACCAGCACATCGGCCGGCTGCTCCTGCACAAAAGCCTTGGCAGCGGTTTGCGCAGCCTCAAGCCGGCTGGGCTTGATGTCGTTCGCGCGCATGCTGAGCGAGACGTCGATCGCCAGGATGGTTGTTCGCTGGTCGGACGGCAGCGTGACAACGGCGCTGGGCCGCGCAATCGCGAAAATCGTCGCGAGCAGCGCAATCAGGAAGAGCAGCGGCGGGATATGGCGGCGAAAACGCTGCCGACGGCCGAGCGCTTCCCGGACCAGACCGACGCTTGCATAGCGCAGCGCGTGCTTGCGCCTTCTGGAAAGCACCCAGACGTAGATGCCGACCAGCACAGGCGCCAGTAAAAGCAGCCACAGCATCTGCGGCCAGACGAAGGTCATCTTGCTTGCCCGGGTTTGTTGCGGCGGCTGCGCATGATCGTATTTCGGCCTCCGCGCAGGCGAATGCGCCACGCGGATTGCACCAACAAGTCTATGCCGTGTGGTGGCGCAAAAGCAACCGGTCGATGGCGTGCAGAACCCCGAAAAATCCGGCAAAGTCGGCAAACAGCTCATCGTCGCCGGGCGCTGCGGCGCATGCGGGCTCCGCGCGTACCCGCTCGAAGATCTGGCGGAACGTGCGCTTGCCGTCGATGTGCCTGAGCACGTATTTTCCGAAGCGACCCGGATCGACCCGTGTCGTGATGCCGCTGAAGCTGTGATTCAGCACGAACGGGCGATCGTGATGTCGGGTGACCAGGTCGTACAGCTCGGCACCCGTCACCGGGTCGTGAAAGAAGAACGGCACGTAGTCGGGATCTCCATACGGCGCCTTGGTTCCGGCGCCGGCGGTCGCGTAGAACACGTGCATTTTGATGCTCCCGGTCAATAGCTCGGCAATCTCCTGTTGCCGGCGTAGCGGCAGCGCGTCGACGTCGCGCCAGAGCTCGAGATCGCCGGGCGGCGCGAGCAGCCGCGGCGTGTACGCCGCCGGTCCCCGGTTGACGTCGGTGAACTGGATCGAAAGCCCGCACTTTTCTTCGAACCAGGCGTAGATCTCGGACACCGTGTAAGCGCGATCCTGTGAATGAAGCAGCATGTCGTACATGCCGGCATCGCCGCCGATCACGTGCTCGCGATACAGATCCTGGGCGCGCGCGAACCAGTTGGTGCGCGGCAGGCACGGCAGCAGCGCCTTCGCGTTGGCGAGCTTGCGCTCGGGATCATCGAGGCCGGCATTGATCAGGCGCAGCAGCGATTGCATCTGGTAGATGCCCGTGCGCCCGTATTGCGCGTAGACCATGATGCCGAAGGCCCCGCCGTCGGCGCGCAGCGGCAGCAGCGCGGACATGCCGGCTTCCGGGTCTTCGAGGTGATGCAGCACGCCACAGCAGTTGATGTAGTCGAAAACGCCGAGATCGCTGCGGGAGAGCGAGAGCAGCGAGCCGTTGATCCAGCGGATGTTGTTCAGCCGGCGTACGGCAGCCCGTTCCCGGGCAATCTCGTTGCTCCGGGCGCTAATGTCGACATGGACGATTTCGGCATCGGTCTCGCGCAGCTGCTCGGCCAGGTAGATCGTGCCGTCGCCGGTGCCGGCGCCCGCGACAAGGACGCGAAAACCGCGGTCGAAGCGGCGCCGGCCGCCGAAACAGTACTGGTTGATCATCGGCAGATCGTCCAGCCAGGTGCGGATGATCCGCGTCTTCTCTTCCGCGGCTTCGCGCAGCGGATAGGGATAGCGCTCGTATTGATCCTTGACGGCAGGCAGGATCTGCTCGGGGACACTTGCTTTCATTTCACTCCCGCATCCCCGGCGTTGGGGTCGGCTTGGGCTTCGTCCCGGCGCGGCGCCGGCACATGAGCCAGGAGTTTAACGACTGATGCAGCGCCGCGCTCGCCGGCGGTGTGTCAGCCGGCGCTGTGCCCGTCTTGACCGGGAGCCGCAGGCCGGGCTACGCTCGATCGATCCGACGCCGCACGGGCCGTCGAACCGCTGACGGCGCCGCCGGCCGGCGCCGCCAGCCGCGTCAGCACCCGCCCCCAAAGGAGCAAGCAATGAGAGGAATGCAATTCACGATGGCCGCGACGTTGCTTTTGGTCGGGCTTGGCGCGTCCAGCGTGAGTGTGGCCGGTTCGATCAAGGGCTCGGTCGTCTTTGGCGGCCCGGTGCCGGCGCAAAAAAAAATCGACGTCACCATCGACCAGTACGTGTGCGGCACCGAAAAGGATTCCGGAGACCTGCTGCTGTCGTCGCGCAAGGAGATCAGGAACGCCGTCGTTTGGCTGGAGAATCCGCCGCCGGGGGCCGCGCCGGCGCCTGCCGCCAAAGTCGAGATGGACCAGAACGGATGCGTGTTCATTCCGCGGGTAGTCGTCGTTCCCGCCGGTGGCACCGTCGACTTTCTCAACAGCGACCGGCTGCTGCACAACATTCACGCAACGCCCCAGCTCAACGTCTCGTTCAATCGCACTCAGCCCAAGGACCGCACGATTCCGGTGACCTTTGCCAAGCCGGAAATCGTGCGCATCAACTGCGACCTGCATTCGTGGATGGTCGGCTGGGTGATCGTCGCGGCGCACCGTTATTACGCGATCACCGGAGCCGACGGGCAGTTCAGCTTCGATAATCTGCCGCCGGGGAGATACGATCTCCACGTCTGGCACGAGCGGCTCGGAACCGTTCAGACGACCGCGACCGTCGCCGAGCAGCAGCCGGCAAGAGTCACCGTCGAGATGAAAGCGCGCTGACCGGCTTGCCTACGGCCGGACCTCGATTTTTTTCGATGTCTCCCACGCTGCCGAATGCGTGGGCTCTTCGACCGCGCGCAGCGCCCCTCCTTCGTCCAGCGCCACGGTGAAGGTGACGATCGGCGCCGAATAGACCGGGTGCAGGTAGGTCCGCGCGATCTCCACCGAGTCCTTGTACAGCGCGATATAGCGGACGAAGTGCTCCTGGAGCGACGGATGCTGGCTGCCGGCGCCGACGCTGACCGTCACGGTGAACCACTCGCCCCGCTTGACCGAATCGGGCGCGACGATCTTCGGCGAATGCTTGGCGTCGACGCTCGTATGGATCTGGCGGAACTCCGGCGTGAACTGCTCTGCCTGCTCCTCCGCAGCGCAGACGAGCCCGGCGGTACCGAAAAAGAGAAGCGTCAGCGCAACTGACGCGGCGCAGGGGGAAACTCGAGTGGCATTGCTCATCGGACAACCTCCAGTGCGTTGATCAAGCTTCCGGCAAGTACTGCCGGACCAGCGCCAGCAGCTCGCGCGGGCTGTATGGCTTCGCGAGGTAGTTGTCGGCGCCGGCGACGGCCGCCTTTTCCCGGTCCCCGCTGAGCGCGAACGACGTGATCACGATGATCGGGATGTCGCTGGTTCGCGGGTCCGCCTTCAGCGCGCGGGTCGCGTCCAACCCGGACATTTTTGGCAGCTGTACGTCCATCAGGATCAGCTGCGGCACGAGCTGCTGCGCCATCGCAACGCCGCTTTCTCCGTCGACCGCCTCGACCAGCTGGTAGGAAGTGCGGCCCAGCAATTGACGGACGATCTTGCGGTTGTATTCGTTGTCCTCGATGTAGAGAATCGTGCGCTCGCTCATTTTTCCTCGCCCTTGGCCCGCACCGGGACCGCAAAATAGAAGCTGCAGCCCTTGCCGAATTCGCTCTCGACCCAGACCCGCCCGCCGTGCATTTCAACGAATCGCTTGGTGATGCTCAGACCCAGGCCCGTACCGCCGAATTCACGGGTCACCGCAGTGTCGACCTGTCCGAATTCGGTAAATACTTTGTCGAGATCCTCCTTCGGAATGCCGATCCCCGTATCGGAAACGCGGAAGACGAGCTCTTCTCCGACCAACTCGACGCCGATCTCGACGCGTCCCTGCCGGGTGAACTTGAGGGCGTTGCCGGCGAGGTTCATCAGGCACTGCGTCAGCCGCCCATTATCGCCGTAGGCGACCGGGAGACCGTCAGGCACGCTGGTTACGAATTCCAGCCCCTTTTCCACGGCAAGCGACCGCAGCGAGACCTGCACGATGTCGATGATCTCGCGCACCGAGTAGTCGCCCAAAGCTAGCTGCATGCGGCCGGCCTCGATCTTTGACAGATCGAGCACATCGTTGATCAGCCGCAGCAGATGCCGGCCGTTCAACTGGATGTCGGTCAGCGGCTCCTTCAGCTCGGGCGGAATGTCGCCGTAGAGACCGTCGATCAGCATCTCCGTGAAGCCGAGAATGGCGTTCATCGGTGTTCGAAGCTCGTGGCTCATGTTGGCGAGAAACTCGGACTTTGCCTTGCTCGCCTGCGCCAGCTGTCGATTGAGGCGGCCGAGCTGGGCAGCGGCGCGACGTTGCTCGCCGTCGAACCGCTGCAACTCCGCGCTCATGTGGTTCATGCGTTCCGCCAGCACGCCGAACTCGTCGCGATTGGAGACCGCGATGCGCGCGCCGAAATCGCCGGCCGCCACTTCGTCGAGAAAGCCCTGCGCCTCGCGTACCGGGAGGATGAACGACCAGGATATGACGAAACCGCAAAACAGGGCGAAGAGCACCGCGATCACCGCGAACGCGCTGGTCAGGATCAGCGAGCGCTTGTTGGCGACGGCGACGCTGTCGCGCAATCGGGTCATCCGGTCCTGCTGCGCCGCGACCAGGAGCCCGACGCGCGTGGTGATCTCGGTATCGAGCCGCTCCTGGCGGTGCAGCAGCGCGCCGGTGACCGCGCCGAGCTTGCCATCGCGAATCGCATTGGCGATGTCGGCCACCACCGCCATCGCCTCGTCCTGCGAGGTCCTTATCTGCTCGACCAATGCCTTGTCGGCGGTGCCGGCTGTTTCCAGCTTGGCCAGCCGGTCGTTGAACAGGTTGTTCTCGCGCAGGATCCGGGCGATCGCGGCCTCGTCCTGCGACAGCAGCGCGACATCGGTGTAATGCATCTGCCTCGCCAGCGCGCGTTCGCTCTGCTGCGCGAGGCTTACCAGCTCGTGCGCCTCGTCGAGCTGGCGGCCCTGCTGCGTGGCATTGACCAGCGTCTGCAGGCTGAACAGGGACACGGCGATGAACAGCAGCGTGGCGATCAGGAAGGCGGCGAGCAGCTTGGTGTGCACCGAGGCGCGGATGCCGGCGACCCAGCGGACCAGCCTGTGCAACGGCGTTCGCCTCTGAACCAGGTCCGCCAGATGCTCGAGGGCGAGCTCCGGGCGCGTGGCCGACGACGGATTGTCGAGCGAGGTCTGCACGCCATGCCCCATCGTTTTCGTTCCCGCTTCGTCCTTGTGCATCGGCGGCCGAGACCGTATATTTCCCTCGGACCGCTGGAACTCTACTAGTGAGAAATACCCCCCGCATCCTCATCGTCGACGACAACCCGACTAACGTCAAGGTCCTTCAGACCCGGCTGGTCGCCGAAGGCTACGAAGTTGTGACCGCGAGCGACGGTGAAGAGGGGCTCGCAGCAGCGCGGCGGGACAAGCCCGATCTTATCCTCCTCGACGTCATGATGCCCAAGATCGACGGCTTTGAGGTCTGCCGCCGGCTGCGTGCCGATGCTTCGTTTCCGTTCACGCCGATCATCATGGTGACGGCAATGGCGGACTCGAAGGATATCGTCGCCGGACTCGAAGCGGGCGGCGACGAATATCTGACCAAGCCTGTCGACCACGCGTCGCTCGCCGCGCGCGTGCGCTCGATGCTGCGCATCAAGCGATTGCACGACACCGCCGAGGAGCTCGCCGACGAAGTCAAGGAGTGGAATGCCAAGCTGGAAGAGCGCGTCGCCGCACAGGTGAGCGAGCTCGAGCGGGTCGGACGCCTGCGGCGCTTCTTTTCACCGCATCTGGCCGAGCTCATCGTCAGCGGCGGCGCCGATGATCCGCTCAAAAGCCATCGTCGCGAGATCACTGTCGTCTTTCTCGATCTGCGTGGCTTCACTGCGTTTGCCGAGGTCGCGGAGCCCGAGGAAGTCATGGGCGTGCTGCGCGAGTATCACCAGATCGCCGGCCGCATGGTCCTCGAATACGAAGGCACGCTCGAGCACTTCACCGGCGACGGAATCACTATCCTGTTCAACGATCCGGTGCCGATCCCGAATCCCGCCGAGCGCGCGGTGCGCATGGCGCTGGCTGTTCGCGAGCGCGTCGGCCGCATGGCGCTGGACTGGACGAAGCGCGGCTATGATCTGAGCCTCGGCATCGGCATCGCGCAGGGTTTTGCGACCATAGGCGCGATCGGCTTCGAGGGACGGTGGGACTACAGCGCGATCGGCACCGTCACTAATCTGGCGTCGCGGCTTTGCGGCGAGGCTCCCGGCGACCAGATCCTGATCTCGCAAAAGGTCTTTGCAGGCGTGGAGACGCTGATCGAGGTCGAGCCGCAGGAAGCGCTGACCTTGAAGGGGTTCCGCCGTCCGGTAATCGCGTATCGCGTGCGCGGATTGAAAGCCTAGCCGGCCATAACGTCGAATCTCCGGGTTGACGGGCAGAGCTATTGCTCGATAACGCCATCGATCGGCGCGGCGTTCAGCTCGTGCGGCTTGCCGCGCTAAGGGACCGATCGAGATCGCCGAACAGGTCGTCGACATCCTCGATGCCGGTCGACAGCCGCAGAAGATCGGGCGGACACGGCGAGCCGGCGCCTTCGATCGACGCGCGATGCTCGATCAGGCTCTCAATGCCGCCGAGCGATGTCGCCCGCTTCCACAAGCGGACATTGGCGGCCGCGGCAATCGCGGCGGCCTCGCCGCCGCGCACGCGAATCGACAGCATGCCACCGAAACCGTCGCGCATCTGCCGCGCCGCGATTGCGTGACCGGGATGCGTATCCAGCCCGGGATAGAGCACCTCGCTCACCGCGGCATGCTTTTGCAGGCGCCGCGCCAGCTCCATCGCGCTCATGCAGCACCGCGCGACCCGCAGATGCAGCGTGCGCATGCCGCGGATCAGCAGGTAGGCTTCCAGCGGTCCGAGGATCATGCCCAGCATCGTGCGGACGCGCTTGACGCGCTCCCAGAATTCGTCGATGCGAGCGGTGGCCAGCGCGCCTGCCACGACATCCGAATGGCCGTTCAGATATTTGGTTGCGGCATGCATGACAAGGTCGGCGCCAAGCTCGATCGGACGAGTCAGGACCGGCGTCGCGCAGGTCGAATCCACGGCGACGCGCGCTCCCGCGGCGTGGGCGATCTCGCAGACCGCGCCGAGGTCGGTGATCGTCCACAGCGGATTCGCCGGCGTCTCGAGCCAGACCAGGCGGGTCGCGCCGGGCCGAACCGCGGCGCGCACCGCAGCCGGATCGTCGGTGTCGACCATGTCGACTTTCAATCCCCAGCTCGTCGCGTCGTTGAGTAGCCAGTTGCGCAAACCCCAGTACATGACTTTGGGCGCGACGACATGATCGCCGGGCGCAAGCGCCAGGAAAACCGACGTCGCGGCGGACATGCCGGACCCGAGTACGAGGGCCGCTTCGGCGCCTTCGAGCATCGCGACAATCGCCTCGGCCTCGCGCACCGTGGCGTTGTCGGGCCGCCCGTAACTATTGCCGCTGCGATACTGATTGTCGGGATCGCGAATGAAGGTCGTCGCGACGTGGATCGGCGGCACGATGGCGCGGGTCGCCGCGTCGACGCTGCCGAGAGCCTGCACGGCGAGCGTGCGGCGGGAATAGGAAGGGTCGGCCAGGGTTGCCTCCGCGAGAGAACAACAATGGAGCGCGCGTCGCCGACTGGGCGGCGCCAATCCTGATTGCTTACCGATGTCGCTGCTCTCGCATCCGCCGTGACGCGCCGGATGCAAAAGCCGGGATCGCGCTTACGCTTTCATGCTGTTGGCGATTTTGGCCAGCGCGATCGTCAGCGCTGCGCCACCCAGCGTCTTCACCAAGGCCGGGTGCTGCGCATAGAAGTCGCTCATCTTGTCGATGACGGTCGGATTGCGCTGCTCGGCATGTTCGGCGATCTGCTGAACCTGATCCGGCGTCACCCTGCTCGCGTCCTGGGGAGCGATTTGCCGCCCGCCGGCGCCGGCTGCGCCCGCGATCCCTCCCAAAGCGCCGCTGCCCAAAATCGACGCCAGCGCTCCGGGCGGAAGGGCGTTGATCAGCTGATTCAGCATCCCCGCCTTCTGGTCGGGATTCGCTTGTCCGAACATCTGGGAGACCATGTCGGCGAACGGCGGAGTCTGGTCGGATCTGAACGCGTCGGCCAGCCCTCCGCTGACCACGGAGGGCGGAGCATTCTGCGCCACCTGCTGGTAATGGTCGCTTGCGGCCGACGAAGGCTGGGCCGCGGACGCGCCGAGGTACTGCTGCAACAAACTGTTGAGGTCGAATGCCATGGTTAACTCCTCGATTGAATCAACTGCTCTTGCGCGCGATCAGGTGATAGCCGATCAAGAGGATGACGGCCCCGATCAGCGCGCCGAAGAATCCCGCGCCCTCCCCCGCCTGGTACCAGCCCATTGCCTGCCCGATGTACGTGGCGCCGATCGATCCGGCGATCCCCAGCGCCGCGGTAAGGAAAAATCCGCTCGGCCCCGCTCCGGGAGTCAGCGCCTTCGCGATCAATCCCACGACGAAGCCGATCAGTATCGTCCAGATGATATGCATAGGGTCCTCATTCGAAGGGTTGCTGTGGGGGTGGTCGCGCGCGAAACCACTACTGCCACAGCAGTGTAGCGCAGTTTGCCTGCGTCGGCGCCGCGACGGGAAGCCGCCAACCGAACGCAATACTTGTCACCGCTCTGCTTTTCCCGGGCAATTTCGGCATTCCGGCCATCCGGCACGGACTCGGCCCACCGCCGCTGGCGGGTTGGCAAAAATCGGCCTTGAATGACCCGGAGCGTCGCCTCCGCAATGGGCGCCGCCCCCGCTTCGGGGCATACGCGTTGGCATGATGCTTGCCTTTCATAGCATACGCTTAGGGTACGCGGATATTGGCGCGCGTCCGCGTTTCGCGAAATCGCTGGCGAACGGCGCGCCGGGGAGGCAGCAGTGGCGCTTTTCGGCCAGCAACGCGGATCACGCGCGAAGCCCGCATCGCAACCGGCGCCTGGACGGCGGTACGTCCGGCCGGTCACCGCATTCTGGTCGAGCTTCACCGGCCAGGCGATTGCGGCGGTCGTCCTCGCGCACGTGGCGCTGTTGCCGGTGTTTTACGCCGGGATGTTGAGCGGGCTGGCCTACGCTCTGCTTGTGCTCGCCTTGTCGTGCATGGCGATCGCCGTGATCGGCCGGCGCATCGCGCGTTCGGTGGCCGCATTGCGCGCGGCGCTGACGCGATTCCGTGACGGTCGCGATGACCCGTCCCGCCGTATCGGCGCCGGCAAGGCAGAGCCCGGGTCGACCGAGCTGATCAGCCTGCAACGGGGCCTGGAAAACATGTACCGCCGCGTAGCCCGGCGCGAACAAAGACTCAAGGCGGCTTATGAGGCGGCGGAAAGCGAAAGCGCCGCGAGCCGCAGCCTGGCCCAGCAGCTGTCCCGCACACAACGCATAGCCCGCATCGGAAACTGGGAGTGGGCGCGCGCGAGCAACAGTGTCGTCTGCTCGGGCGAGGTGTTCCGCATTCTCGGCGTCAACGCGGCGCAGATCGCGCTGCGGCCCGAAGCCATCCTGCGGCTGATCCACGCCGATGATCGCCGGTCCTTCAAGCGCTGGCTGGTGCGCCTCGCGCGCGGCAAGGTTTTGCCAGAAGACGACGTGCGCATCCGCGGGGCCGATGGCGAGCTTCGCCACATGCACGTGCTGGCCGAGCCGCTGCGGAGTGCCGCCGGCACCGTGATCGGCCTGGCCGGAACGATTCAGGATGCGACCGAACGAACGCGCGCGATCCAGCAGATCCATCGCCTGGCGTACTTCGACACGGTCACCGAGCTGCCGAACCGGTCCCGCTTCGACGAGAAGCTCGCCAAGACGCTCGAATGCGCAAGGCGCGACGGCACGTCGTTCGCGATCATGTATCTCGATCTCGACCAGTTCAAGCGCATCAACGACACGCTCGGCCACGCGGTCGGCGACGATCTGTTGCGCGTGATCGCGCAGCGGCTCACCCGCGGGTTGCGGCCCGACGACATCGCCGGACCTCCGCACCCCCAATCGCAGGAACGCGACGTGTGCCGCCACGGCGGCGACGAGTTCATCGTGCTGCTCAACGGCGTGGCCAGCGAGCAGGACGCGGCGCGCGCCGCGACGCGGCTGCTGGCGGTGCTCGCGCAACCGATCATTCTCGGCACGCATGAAGTCTTCGTCTCGGCATCGGTCGGCATCGTGCTCTACCCGCGCGACGGCAGGGAGCTCGATACGCTGCTGAAGAATGCGGACGTGGCGATGTACCACGCCAAGGCGCAAGGCCGCAGCCGTTACTTTTTCTACCAGGATTCGATGCGCGCCGCTTCGGCGCAGCGGCTTTCGCTCGAGCGCGACCTGCGCAAGGCCCTCGAAGGTGAGCAGTTCGAGCTCTACTATCAGCCCCAAATCGAAATTCGCACCGGCCGGATCGTCGGCATCGAGGCCTTGATCCGGTGGAATCATCCGACGCTCGGCATGCTCGGACCTTCGCATTTCATCGGCGCCGCCGAGGAGGCGGGGCTGATCATGGCGATCTGGGAATGGGTGCTGGTCGCGGCGCTGATCCAGCACAACGCGTGGCTGGCGGAGGGGCTGCCGGCGGTGACGATCGCGGTCAATCTGTCGAGTGTCCAGTTCAGCGATCCGGCGCTCGTCGAGAGAGTCGAGGAGATCGCCCGGGTCGTCGGCGTTCCGCTCGATTACCTGGAGCTCGAGGTCACCGAATCGATGCTGCTGGTCGACGCCGATCTTGCGCTGCGCACGCTGACGGCGCTGCGTGCGATGGGCGTCAAGATCGCGATCGACGACTTTGGCACCGGCTATTCGTCACTGTCATATCTGAGACGGCTGCCGCTGGACAAGCTCAAGCTCGATCAATCGTTCATCCGCGACGCCGGCCAGAATGAGGGCGACGTCGCGATCACCCGCGCAATCATCGCCATGGCACACAGCCTGAAGCTCGCCGTCGTGGCGGAAGGCGTCGAAACCCAGGCTCAGATCGACCTGTTGCTTAGCCTCGGCTGCACAACGGTTCAGGGATTCATGCTCGGCCGTCCGTTGCCGGCCGCGGCGACCGCGAAACTGCTCCGCGAAGGCGTGAGCAACGCCGACGCTGTCGCGAAGGTGCAAAGCGATCCAAGCTGGAACACCATTATCCAAGCGTCTTCGCGATAGCGACTTTGTAGGATTTACACGACCGCTGGCGTGCTCAGCGCACGCGCCGAAATTTTCTGTCGCCGCTCGCGCATTCGCGCGGAATGGCCGCCGCGTCCGCCTTGTTTGCTACCGTGCATTTCGACCATTCAAGGAGGCGCAATGAAGACGACCCGGTCGACGGCAAGCTCTGCCGCCATCACTCCCCGTTCCCGCCCCGCTTTCGCCATGGGCCGCGCTTGTTCGATATTCGGACTGGGCTTAGCTCTCGCCCTGCCGGCCGCGGCGACTCCGTTCAGCGTGACCAATTTGGTGACCGACGACCAATCGGCCAATCCGGCGCAGATCACCGACCCAAACCTGAAGAACGCCTGGGGAATCTCGCACTCGTCCACCTCGCCGTTCTGGGTCTCGTCCAACGGTGCCGGCTTGTCGATGATTTACCAGGTCGACCCGCTGACCAACGCTACCACCAAGGTGGGCCTGGAGGTGACCATTCCCGGGGCCGGCAATGTGACGGGGCAGGTATTCAACATCGGAGCCGGCACCGGCAATTTCAACGGCGACAATTTCCTTTTCGTCAGCGAGGATGGAACGATTTCCGGATGGCGTGGCGCTCTCGGCACGAATGCCGAGGTGCTCCAGACGGCTTCGGCGAGCAACAGCTATAAAGGAACGGCGATCTCGGTCATCGGCACCGACGCTTATCTGTACTCCGCCAATTTCGCGACCGGCAAGATCGACGTACTCAAGGGCAACGCCGCGGCCCCCGATCTCTCCGGAACCTTCACCGATCCCGGCATCCCCAGCGGTTTCGCGCCGTTTAACATCCAGAACCTCGGCGACACACTATATGTAACGTATGCGAAGGTGGGGCCGACCGGCGACGACGAGGCAGGGCCCGGCAACGGCTTCGTCAGCGCTTTCGGTCTGCAAGGCAATTTCATCGGCAGGGTCGCCTCGAATGGTACGCTGGATTCGCCCTGGGGGCTGGCGCTGGCGCCAGCGTCCTTTGCCGAATTCGCCGGCGATCTCCTGGTCGGCAATTTCGGCGACGGACGCATCAACGCCTTTGACAAGAACACCGACGCGTTCGTCGGGCAGTTGCCGCTGGAAATCGATGGCCTCTGGGGCCTGATCCCCGGCAATGACGGCAAGGGCGGCAGCTCGCAGGCGATCTACTTCTCGGCCGGACCGGGCGACGAGGCGCACGGCCTGTTCGGCGTGATCCAAGTGCCGGAGCCGGCCAGCATCGCCTTGGTCGCCTTGGCCATCGCGATGCTGGGAGTCGCGCGCCGGCGCACGGTTTCCTGATCGCGGTCGCGCCGATCGCTGAACGGTCGGCGCGCCGCTTCGCTGGGCTGGCTAGCGCCCGGGAGCTTGCAGCACCCGCACCGGCTTGCCGTCGAGAAACGCCAGCGCGTTTTCGACGGCGTGCTGATAATACTCGCGGTATACCTCGATCACGCTGTATCCCAGGTGCGGCGTCAGCACGACATTGGATGCGTGCACCAGCGGATGGCCGGCAGGCAGCGGCTCGCGGTAGAAGACGTCGAGCGCCGCGATCAGACGGCCTGACTCGATGGCCGCCATCAGTGCAGTTTCGTCGATGAGCTGAGCCCGCGCGGTGTTGACCAGTATCGCGCCCGGTCGCATGCGGGCGAGGTCGGCCGCGCCGAGGATCCCGCGCGTGCGATCCGACAGCTGCAGATGCAGGCTGACCACGTCGGCGCCGGACAATAATTCCTCCTTGGGGACGAGAACCGCGCCGGCTGCGGACGCTGTCTCGGCGCTCAGGTTCTGGCTCCACGCCAGGACGTTCATCCCCAGCGCCCTGCAATACACCGCCATGCGCGTACCGATCCGGCCCAGCCCGATCAAGCCTACCGTCTTGCCTTCCAATATCTGGCCCGCTTCGGTCCCCGCCTGAAAGCGCCCGTCACGCACGCCGGCATCTCCGGCGGGAATCCGCCGGGCAGCGGCGAGCATCAGTCCGAGTCCGAGCTCCGCCGTCGAAGTACCCGACGGCCCGCCACCGGTGTAGCAGACCGTGATGCCCCGCACGATCATCGCCGCGGTATCGATCAGCGCCGCCCGCGCGCCGGTCAGCCCGAACATCTTCAGCTTCGGCAGTCGCGCGACCAGTGATGCCGGAAACGGCGTTCGCTCCCGGATGGCCAGGATGATGTCGAAATCGGCCAGCCGGCGAGCTGCATCATTCTCATCGGCGAACGGCGCTTCGAAAAATTGCACGTTGGCGCGCGCAATCAGCGCCGACCAGTCGGCGCTACGCCGCGCCACCTTCTGCCAATCATCGAGTACCGCAATCCTGGTCACCGGTCGATTCCCGTTGCCGCCATGGTCTGTCCGGTCCGCAGGGCTGCCGCGATGCTCATTTGTCGCCGCTCTTGGGCGGCACATCGTTTTCGCCGCGCGGCTCGGCGCCGGATTGCTGCGGGCGCGGCGGCACGAACACCGGGCCGCCCAGGTAGGTGAAATACATCTTGCGCTGGCTGTGCGAGACCAGGACGCGATGGGCGCGGAGGAAATCGGCGCCGAGCAGCATCGGCTGCTCTTTTTCCGCGCTTTGCGAAAGACGGCTGCCGATCGACGCATAGGTCGACTGCTTGTACAGGTCGCCGAAATAGATATGCGCGTGCTTGACGCTTTCGGTCCCGATGACGACGTTGTCGAACGCCCCGAGCCACATATCGACTTTCTTCGGGCCGAGGCCGGTTCCGCTTTGCACGGCGACGACTCCCGCCGTTCCTGGCGTGACTCCCGCCCGGGCCGCATCGGCCTTCGTCAATATCGATCCGCCGGCGCCTGAATCGAGCATTGCCCTCACGGGCTGGCCATTGATCTGCACCGTCAGCAGAATCTGGGGCTGATAGTCGTAGATCGCATCGATCGCGACCTCATTCGGCTCTTCGGTAGTCCAGTACGCCAACGAAACCCCTTCGCAATTCTTCGGCTGGAACAAGCGCACGGCATTGTGGGCCAGATCGAATTCAACATCGACCTGGGAAAAAAAATCCTCGCCCAGAAGCACTGCAGCGTCTTCGGTTACCGGATGCTCACCCGCCACCAGCATGCGCCAACCTTTGCGCGAAGCCTGGCCGAGCCGGAAATCGTCGATAAGCACCGATTCGGCTTTGCTCTCGCCGCCCACGCCGAATAATCGGTAGCCTCTGGCTTCCTGTCGCTGCAGTCCGAGGCGATCCGTCGCCGGTCGCAGGATGAGCGTTATCGTCGCTCCCGTATCGAGAACGACGCCGGTCTTCTGACCGTTGATCATGCCGTCGGCGATCAGCTTGTTTCTGACCACCCGCACTGGCAGGTCGGCGATCTGGATCATTTTGCAGGCAGGCACGTCGGCCTGCGCCGGGCCTACCAGCGCCAAAGCCACAGCGGCGCCGAAAAGCAACGCGAATCGGCGTGTCACTTCAACGCTTTCGGATCTGTTCTGAAGACGCAACACGAGACACCGCTGTCATTTGATTGGAGGCATCGCAACGCAAAAGTTGTCAGCACGATGTCAGCTTCGATGACAATTATCGATCAATCGAAAAAAAATTGTAATTGTTCTTGACCGATTCAATACGCGCGGATTAATGTCCGCGCGTTCGGCCGCCGCACATCGCCATCAAATCCCGAGAATTGTTATCGCAAGACTTGCACAGGCGATTCATTTGCACCTCTCTGCGTTGCATCGGCCGTCATCCATATCATGTTCTTAAGGAGGACTTTCCATGATTGTTGATCGTATCCTGCGCTGCGTTGGGCGCATCGGCGTTTGCGTCCTGGGTGTTGCGGCGTTTGCGTCATCGGCGCTGGCGGCGGGTCCCAGCCACGCTATGTCACCGCTTCTACGCCTCGGATCGCAAGAGACTCTGGCCCAGGTTCCCGGTGGCGTCGCCGCGCCGCAGTA
>DATBBM010000038.1:0-4375 GCA_036270955.1 Casimicrobiaceae bacterium | reverse complement strand
CCGGCGGTCTGTGGGCGCTCTGCCGGCTGACCGCGCTATTCGCCGCGGACGCCGATATCGAAGCCAGCGTTCGCCGCGCCGCGACGGCGCTCGGCCTGGCGACGCCGACATTCACGCTGGAAACCTTGTCCGAGCAGGATTGGGTGCGACGCACGCAGGCGCAGTTCGGGCCGCTGCAAGTTGCCGATCGACTGTGGGTCATACCCTCGTGGTGCGAGCCGGTCGATGCGACGGCGATCAATCTCGAGCTCGACCCCGGCCTTGCGTTCGGCACCGGAAGCCACCCGACGACGCGGCTTTGCCTACGCTGGCTTGCCGCGCACCTGGAGCCGGGACAATCGGTGCTCGATTATGGTTGCGGCTCGGGCATTCTCGCGATCGCCGCCGCCAAGCTCGGCGCGGCGGACGTGACCGGAACCGACGTGGACCCACAGGCGATCGAAGCCAGCCGCGCCAATGCGGAGCGCAACGGGGTCACCGTGCGGTTCGCGCTTCCCGATGCGCTTGCGCCGGGCAAGGTCGACGTCGTCGTCGCCAATATCCTGGCCAACCCGCTGCGGCTGCTCGCGCCGGTGCTCGCGGCGCGTGTCCGGGACGGCGGCGCGATCGTGCTTTCCGGCATTCTCGAAGACCAGGCCGCCGCCGTGCGCGGCGCGTATCGCCGATGGTTTAAACTCGCCGCATGGGGAACCGACGACGGATGGGTGGCATTGACCGGTCGGCGGGACACGAGGGCAATGAAGTCGAGGCGTGATGGTGGCTGAAGAAAAATACACGCGCTGCCCCGGCTGCAAGACGATTTTTCGCGTGAGCTCGCAGCAGCTCGCGATGCGCGAAGGGCAGGTGCGCTGCGGGCATTGCCGCACGGTGTTCGACGGCGAGCTCGCACTGGTTTCGCTGGCACCCAGGCGGCGCGGGCCCGACGACGAGGCGCAGCTCTCCGAAGCGGAGCTTGGGCCGCCGACGGTGACCTTGCGCAACGCCCAGGCGCTCTCGCCGGTCGACGAGGAGACCGACGATCGCCGCGAGCCGGGGGTGGCCGACAGCGCGAATTCCGCGGCTTCGATCGATCCCGAGCTTGCTTACGCCTCGCGTTTCTCGGCGTCCGAAGCGCGGCAGCGCCTGCGGCTCCCGGCCTGGGCATATGGCCTGCTAATTCCGGTGCTGGTGATCGTCCTCGGCGCGCAGGCACTGTTCCACTTCCGCGACGCCATCGCCGCGCACTGGCCGCAGACCAAGCCCGCGCTGATCCGGCTTTGCGCCCTCGCCGATTGCCAGTTGAAGCCGCTGCAGGACATCTCCGGCCTGTCCATCGAGGCCTCCGACCTGCAGGCGGATCCGGCGCACAAGGGCCTGCTGATTCTGTCGGCGACGATACGCAACCGCGCCGCGCATGCGCTTGGCTATCCGTACCTGGAGCTGACCCTGTCCAATGCGCAGGACCAGATCGTGGTTCGCCGGGCGTTTGCGCCCGGGGAATACCTGAGCGGAGCGGCGAACCTCGACACCGGCATCGCCGGCAACGCCGAGTTGGCGGTCAAGCTGTTTATCGACGCGAGCACGACCTCGCAGGCGGGGTATCAGGTTTACCTGTTCTATCCCTGAACCCAGGGTAGGCCGGCTTTGCGCCAGCCGCCCAGGTTTCCACGGTGTCCGTCGGCGTCCTTGTTGCCCTCGAATCCTTCCAATACGTTGAACGCGCGTGTGTATCCGGCCGCGGTTGCCGCGCGCGCGGCGCTGTCCGAACGATGGCCGCTGCGGCACAGAAACAGGACCGGCGCATCGGTTTCGGCGATCGTCCGGCGGAGCTCGTCGACGAACTGCGGATTGCGGGCGCCTTCGGGATAGGTATTCCATTCGATCAGCACGCTGCCGGGGACGCGACCGACATAGTCCCATTCCGGGCGCGTGCGCACGTCGATCAGCCGCGCCGCAGGGTCCGACTCGAGCAATGTCATCGCTTCGGCCGGCGTTACGGCACCGAAATAGGGCAGCGAGGCCTCTTCCGCACGACGACGCCCGGCCGCCAGCACCGATTCGGCGGCGTCGCTCATCGCGAGCGCTCGCCGGGCGCGACGCGGCAACTGCAACGTCCGCACTCGCGGCAGGGGGAAGTGATCGTGCTCACCGGAAAAGTATAGCGCGGCCGGTCCCTTCCGGTCCGGCGCGAGCCACCGCCACTCGCGTCGCACCATACAATGGCATGCGAGTGGCGGCGCGAATCGATTTGGTGCGGCAATGGCGGCGATCGGGCAGTTGAGCCCCGCAAGCCCTTGTTCCGCCCGGTGCCAAGGGCGCCCGCTTATGGCATAGTTTCTGCTTTTTGATGCGCTGCGAAACACGCCGCTTCGAAGCAGCAAATTCAATCGCTACGCCCATTCCAAGGAGAACCCATGGCTGCATCCGCCGATGTACTGAAAATGATCAAGGACAAGGACGTCAAGTTCGTTGATCTTCGCTTCACCGACACGCGCGGCAAGGAGCAGCATGTGCAGGTCCCGGCGAAGCAATTCACGCAGGACAAGTTCGACAGCGGCCACGCGTTCGACGGCTCCTCGATCGCCGGCTGGAAAGGCATCGAAGCCTCGGACATGCTGCTGATGCCCGATGCCGACAGCGTTCGCATCGATCCTTTCACCGAAGAGATCACTCTCAATGTCACCTGCGACGTCGTCGAGCCGACCGACGGCAAGGGCTATGATCGCGATCCGCGCTCGCTGGCCAAGCGCGCCGAGGCGTACCTGAAGTCGACCGGGCTCGGCGACACCGCGTATTTCGGTCCCGAGCCGGAATTCTTCATTTTCGATTCGGTGACCTGGCATGTGGACATGTCGGGTTGCGCCGTCAAGATCGAGTCGGAAGAAGCGCCGTGGTCGACCGGAAGAACCGATTTCGAAGGCGGAAACTCGGCGCATCGCGCGCCGGTCAAGGGCGGCTATTTCCCGGTCCCGCCGGTCGATTCGCTGCAGGACATCCGCAACGCGATCTCGCTCTCGCTCGAGGAGCAGGGGGTCGAGGTCGAGGTGTTCCACCACGAAGTCGCCGCCGCCGGCCAGTGCGAAATCGGCACCAAGTTCAACAGCCTGGTCAAGCGCGCCGACTGGATGCAGATCCTCAAGTACACGGTCCACATGGTTGCCCACACCTACGGCAAGACCGCGACGTTCATGCCGAAGCCGATCGTCGGCGACAACGGCTCGGGCATGCACGTGCACCAGTCGGTATGGAAAGGCGGGCAGAACCTTTTCGCGGGCAACGGCTACGCCGGATTGTCCGAGTTCGCGCTGTTCTACATCGGCGGCGTGATAAAGCACGCGAAGTCGCTCAATGCGATCACCAATCCGGGCACAAATTCGTACAAGCGCCTGGTGCCGGGATTCGAGGCGCCGATCAATCTCGCGTATTCGGCGCGCAACCGCTCGGCCGCGTGCCGGATCCCGTACGTCAGCAATCCGAAGGGACGCCGCGTCGAGGTGCGCTTTCCCGATCCGACGGCGAATCCGTACCTCTGCTTCGCCGCGCTGCTGATGGCGGGGCTCGACGGCGTGCAGAACAAGATCCATCCCGGCGATCCTATCGACAAGAACCTTTACGATCTGCCGCCGGAAGTCGCCGCGAAGGTGCCGCATCCTTGCGCGTCGCTCGACGAGGCGCTCGACAACCTCGATCGCGACCGCGAGTACCTGACCCGCGGCGGCGTGTTTTCCAACGACATGATCGATGCTTACATCGCGCTCAAGATGGAGGAGGTCACGCGGTTCCGCATGACCACCCATCCGGTCGAGTTCGACATGTATTACAGCGCCTGAGGGCGGACTAGACCGGCTGGACGGGGCCGGGGCGGCGGCCGGCTCCCGGTTTTTTGCTAAACTGCGCCGATGACCCGGTGCTCGTTTCCCCCCGCGCTCGTGCGCGTCGCCGCCATCGGATGCTGCTGCGCGTTCGCATGCATGGGCGCTGCCGCGCAAGCCGCGCTTTCCGATCGCGCGAACGACGCCGGCTGCTCGTCCAAGCCGACGCTGGTCGAAGGCAGCATGTACAAGTGCACGACACGCACCGGCAACATCGCCTACTTCAATGTTCCGGGCGCGGTCGGTTCGACAAGCAGGGCGCCTACACCTGCAGGGTTTCCCAAGGTCGACGCAGGAACGCAAAAGGGCCGCGACATTCTGCGCAACAAGGTCCTGACCGACGAGCTCGCTACCGAGGAAAAGCTGCTGGCCGAAGCCCGCGCCGCATACGGCGATGGCACGCCGCCACCTCTGCCCGATGAAAAGGCCAATGCGCAGAAATACGCCGATCGGCTCGCTCGCCTTCGCCAGGCAGTGGCGCTTCACGAGAAGAACATCGAGGCTCTGAAAAGGGAGCTGGCCGC
>DATBBM010000037.1:0-41217 GCA_036270955.1 Casimicrobiaceae bacterium | reverse complement strand
GCGCCGGCGACGAATCGCGGCTTGTCCGGCGTTTTCTTCGTCCAGGCATCGGCGCATTCGCGCGCGATCCTCGCGGCCGCGAGATTGATGTCGCGCACCTTCGTTTCCAGCCGGTAATCGGATTGCGCGATGCGCGTCGCGTTGAAGGTGTTGGTCTCGATGATGTCGGCGCCGGCCTCGAGAAAGGCGTTGTGGATCGCGGCGACCACAGCCGGCTGCGTCAGCACCAGCAGGTCGTTGTCGCCTTTCAGATCGTGCGCATGGCCGCCGAGGCCGCACGCAGGCGCGCCGCGAAAGTCGGCCTCTCCGAGCTTCTCGGCCTGGATCATCGTGCCCATCGCACCGTCGAGGATCAAAATCCGCTCGCGCAGCAGGCGTTGCAGCAGCGCAGTCTTGTCGGTCGTCGTCATCTTGTGGCCAAAAAAACAAAAACCCGTTCAGCTTGCCGCCGAGCGGGTTTCGGGCGAAAGCCGCTTTAGCTGTATTTGTATAGCGCCCGCAAGCTGCGGAGTTACCCCCGAATCAAATCGGCGCTGGCTTTAAGGTAAGGGTTGAGCGCACCGTTGTCAACTGCGTAGCAACCGCACGGACCGATTCGGGTAATATCGTCGCACTGGGTCACCGATGGCGACGATGCTCGACCCCGATATCCAGCGTCTGCTCGACACGGTCTTCAACGTCCCGGTGGGCGCCGAAGCTCCCGACATCGCGCAGCTGCGTGCGGCCGCAGAGACTGCGCCTGTGCTGCTGGGCGGCGAACCCGAGCCCGTGGCCTCGATTACCGATGCGTTTGCTCCAGGAGAAAACGATCCGGTGCCGGTGCGGATCTATCGGCCCGCCGCGGCCGAGCTGCTGCCGCTTCTCGTCTACGCGCACGGCGGCGGCTGGGTAACGGGCTCGCTTGATTCCCACGACCGGCTGTGTCGCATCCTCGCCAATCGATTGCGCGTCGTGCTTGTCGCCGTCGCTTATCGTTGTGCGCCGGAGTTCGTCTATCCGGCGGCACTGGACGACTTGGAAGCGGGCTGGCGCTGGGCCCGCGCCGAAGCGAAGATGCTCGGCGCCGATGGCATGCGCTTCGGCGTCGGGGGCGACAGCTCGGGCGGTGGCCTCGCGGCGGCGCTGACCTTGCGGCTGCGCTCCGACGGCGCCGTTCAGCCGAACCTGCTGCTGTTGCTCTATCCTGCGCTGGACGCGACCTGCTCGCGGCCGTCGTATCGCGAGTTCGCCACCGGCTACAGTCTTTCGGCGGCGCTGATGGCCTGGTACTGGGATGCTTACCGCGCCGGCGCGGCGAAAAGCGCCGTCGGACTGTCGCCGCTCGCCGCCGCCGATCTGTCGGGGCTACCGCAGGCAGTGATCGCCGTCGCCGAGTTCGATGTATTGCGCGATGACGCGCTCGACTACGCGGCGAGGCTCGAAGCCGCGGGCATCACGGTTCGCCTGATCCGCTGCACCGGCATGATCCACGGCTTCCTGCGCTGGACAGGCGCGGTGCCGGCCGCACACCGCTGGATCGATGCGATCGCCGATGCCGGACGCGCTGCGCTCGGCGGAGCCTGACCCGATTGCGACAGCAGCAGCCGCGCCGACAATTTAGCCAACGCGCCGTCGCGTCCGCGCCTGCGTCGAGCGACGGAGCGCTCCGTGCCGCGTTCGAGACGGCTGCATCGCTTCGCGCCGAAAGCGCCGAGATCGCGTGGTACGCGTCACGCTTGCCGCGCGACGCCGGCACGCTGCTCGACGCGATGACCGGGAGCGGACGTATGCTGCTCCCGCTGCTGGAGGCGGGATTCAACGTGCATGGTGCCGACTCGTCGGAAGCGGCGCTCGCGCGTTGCAGCGCTCGGCTGCAGTCGGCCGGGCGAAGCACCCAATTGTTCCGGCAGAGCATCACGACGCTCAACTTGCCGTTCCGCTACTGCGCCGCATTCATGTCCGCCGGCACATTTCAGTCGCTTACCGACCGCGTCGCGGCGCTCGATGCGCTGCTTCGCATCCGCGCCCACCTGATCGACCCCGGCCTGCTGCTGCTCGATCTGTTCGTGCCTGAGGAAGCCGTCCATCCGCCGGGCGCGCCGATCGTCGAGCTCTCGATGCTGGCGCCGGCCGACGGGTCGCAGATCGCCTGCCGTTCCGAGACCGTGATCGACGTGCCGCGCCGGCGCAGCATCGTCCACAGCCGCTTCGAGCAACGCGATCGCACCGGCGTCCTCGCACGAGAGGACGACAGACGGGAAATAACATGGTACGCGGAGGACGAGATCGTCGCGCTCGTCGGCGATGCCGGGTATCGCGACGTTCGCTGCGAGGCGCTGCCGTGGCATAGCGGTGCCCGCGCGCAACACTTCGCAGTATTGGCGCTAAGCCAGCCGCGTTAGCGCGCCCCGCGCGCGCGGTCGGCGCGCCAGCGCCGGTAACGTCGAAAAATCTCGCCTATCAGTGCGCCCCCGCTCGCGAGGCCGAGCGTAATCTTCAGGTACTCGCCGAAGCCGGGCAACGCGGCCAGCGCGGAGCGTTCGCGTGTTCGCACCCGATAGCGGAACCAGGGCCGGCCCAGATACGTCAGTCGGCCCGGCATGCGGCCGAGCAGCACATAGGCGCGGCGATCGACGCTTCCTACCGAAGCGTGCTGAAGCTCATTCAGCAGCGGGGGCGGAATGCCGGCACCCCATCGCTGCGCGAGGTACGAGAGTGTGTCGGACAGATGCGGGACGATGTGCCAGCGTTGCGCCAGCATCGCGACTCTCGCCCAGTCGATACGCTCCGGCGCGCGGCGCAGGATCACCAGCGCGTCGGCGACCCAGCGCGCAGGCGATACCGGCGCCCAATGCGCGGCATGCGCGCAGACGATCACCAGCAGATCCGTCGCGCAAGGCGCCCGTGTGGCCGCGCCTTCGACCGTGTACGCCTCTGCGGCCTGCCAGGCGGGCGCGTCGGCATCGGCGAAGCATGCTTCCGGCAACAGATGCCAGTGCAGGTCGAAGTCGAGGCGGTCCGGCGATTGGAAGCATGCGCTGTGATACGCGTCCGGCAGCATTTCGGCCATCGGCTGCGTGCTGGCCCATCCGGCACCGAGCAATATGCGAATGGCGTCGAGCGCCTGCCCGCGCGGCACCAGCACGTCGAAGTCGTTCATCGGCCGCAGGCCGAGGTCGCCGTAATAAGCGCTTCCGAGCACGCCTCCCTTCGATACCATCGTCGCGATGCCGGCGCGAGCGAGCAGGGTGAGCAAGGTGGCAGCCCGCGCCCGCAGCATGCGGCCATGGTAGAGCGAGCGGCGGTGACAACCGACGATCAATGGCAGCATTGGGTCGTCGGGCGGAAGGAGTGCCAAGCGCGGTTTGATCAGCGGCAGGATACGCGCGCTGCCGTTGTCGATACCTTCGGGCCCGAGCGGCCCCAACCGCTCGCGCCACGATCGCCACGCCGCGGGCGCCCGGGCTTCCGAGCCGACGGCGACTTCGAGCAGATCTTCCTGTGCTGGCGTCGGCTGCCAGCCGCCGCCGATCATCGGTTTTCGCTTTCGCTGTCCTTGCGCAGCCGCTCGACATGCCTTTTGGCGGCGAGCAGATAACCGCGACGATGGGCGGCCTGCAAGGTCGTATTGTGACGATGCAGACGCCGTTCGAGCAGTACTTCGGGAATCAACCGATGTTTGAGGCCGGCCCGGCGCGCCCGGCTGAACCAGTCGACGACTTCTCCGACGCGAAGATCTTCGGCGAACGGGCCGACGCGATCGAACGAAGCGCGTCGGATCAGCATAGCTCCGGCGACCCAGCCCTCGAATGGCCTCGGTTGCTGCACCTCCAGCGCGCTCCGTTCCGCATCCGGCAACTCCGGGCTCGCAAACGCGCGGACCATGCAAAGGACGAAATCGATCGCGGGATCGGCGTCCAGCGCGGCGGCCTGAAGCGCCAGCTTGTGCCGGGTCCAGCGGTCGTCGGCGTCAAGGAAGGCGACGACGGCCGCGGCCGAGCGCGCAATCCCCGCATTGCGCGCCGCGGCGGCGCCGCCGTTGTCGCGACGCGCGATCTCGACCGGAGCCCCGAACCTCGCTGCGATGTCGGCCGTACCGTCGGTCGATCCGTCGTCGACGACGATGATTCGGTGCGCGGCACGGTCCTGTGACAGCACGCTCGCCAGCGCTTCGTCCAGGTAACGCGCGGCATTGAACGCCGGGATGACGACGTCGATCGCGTTCATCGCGTCTCGCCGCGACCGCGGCGCCGCTGCAGCGACTCATGCAGCGTGCGCGCCATCAGGTGCGTGCCTCCCGGCAAGTGGCGGCGGGCGCTGAGATTGGCATCGTGGATGCGTCGCCGCACCAGCGGCGCATCGAGGTGAAGATAGCGCTCGCCGCCGTCAAGCGCCCGGAGCAGCCAGTCGGAGTCGTCGATCGGCACCTTTTCCGGGTCGAAGAGCCCCACCCTGGAAAACACTTCGCGCCGCAGCAACAGCGTGTTCGTGCCAAACCCGTGTTGCGGCGCCGCCAGGATGCGCGGATCGCACCAGGACGGCGGCCGGATCATGTTCTCGCTCAGAAAATTCTGCTGCGCGCAGACGACGAAGCCCAATCCCGGATCCGCCTGCAGCGCGTCGATCTGCCGGGCGAACCGCTCGACGCACTGGATGTCGTCCTGATCGACGAACGCGATCGCATCGCCGCCGGCCAGCCCGGCACCCGCATTGCGCGCCGCAGCGCAGCCGGCATTGGCCTGGCTCACGACCCGGACGGCCGGGTATCGCGCCAGGATCGCCCGGCTCTCGTCGGTCGATCCGTCGTCGACCGCGATGATCTCGTCTGCCGGCCGGGTCTGAGCGAGTACGCTGTCGATCGCCGCGGGCAGAAAGGAGGCGCCGTTGAACACCGGCAGGACGACGCTGAGACGCATCAGGCGACTGCGGCCATCCCCGCGCTCGCCGGCTGGCGAAGCAAGCGCGCAAATGCATCCGCGACATCGTGCGGGTCGCCGGAAAGCTCCGCGCGCAAGCAGGGCACTGCCCGGCACATCGCCGCGATTCGATGGAACGCGGTCGCGCCGGCCAGCGGAAACAGCAGAATCGAGCTTGGCGCGAGCGCGCGCAGGACCTCGGCTGCGCTGGCCGCGACAATCCGCGTCGAGCTGCGCTGCGCAATGACGGGCACCACGATCGCCCGAAGCGGAAACGACCGCAGGACTCGCTGCGGCGCAACCTCGTGCATGAACATCATCGGTTTCTCGTCGCCGCGTTCGAGATTGCGAAAGTGGCGGCGGTAGGCGTCGTGCGCGCCCAGGCTTTCACGCACGACCTTCGACGTCGAATACGCCATGTGCACGGTCGGCGGTCCGCCGGACGAGACGAGCACATAGTCGTCGCTGGTAAATCCCAGCCCTGCTTCCTGGCATGCCAGCGCGGTCGTGGACTTGCCGCTGCCGCTGGGGCCCGCGATCAGCACGCCGCCGTCGCGCGTGCCGACCGCGGCGCTATGCAGCAGCGCCCCGCCGCGCGAAAGCATCCACCACTGCAGCAGGTGCCGCAATGGGGCGGCGAATTCGTAGTACGGTAACGCCGTCGAATCCCGCAGCCAGCAGTACGCGCGCCGCCGCGATGCATCGAACAACGATAGGACTCCGGCGTCCGGTTGAAAAAACGCCTGAGCTCCGGGTGCGGCGAACGCGCCGAGCCCACCTGTCTGCGTGGCCCGGCGATGCGTTATCGCGGTGTCGGGAAGCGCCAGCTTGTCGCTGACCGCGTCGAAGATGTAAACCTCGAGCGCGACAGCGCCGCCGTCGTCGTCGCTCACCCGTATCGGAGTGAACGCCTCGAGCAGGGCCGCGGCCCGCTCATTGACGCGAATCGCAACCAGGTCGCCGGCCACCCGATACAGCCGCGGCACGGCAGGCAAGCGAGCGACAGCTTTGTCGAGGGTCGCGGCGAGAAGCGACAGCTCCGGCGCCGCGTCCGACGCAGCGCTCATGCTTTCCCGCTATCGTCCGCGCTGCGCGACGGCCAACCGAAATCGCCGACCTCGTGCACCGGGTCGATGACCAGCAGCGCCTGCATATCTTCATAACGCTCGAAACCGAATCCGGGATATGTCGCCGCCGGCCATTCGTCGGCCGCGTCGAACGACGCGGTCGCGGCGTCGTCCTGCCGCGGACGCAGAATCGCCTCGTCGGCCAGCCGCGCGATGAATACGCCGAGGTCGCGCTCGACCGACGTAGCGCTCGCGCCATAGTGCCGCGCAACCCGGTCGCTGATTTCCAGCCGGGTCGCTCCTCCCACCAGCATCGGCCACACGGCGGCGCCGGCGCCGGTGACGCTGTAATAGACGCCGGTGTCGAGATTGATGACCATGACCTCGCCGTCGATCATTTCACCGACGACGGGGGGCTGGTTCAGGGCATAGCGTGGGGCGGATTGCGGATCGGTCATGGCGGGTAAGGGAACTTGCCGGCCGCCAATGATATCCGGAGGTGGCACCGATGCATATTCCCCTGCTGCGCAGCGGCGCTGCGCCGCCGCGGACGACCCACGGGCGCGACGACTCCGCATTAGAAGAGTTACCAGCTGCCCGAGCTGCCTCCGCCGCCCGAACTCCCTCCGCCGCCCGAGAAGCCGCCCCCGCCTCCCGACGAGAATCCGCTGGACGAGCCGCTGCCGGAGCTCATCACGAATCCGCCGATGCTGGCGCTGCCCTTGCGCTTCAGATCGCTCGCCGCCTTCTGGTACCACGGCTGCCGCGACAGGATCAGCTTGGCGATCGGGTAGGCGACGACGTAGGTACCGAGAAGCCACAGCGCTCCGCGCGCTCCGACGATGATAATGGGAAACATTGCCCAGAACGGGATCAGGAACACGTACAGAAACCAGCCGACGCCCGGCGTCATCACGCCGACGACGGTGAATATCCCGATGATGCCGAAAATGAACGCACCCAGCAGGATGCGCATCGGCCACGCCAGCTCCGGCCCCTCGATCTGCACGAGCGATTTCGCGCCGCCGGAGCTCGGCGCCGGCGCGCCTGCCGGCGCCGATTCGGCGCGGCCCTCGAGCTCCGCGATGATCGCATCGACGCCGTCGCTTACGCCGCCGTCGTAATTGCCCTCCTTGAAGCGGGGCGTCATCCGGTCGCGAATGATGCGGCTCGACGCGACGTCGGTCAGGGTGCCTTCGAGCCCGTAGCCGACTTCGATGCGCATCTTGCGATCGTTCGGCACGACGATGACCAGCACGCCGTTGTCCTTGCCCTTCTGGCCGAGCTTCCAGGCATCGAACACACGGGTCGCGTATTGCTCGATCGCTTCGCCGCCTATCGTCGGTACCGTCAGCACGGCGATCTGGTCGGTGCTGGCGTCTTCGTGCGCCTTGAGCGCGGCCGTCAGCTTGTCGCGCGTCGCCGGCGTGAGGATCTCGGCGTTGTCGACGACGCGTCCGGTCAGATAGGGAACGTCGGCCGCGAACGCAGCTCCCACTGCGAAGACGAACGCGACGCAGGCCAGCGAACGCGCGGCCGTCATCGCGCCCCCGTCTCCTGAATCGGCCGGTCGGACAGCTCGTTGCCGCCGCGCGTCGCAGTCATTCCCTTGGCGAGCAGCAGCGTCTCGATGCGCGCGACACCCTGCCGCAGCGCACCGAAGCAGCGGCGCTCGCGCAACAGAGGCGTCATCGCGTCGATCACGGTCCGCCAGTCGGCTGCATCGAACCGCGCGTGCAGACCGACGTCGGCCAGAATTTCGACCTTGCGCTCGAACAGGCTCACCAGCAGCAGAACGCCCGTCCGCCCGCGGGTGGCGAACAATTCGCGGCGCAGGAAAAACGCCTGCGCGTAGTGACGAACCTCCAGGTCGCGGCGGCTGGCGCGCAGAAAGATCCGCGCGTAACGCGGTGCGACGACGGCAAGCAGCGCGCTGGCGGCACCCGCACCCAGGATCGCAACCGCGAAGATCAGCGCATTCTCGGCCCCGCTCCAGCGCGGCGACAGCGCGTCGGCGACGACGAGCACCAGGCCGGCAAGCGCTGTACCGAGCGCGAAGGCTTTCCACGGCAACTCGACGTAGCTGTCGGCCTTGCCGATGACCGCGGTGACGAGCTGCACGCCGGTTTGCGCCTCGACCCCGGCAATCGCCTGTTCGAGGGCGGCGGATTCATCCGCGTCGAGAAAGGCCCGATGCGGCATCGTGTTCGGCGTCAGGCGCCGCCGGCGCCGCGCAGCCTCAGCGACATGTAGACGACGCCCGGAAGCGGATTGACGTAGTACGGCGCGCAAGCACGAAATCCGGTCTCTTCGTACAGCGCACGCGCGGCGTCCATCCAGTCCAGCGTATCGAGCTTGAGCTCCTCGTAGCCGATCGCGCGGGCCTCGGCAACCAGCGTGGCGACGAGGCTCCTGCCCCAGCCCTCGCCGCGCTGCGCCGGCTGCACGTACAGCCGCTTGATTTCGCCGACCGCCGGGTGAGCGAGCGGCCGCAATGCGATGCACGCGAACGCATCGGCGCCGCTTCCGGCCAGCAATAGCCGCCCGTGCGGCGGCGCATAGGCGCCGGGCAGTGTGCGCAATTCCTCATCGAAACCCTGAAAGCACAGATCGACCTTCAGCCAGCGTGCGTATTCGGCGAACAGCGCGCGAGCGAGCGCCATGTCGGTCGCCGTCGTCGCCTCGCGAATCATCGCGGCCTTCGTCGGATGCACTGCGACGTTCAAGCCTGCTTCTCGCACGAGCCGATCTTGGTGTCGCTGCCCGGGAACTCGCTCTGCAGTTCCTTCAGGCGCGCCATCGCCTGCGCCGTCGGATCGCGCACGACCAGCATCGTCTGCTGCACCGACTGCGTTCGCGGCTCGAGCCTCGCGTTGGCCAGTCCCTGCGCCTGCAGCGACGCGAGTCGATTGCGGGCGGCCTCTTCGCCGCGGAACACACCCAGCGAGATCGCGTTGCGTTGCGGCCCGCTGTCGATGACCGAGACGTCCTTTATGCCGCTGGCCCTGAGCTCGGCGAGGCGCTTGTCGGCCGCGGCGCGATTGGCGGCCGGCGGAAGAAATACCCAGTAACTGGCGATGACCTCGACTTTTTTCTGCGTCAGCAGGCGGGAAAGATCCAGCGGCTCGAGGCTCGCCAGCGCGCGACCGCGGTCGGTATCCGACAGCGGGCCCCATTCGACGCATACGTCGGCGAGCGACGCGGCCTTGGCCGGCCCGAGTGCCGCCACTTCCTGCGGCGTCAGCAGCTTGATCTTGTCGGGCTGGACCTGCTGGGATAAACGAACGCCCTCGCCGGTGCCGAGGCTGTCCAGCTTGATGTACCCGAACAGGCTCAGGTTGGCGAGCAGAAGAAGAAAGACCAGCGTTCTCATCGGGGCCCGTTCACGTTATCTGCGTTGCCAGTCTCGAAGCCGGCGCGATGCGGCGATTATCCACGACCGGAACCGCGGCCGGAAGCGGAGCGCTGGTGCACGATGAGCGCGGTCACGGCCGGCGCAGCGAAACCTCGCCGGTGACAAAGCGCAGCCTCCGGCCGCGATGGTCGAGCACCAGGGCGCCGCTGGCGTCGACGCCGACGACGTCGCCCGACGCGGTGCTGCCGTCGGGCAGGATGATTTTCGCCGACTTGCCGCGGAATGCATTTCGTCGCTGCCACTCGGGGATGAACGGGGCGAAACCGTCGACCGCGTAGCGATCCAGCATCGCCGCCAAATCGCGCACCAGCGCGGCCAGCAGCAGGTTGCGATCGATGACATCTCCGTGCGCGATCGTCGCGAGATCGGTGACCGGCTGCGCTATGCCGCGCCGCGCCGCGGGCGACAGCCGCACGTTGAGCCCGACGCCGATCACCGCAAGCGACGGTCCGAGCGCATCGCCGGAAAGCTCTATCAGGATGCCGCCGAACTTGCAGAAGCGATGGGTGAGGTCGTTCGGCCACTTGAGCTCGACGCCGCCGATGCCCACGCCTTCCAGTGCGCGCGCGAGCGCCACGCCGACGGCGAGCGACAGACCCGCAAGAAAGCCCGCGCCATGCTCGAATCGCCAGCCGAGCGAAAAGGTGAGGCTGCCGCCGGCTACCGCGGTCCAGCCGCGGCCACGGCGCCCCCGACCCGCGGTCTGCCATTCGGCGATCAGCAGCCGGCGATGCACGTCTTCACGCGCGGCGCGGCGGTTGAGCTCGCTGTTGGTCGAATCGACGGTGTCGACGACTTCCACTTTCACCGCTTTTGCCGCCGGCCCGAGCGCCGCCACAATGGCGTCGCGATCGAGAAACGGCAGCGGATCGTGCAGGCGGTAGCCGCGGCCGCGGATGCGTTCCAGCTTGAGTCCGGCAGTGTCCGCTTCCTTCAGCACCTGCGACACACGCGCACGCGACATCCCGACCGCGCTAGCGAGCGCTTCGCCGGAATGGACTTCGCCGTCGGCAAGACGGCGCAGCAGGCGGAAACCCAGAGGCGTGAGCACGTGTCCTGTCAGAGCATTTGTCGAAACCGGCGCATCGCGCGCCGCGGGCTTCAGCCCTTGAGCACGCCGCGCCGGATCTGGTCCTGCTCGATCGACTCGAACAGCGCACGGAAATTGCCTTCGCCGAACCCTTCGTTGCCCTTGCGCTGGATGATCTCGAAGAAGATCGGTCCGATGACGGTCGTGGTAAAGATCTGCAGCAGCATTTCGTTTTTGGCCGGCGCGCCGTCGAGCAGGATGCGCTCCTTCTTCAGGCGGGCGGTGTCCTCCTGGTGCCCCGGAAGCCGCGTCGCCAGCGCCTCGTAGTACGTGTCCGGCGTGTCCTGGAACGCGACGCCGCGCTGGCGCAGCGTATGGACGGTTTCGTAGATGTCGCTGGTGCCGAGCGCGATGTGCTGGATGCCTTCGCCGTGATAGGCGACCAGGTATTCCTGGATCTGGCTCTTGTCGTCCGAGCTCTCGTTGATCGGAATCCGGATCTTTCCGCAGGGGCTGGTCATCGCCTTGCTCTTTAGGCCCGTCAGCTTGCCCTCGATGTCGAAATAGCGGACCTCGCGGAAATTGAACAGGCGTTCGTAAAAGCTCGCCCATTCGTCCATCCGGCCGCGGTGCACGTTGTGCGTCAGATGGTCGATCGTCACCAGACCCGCGCCCTGCGGGCGCTGCCCGGCGCCCGCGATCGGCACGAAGTCGATGTCGTAGATCGACACGCCGGTGCCGTCGACCGGATAGCGGTCGACCAGGTAAATCAGCGAATCGCCGATGCCCTTGATCGCCGGGATGCTGAGCTCCATCGGCCCCGGATGCGCCTCGACGCCCCACGCGCCCTGCTCGATCAGCTTGGCGTACGCGCGGCCTGCGTCCTTGACGCGAAAAGCCATCGCGCAAATGGACGGACCGTGCACGCGCGCGAAGCCCTGCGCGAAGCTGCCGGGCTCGGCATTGACGATGAAGTTGACGTCGCCCTGCCGGTACAACAGCACGTTTTTCGAGCGGTGCTTGGCGATCGCCGCAAAGCCCATCTGTTCGAACAGGCGGCCGAGCGCCGCCGGATCGGGTGCCGCGTATTCGACGAACTCGAAGCCGTCGGTTCCGAGCGGATTGTCCCAGAGGGAGGGCGCAGCCATGACTCTCATTTCTCCTGTCGGATTGCCGATTGATCCGAGCATACCGCTGCCCGGGGCCGCCCGCATCCGGCCCGACTCCGGCTTTGGATTCTGCCCGGGTTAGCGCGCGACGATCTTCACGCCGGCGAGCTTTTCCTGCGCCTCGATCAGCGAGGCGACGTATTTGTCGCCAAACCCGAGCATGTTGGCATTGACCAGGCTCTGGTGCACGGCCTCGCCCACGATTGCGGGCGACGGCAGCGCCTCGACCATGTGGGTGTAGTAGCGCAGGTCCTTCATCGCGTTGACCAGCGTGAACCTGAGCCCGGAAAGATCGCCGCTTTCGAGCATCTTGCCGGCGGTCATCTGGAAGATCCCGGAGTTCACTGCGCCGGCAGAGATGATCTCGTGCAGCTTCTTGATCGACACCCCGGACTTCGCGCAGGCGGCACAGGCTTCGGCGGTCGCCGTCGCGATCGCCATCGCCATGAAATTGTTGACCAGCTTGAGCATGTGCCCGTGCCCCGGGCCGCCGACATGAATGACGTTTTCGCAGTACGCGGATAACACCGGCTTCAGTTGCGCAAACGTCTTGTCGTCGGCGCCGACCATCGTGTTCAGCCGGCCCTCTTCGGCTTCCTTCGGCGTGCGCGCCAGCGGCGCGTCGACATACCGCGTTCCCTTCGGCGCCAGGTCGTCGCGTATCTTCGCCGTCGACGAGGGCTCGGCGGTCGAGGTGTCGACGACGATCAAGCCGTCGCGCGCCGCGCCGAGGATCCCGTCGGGCCCATAGACGATCTCCTCGATCTGCGGCGAGCCGGTCACGCACAGGATCACGATGTCCGACGCACGGGCGAGATCGGCGCTGGTCTTGACCTCCTTGGCGCCGGCCGCGAGTATGTCCTCGGCAGGCTTGCGATTCCTGTGGACCCGGATCGTCAATGGAAACCCCTTGGCGATCAGATTTTTGGCAATGCCGTGGCCCATCAGTCCGAGGCCGATGAAACCGATGCGGGGGGCGGCAGCGTTCAAGATGCGGTGCTCATATCGTTTTTCCTTCGGGAAAAAGCCGGCGACAGCCGGATTGGTAAGGCGGTCAGGCCAATTCTAGCCGATCGGGGCGGGCTCAGTCGACCGCGGCCGGCTCGGCCGGCGCGAGACTCGCGCGCCAGCGCTCGTACCAGGTCAGGACGCCGCCGCTGCCGGCGATCACGACCATGCCGGCGAGCGCCCAGGCGTCGGGAAACGTCCCGAACAGCGCCCAGGCGGCGATCGTCGAGAACACCAGTTGGACATAGGTGAACGGCGCGATCGCGGACGCCGAGGCGAGGCGGAACGCCCGCGTGAACAGCCAATGTCCGATCGAGCCCATGACGCCGATGCCGAGGAACAAAGCCAGGTCGGACGTCGGGTACCAGTTGTCGTCGTGCTCGAACGCGACAATGATCGACATCAGCACCGTAGCGCACAGGCACGGATAGAACAGCAATACCCTCAGATCCTCGCCAACAAGTTTCCGGGTGAGGATCTGGTAGACGGCGTAGGCTGCCGCCGCGGCCAGCGCGAAGAAGGACGCGCTGTCGAGGATTCCGCTGCCGGGCCGCACGATCAGCAGCATGCCGACAAAGCCCGCCGCGGCGAAGCCCCACCGCGGCAAGGTGATGCGCTCGCCGAGCAGCCATCCGGCCAGCAGGGTCACCAGGATCGGGCTGGTGTAATTGAGCGCGGTCGCTTCAGCCAGCGGCAGGTATTTGAGTGCGGTAAAAAAACACAGCGACGATGCGATCAGCACCGTGCCGCGCACCAGGTGCAGTCCGGGACGCGCCGTGCGCACCAGGTTCCACCGCATCGTCGGCGCCAGCAGCGCAAACATCAGCAGCGCCTGCACGCCCCAGCGCGCCCAAACCAGAAGCGGTACCGGGTAGCGCTGGCTCAGGTGCTTGACGGTGACGTCGATGCTGGTGAAGCAGGCGCACGCGGTGACGATCAGCGCGACTGCCGCCAGCGGCATGTGCGCGGGTCGGGTCACTCGTCATTTTAGCCGGCGCGGCTTGGGCCCGCCAGCAGCGCCGCTGCGACAGCGCGAAAACAGCGATAATTCGACTGGAGCACCGGAGGCGAATGGCCGCGGGGCATCGACAATACCCAGGAGAAAATATGATCGCCAGACATTCGGGCTTGATCGCCGCGGCGCTGCTGGTTTCGGCGTTGTCCCTCAGCGCCGGCGCTGCGAATACGCCAGTCCAGCCGGGCGATGCGCAGCGCAACCGGGTCGTTATCCAGGTGAGCGACGCCGAGCCCGCGAAGTGGAACCTCGCGCTCAACAATGCGCGCAACATCCAGGCCGACCTCGGTGCGGCCAACGTCGACATAGAAATCGTCGCCTACGGGCCCGGCATCGGCATGCTGAAGTCCGATTCGGTCGTCGGCAATCGCGTCGAGGAAGCGGGGAAAGCCGGCGTCAAGGTCGTCGCCTGCGAGAACACGATGCGCGCACAAAAACTGACTCATGCCGACATGTTGGGCGGCATAGGCTACGTGCCTGCCGGCGTGGTGACGCTGATGCAGCGGCAGCAGCAGGGCTGGGCTTACATCCGGCCCTGATCGACGGGCCGGCGGCGCGGCGGCGTTGCCGCTTCGCCCAAGTCCCAGAACAAACCGGTCATGATCTGCAGCCCTTCGCGGGCGACCGCGGAGAGCATGTGCTCGTTCGGAGCGTGCTGCGAGCAAGCCGGATACGAATGCGGGACCCAGATCGTCGGCAAGCCGAGCACGTCGGCGAAGCAATCATTGGGCAGCGCACCGCCCAGGTTCGGCAATATGACCGGCGGCGCGCCTACGGTCGCCGCGATCGAGTCGCTCGCCCAGCGTACCCACGGGTCGGCGGGATCGAGCCGAGTCGCTTCCATCGGCTCGGTCGCCGCCTGCCGGACCTCGACGATCCCCATTCCCCGGTCGTCCAAATGCACGCGCATCGCCGGAACGAACGTGCGCCAGTCGCAACCGGCGACAAAGCGCAGCTGCAGATGCGCGCTGGCGCGCGGCGGGATCGCGTTGACCGGCCGGTCGGGATTCCCGGTGCGAAAGGCAAGAACCTCGAGCGCGTTCCAGCCGAAGACGCGCTCGGCGGGTGTCAGCGCCGGCTCGCCCCAGTCCGGATCGATCGCCGGACCGCCGGGCTCGCCCGGCTCGATTCCTTCCAGCGCGGCCCTGACCGAGGCGGGAATCGGCGCGGGGCGCAGAGCCTCGACCAGAATGCGGCCGCGCGCGTCGACCAGCGCGGCGATCGCATTGGCCAGGATGGTCCCGGGATTGGCGAGCAAGCCGCCCCAGTTGCCCGAGTGATGGCCGCCTTCGCGCAAGCTGACGGAAAGATCGAAATTGAATGCGCCGCGCGAGCCCAGGAAAATCGTCGGCGCGGCGGCCCGCAGGCGGGGGCCATCCGAGGCGATCAGCACGTCGGCGGACAGCCATTCCAGGCGCTGCTCGCAGGTCTGGCGCAGGCCCGGCGACCCGATCTCCTCGCCCATTTCGAGCAGCAATTTGGCGTTGAAGCCGAGCCGGCCGCGACTTGCCAGGATCCGCGCGAGCGCAGCCAGATTGATCGTGTGCTGGCCCTTGTTGTCGGCGGTGCCGCGGCCATACCACCTGCCGTCGGCGGCCGCCAGATCCCACGGCGAGCGTCCGTCGGACCATTGCTCGTCGTAACCGGCGACGACATCGCCGTGGCCGTAAATTAGGACCGTCGGAAGCGCATCGTCCTCGCGGCGTTCTGCGAACAGCAGTGGCGGCGCCCCCGGGACCGGATTCGGCCAGATCGCCCATTCGAAGCCGCAGCCCGCGACACTGGGGCCGATATCCTCGTTCAGGTAGCTCGCCAGCGCGGCCGCGCGGGCGGGATTCTGGCTTTCGGTCCGGAACGCGACCCGGCGTTTGAGCTCGGCAAACATCGCTCCGGAATCGAACCAGGATGCTGCGGCGGCAATCGCTGCGGTTCGCGGGCTGGACATCGGTAGATCAGCTGGGTTTCAGACGGCCGCGTGCGCCGCTCGGGATTGGAGCGGGTGAAGGGAATCGAACCCTCGTCGTAAGCTTGGGAAGCTTCTGCTCTACCATTGAGCTACACCCGCGCGTCTCGCTCGCCGGATTATAGCGAACGCTCCTGCGCGCCGGCCGTAGACTACATGGCGCCGCGCCGGACGCTGCCCTGTTACAGGATGTGTCGGCGGTGCCCCGGCGCCCGGCAATTGCGCGACAATGTAGGGCTGCCCGGCTAAAGCTGATTGCCGATCACCCGGACCGATAACTGCGGCATCAGCCAATTCGCGAGGACCGAACGAAGCTCGCGTCAGCGATGTCCGAGACACGGCCAAAGATGCCAAGACGAAAGAACCTCCTTGCATTAGCCGCAGCGCTGGTCGTGCTGGCGGTCGCGGTCGGGCTCGTCGCGCAGTACAACAAGGAATCGCGGGCTGCCGTGCAGAAAGCGCCCGCGAGCGTTCCGGTGACCGCGGCGCCGGTGATTGCCAAGACGGTGCCGGTGCGCCTGGTCGCGATCGGCAATGTCGAGCCGTTCACGACCGTGGCGGTCAAGGCGCGCGTCGACGGGCAGATCGTCAGCGTTCACTTCAAGGAAGGCGACGAGGTCGCCAAGGGCGCGCTGCTGTTCGAAATCGATCCGCGGCCGCTCGCCGCGACGCTCAAGCAGGCGCAGGCCAGCCTTCTGAAGGACAAGGCGTTGCTCGATCGCGCGGTCGAGCAGGAGAAGCGCTACAAGGACCTGCTGCAGAAGAACTTCATCTCGGCCGACGCCTACGAGCAGGTCAAGACGAACATGGACAGTGCGGCGGCCACGGTGCGCGGCGACGAGGCGACGATAGAGAGCGCGAGGCTGCAACTGGAGTACTGCACGATCCGGTCGCCGGTGACCGGTTACGCCGGCAAGATCGCGATCCAGCAGGGGAACCTGGTAAAGGCCAACGATACCAACCCGCTGGTGACGATCAATCAGATCGTGCCGGTGTACGCATCATTCTCGGTGCCGGAGCAGCATATCCCGGACATCCGGAAATTCCAGGCCGACGGCGTGCTGCAGGTCCAGGCGGGATTCGCCAACTCGTCCCGTCCGCTGATCAAGGGCAAGCTGTCCTTCATCGACAACAGCGCCGACATGACGACGGGCACGATCAAGCTCAAGGCGGAATTTCCGAATGTCGACAAGGCACTGTGGCCCGGACAGTTCGTCAACGTCGTGATGACCCTGTACGACCAGAAGGACGCCGTCGTCGCGCCGTCGGCGGCGGTGCAGAACGGTCCCAACGGCCAGTACGTCTACGTCGTCAAGCCCGACATGACCGTCGAGCTGCGCAACATCAAGGTCACCCGGACCGAGGGTGATGAGACGATCGTCGCCAGCGGCCTGCAGCCGGGCGACCAGGTCGTCACCGTCGGCCAGCTGCGGTTGGCGCCCGGCACCCGGGTCAGCCTCGGCAAGGGAACGCAGCCGTCGTGAACATCGCGGAGATCTTCGTCCGGCGTCCGGTGATGACGGTGCTGGTGATGACCGGCATCCTGATCTTCGGCGTCATCGCCTACCGGCTGCTGCCGGTCAACGCCCTGCCCAACGTCGATTTCCCGACGATCCAGGTGCAGGCGCAGCTGCCGGGCGCCAGCCCCGACACGATGGCGTCGGCGGTCGCGACGCCGCTGGAAAAGCAGTTCTCGACGATCGCCGGCATCGACTCGATGACGTCGGCTTCGACGGACGGCATCGCGACGATCACTATGCAGTTTTCGCTCGATAGAAGCATCGATGCGGCGGCGCAAGACGTGCAGTCGGCGATCGCCGCCGCGGCGCGCTCGCTGCCTTCGTCGATGCCCAACCCGCCGACGCAGCGCAAGGTCAACCCGGCCGACGCGCCTATCCTCAATATCGTCCTGTCGTCGGCGACGATGCCGCTATCGACGGTCGACGACTATGCAGAGAACCTGCTTGCACAGCAGATCTCGACGATCAACGGCGTCGCGCAAGTCGCCGTGTACGGATCGCAGCAATACGCGGTGCGCATCCAGCTCGACCCGAACGCCCTGGCCACCCGCGGCCTGGCGCTGACCGACGTCGAGCAGGCGGTTTCCAACAGCAACGTCAACCTGCCGACCGGAACGCTGTACGGGCGCGACAAGGCGACCTCGGTCCAGGCGACCGGGCAGCTGATGAATGCGGCGGCCTATGCGCCGATGATCGTCGCCTATCGGAACGGCGCGCCGGTCCGTCTGAACGAGATCGGCCGCGTGTTCGACAGCGTGCAGAACGACAAGATTGCCGCCTGGTACAACGGAACGCGCGCGATCATGCTCGCGGTGCAGCGCCAGCCGGGAACCAATACGATCGAGATCGTCGACGCGGTCCGGAAGATACTCCCGACCTTCGAATCGCAATTGCCGCCGGCGATCCAGCTCAACGTCTTCTACGACCGCTCGGTTTCGATCCGCGCGGCCGTGCACGACGTGCAGATGTCGCTGCTGCTGGCCCTGGTTCTGGTCGTGGCGGTGATCTTCGTCTTCCTGCGCAGCGTTTCGGCGACGATCATACCCAGCCTTGCGCTGCCGTTGTCGATTATCGGCACGTTCGCGCTGATGTACGCGTTCAACTACAGCCTCGACAACCTGTCGCTGATGGCCTTGACGCTGTGCGTCGGCTTCGTCGTCGACGACGCGATCGTGATGCTGGAAAACATCACCCGCCACATCGAAATGGGCAAATCGCGCATGCAGGCGACGCTCGACGGGTCGAAGGAAATCGGCTTCACCATCGTCTCGATGACGCTGTCGCTGGTCGCGGTGTTCATCCCGGTGATGTTCATGGGCGGCATTCTCGGCCGCCTGTTGCGCGAATTCGCCGTCACGATCATCGTCGCCGTCCTGATCTCGGGCATCGTTTCGCTGACGCTGACGCCGATGCTGTGCAGCCGCATGCTGGTCGACGAGCACAAGAGAAAGCACGGCCGCGTGTATGCGTTCTCCGAACGCGTGTTCGAGAAGGTGCTCGACGGCTACCGGCGCTCGCTTGCGCTGGCTCTGCGTTACCAGGGACTGGTGCTGGCGGCATTCGCGGGCGTCGCCATCTGCACCGGCGTGCTTTTCGCCACGATGTCGAAGGGATTCCTGCCCGCCGACGACAACGGCCAGATCCTGGTGTTCACCGAGGCGGCCCAGGACGTCTCGTTCCAGGCGATGTCCCAGATGCAGCGCCAGGTGGCTGAAATCGTCAAGGAAAATCCCAACGTCGGAGGGGCGATGTCCTCGGTCGGCGCCGGCGGTCCCAGCGCGTCGCTCAACGTCGGGCGCATCTTCGTCGCGTTGACCCCGCGCAACACCCGTCCCAACGCCGACGAGGTCGTGCAGCAGCTGCGCGGACCGCTGTCGCGGGTGAGCGGCATCAAGGCCTACGTGCAGAACATCCCGGCGATTCGGATCGGCGGGCAGATCACCAAGAGCTCGTACCAATACACGCTGCAGGGCACCGACACGACGGAGCTCTACCAGTGGGCGCCGCGGATCGAGGAGAAGCTGCAATCGCTTCCCGCGCTGGTCGGCGTGACCAGCGACCTGCAGATCGCCAAGCCGCAGGTCACCGTCGAGATCGACCGCAACAAGGCGTCGGCGCTGGGCGTGTCGGCACAGGAGATCGAGAACACCTTGTACGACGCCTACGGCCAGCGCCAGGTGTCGACGATCTACGCGCCGACCAATCAATACTGGGTCGTGATGGAGTTGCAGCCGCGCTACCAGACCGACGCCTCGGTCCTGTCTTTGCTGTACGTGCGCTCGGCAAGCGGCTCGCTGGTGCCGCTCAACAGCGTGGCGACGTTGCGGCCGACGGTGGGGCCGCTCGCGATCAACCATCTGGGCCAGCTGCCCGCCGTGACGATATCGTTCGACCTGAAGCCCGGAGTCGCGATCGGCGACGCGATCAAGGACATCGACAAGGCGATGGCGGAAATGCGCCCTCCCGCGACGATCATCGGCGTCTACCAGGGCACCGCGCAGGCGTTCCAGTCGTCGTTGCGCGGCATGGGCATCCTGCTCGTGCTCTCGGTTTTCGTCATCTACCTCGTGCTGGGCATCCTGTATGAGAGCTTCATTCATCCGCTGACGATTCTTTCCGGGTTGCCGACGGCCGGCTTCGGTGCGCTGCTGACGCTGCTGCTATTCGGCGTCGAGCTCAACATGTACGCCTTCGTCGGCATCATCATGCTGGTCGGCATCGTCAAGAAGAACGCCATCATGATGATCGACTTCGCGATCGAGGCGCAGCGCAATGAGTCGAAACCGCCCGCCGAGGCGATCTACCAGGCGTGTTTGACGCGGTTCCGGCCGATCATGATGACGACGATGGCGGCCTTGATGGGGAGCTTGCCGATCGCGCTCGGACTCGGGGCCGGCGGCGAAACACGGCGGCCGCTGGGCCTAGCGGTCGTCGGCGGCCTCGTCGTTTCGCAGGCGCTGACCCTCTACATCACGCCGGTGATCTACTTGTACTTCGAACGGCTTCAGCAATGGCTTGCCTCGCGACGCGCGACGCGAGAGGAAGAGCCCGCGCACGCCGCGGCCGACTGATCCTGCGCGCTTGCCGCCGCGAGCGCTTTAGCGTAACCTCGATTCGACGCTAGGGGTCCCCTCGTGCACTCCAAGACGAGGCGGTGAGATCAAACCCTTGGTACCTGTGCGGATAATGCCGGCGCAGGGAAGCGTGCCTCGCCTTCGTATCGCTCCCCTGTCCGCTTGATCCGCTGCTGCAGAGGAGCACCATGAACGCCAACGACCAGTTTTTCGCCCGCGACGCGCACGTCGACGATGCGGCGGTGCAGCCGCTGCCCAATTCCCGCAAGATCTACGTCGAGGGGTCGCGGCCCGACCTGCGCGTGCCGATGCGCGAGATCGCGCAAGCCGATACCCCGGCGTCGTTCGGCGCCGAAGTCAATCCGCCGCTCGCCGTCTACGACACGTCCGGTCCTTACACCGACCCGGCGGCGAAGATCGACATCCGTTCCGGCCTGCCGCCGCTGCGCGCCCGCTGGATCGAGGAGCGCGGCGACAGCGTGGTGCTCGATGGTCTCACTTCCGCCTATGGCCGGGCGCGCCTCGCCGATCCGGAGCTCGCCGGAATGCGATTCGACCTCAAGCGCCGGCCGCGCCGTGCGAAGTCCGGCGCCAATGTCTCGCAAATGCATTACGCGCGGCGCGGCATCATCACGCCGGAGATGGAATTCATCGCGATCCGCGAGAACCTGAAACGCGAGGAAATGCTGCGCTCGCTGCCCGGGCTGGTCACGCGCCAGCATCCGGGGCAGAGCTTCGGCGCGGCGATTCCCGACGTGATTACCTCCGAGTTCGTCCGTGCCGAAGTCGCGCGCGGCCGCGCGATCATTCCGGCCAATATCAATCACCCGGAAACCGAGCCGATGATCATCGGGCGGAATTTCCTGGTCAAGATCAACGCCAACATCGGCAACTCGGCCGTCAGCTCATCGATCCAGGAAGAAGTCGAAAAGATGACGTGGGCGACGCGATGGGGCGCCGACACGGTCATGGATCTTTCGACCGGCAAGAACATCCACGAGACGCGCGAATGGATCATCCGCAACTCGCCGGTGCCGATCGGCACGGTGCCGATCTACCAGGCGCTCGAAAAGGTCGACGGCAAGGCCGAGGAGCTGACTTGGGAGATGTACCGCGACACGCTGATCGAGCAGGCCGAGCAGGGCGTCGATTACTTCACCATCCACGCCGGCGTGCTGCTGCGCTACATCCCGCTGACTGCGAAGCGCATGACCGGCATCGTCAGCCGCGGCGGCTCGATCATGGCCAAATGGTGCCTTGCCCATCACAAGGAGTCGTTCCTCTACACGCGGTTCGAGGAAATCTGCGAGATCATGAAGGCTTACGACGTGTCGTTCAGCCTGGGCGACGGACTGCGTCCGGGATCAGGTTACGACGCCAACGACGAGGCGCAGATGGCTGAGCTCGCGACGCTCGGCGAATTGACGCAGGTCGCCTGGAAGCACGACGTGCAGACGATGATCGAAGGCCCCGGGCACGTTCCGATGCATCTGATCAAGCACAACATGGACGAGCAGCTGCGGCTGTGCGGCGAAGCGCCGTTCTATACGCTGGGACCGCTTACCACCGACATCGCGCCCGGCTACGATCACATCACCTCCGCGATCGGCGCCGCGATGATCGGCTGGTACGGCACGGCGATGCTGTGCTACGTGACGCCGAAGGAGCACCTGGGTCTTCCTAACAAGGCCGACGTCAAGGACGGCATCATGGCCTACAAGATCGCCGCGCATGCGGCCGATCTGGCCAAGGGACATCCGGGCGCGCAGGTTCGCGACAACGCGCTGTCGAAGGCGCGTTTCGAGTTCCGCTGGGAGGACCAGTTCAACCTCGGGCTCGATCCGGACAAGGCGCGCGAATTCCACGACGAAACCCTGCCGCAGCACGGCGCCAAGCTCGCTCACTTCTGCTCGATGTGCGGCCCGCATTTCTGCTCGATGAAAATCACGCAGGACGTGCGCGACTACGCGGCGAAGCTCGGCGTCGACGAGTCGGCCGCGCTTGAAAAGGGCATGGAATCGAAGGCCATCGAGTTCGTGAAGAAAGGCGCGGAGATCTACAGCAAGGCATAGCAACTCGACCGCGCACTGGATCCCGGGAGGAGATAGAGCCGCCACACCTTGCAAAGCGCCACGATTCCCAGCACAACAGCCGCCATCCGCATCGGCGTCTCCGGCTGGCGCTACCCGCCGTGGCGTGGCGTGTTTTACCCGGACGGACTGCAGCAGCGCCGCGAGCTCGCGTTTGCTTCGCGCGTGTTTCCCTCGATCGAGCTCAACGGCTCGTTCTACTCGCTGCAGCGGCCGGAAAGCTACGCGACCTGGTACGAAGAGACGCCGGCCGGCTTCGTCTTCAGCGTCAAGGCGCCGCGCTTCATCACCCACATCAAGCGGCTGCGCGACATCGACGCCCCGCTCGCCAATTTTTTCGCCTCGGGAGTGGCCAACCTGGGCGAAAAGCTCGGACCGATCCTCTGGCAGCTGCCGCCGACGATGCGCTACGACGCCGCGCTGCTCGAACGATTTTTGGCGTCGTTGCCGCCGGACACGGACGCCGCATCGAGACTCGCCCGCCGGCACGATGCCAGGGTCACCGGACGCGCGCGAATTGCCTTCGGACCGCTGCGCCGCTTGCGCCACGCGCTGGAGGTGCGCCACGAAAGCTTCATCGATCCGGGGCTATTAGATCAGTTGCGCCGGCACGGCGTCGCGCTGGTGATCGCTGACACCGCGGGCAAATGGCCGCAGGTGGGCGACGTGACGGCGGATTTCATCTACATCCGCCTGCACGGCGACGAGGAGCTCTACCGCAGCGCCTATATCGAGCCGGTGCTGGCGCGATGGGCGAAACGCATCCGCGCCTGGGCCGGCGGCGGCGAGCCGCGCGGCATCGATCGCATCTCGCGACATCCTGCCAACGCCCGCGACAAGCGCGACGTGTTCTGTTACTTCGACAATACCGACAAGGTCGAGGCCCCGGCGAACGCGCGCAGGCTTATGGAAAAGCTCAAGGTGCAGTGGTCAGCGCCGGATCGCCCGGCGCCATAAGATCAAGTAGACGGCGAGGTTGATCAGCAGCACTGCAGCGCCCATCGCCATCTGCAGCTCGCGCGTTAGCCCGGCTGGATAGATCAGCGCCACCAGGTAATGCTCGACAAAGTCGCCGCCGTATCCGGCCTCGCCGGCGCCGCGACGCAGCGTGACTTCGAGCGGCGTCAGCGGGCAGATCGATCCGCTGAGCTCGACGAACGCGGCCCACGCCACCGCGGGAAGATGCAGCCAAGCGAGACGCGGTCTTTGCAACACCAGCAGGCCGCCGAAAACCACGAACAGCACGAAGGCCAGGTGCGCCGCAAGGACGGCGTCGGCCGCGAAGCGGTAAGGCATGAGGCCGCCGCGCGAAACCGGCCAGCGCTATTTGCCTGCCGGCACCGCGACCTTTCTATCGGCCATGTGCCGCAGATAGGCCAGCAGATCGGTCAGATCGCGATCGCTCAGCAACCGCGTCTCGAAGGCGGGCATCTTGGCCCCCGGCCAGCGGCGCAGCGACTGAGGATCGCGGATCAGCCGCCGCAGTGCATCGACGCGCATGTATTCGGTGGGGTTGTACGGAACATTCAGGTCCGGGCCGACGGTCGCGTCACCGCCGAGGTTCAGCGTATGGCAGACCGAGCAGTTCTTTTCGAACACCGAGTACCCGCGCCGCACCGTGTCGTGTGCCGACACCGCCGGAGTCAGCATCGGATAGCGCTTGGCCAACGGTGCGACAGCCTCGATGCGGGCAACCTGGTAGGGCCACTGCTCCGGCGTGATGCGAGCACGCTCGGGGTTGGCCCACACCAGGTAGAACGGCCCGGCGCTCGCGCCGCCCTCAGGCTTGAGCGGCGGCCACGGCGCGTCGACCGGCTCGATCGCCAGATACGCGACCGAGCCTTGCCGCGCCAATAGCAGTGCCGCGGGAAGCGTTGCGACAAAGCCGTCGCTGGCGACAAAGCGCAGCGTGTCGTCCGCCCCGACACCTTCGAGCAGGCTCGCCGCCGGCACGGCGCGAAAGCTCATGTCGCGCTTGTAGGCGACGTCGTTCGGTATGGTGATGCTGGTCGCCGCCGGCATGCCCAGCAGGCTAGCCGGAGCGTAGGTCGTCGTCCGACCGGCGACAGTAACCGTGAGATTGGCCTCGGCCGCCGATGCGATCGCGGAAAACGCGAGCGTCAGCGCCAGGACGCCGGTCAGCTTCGTCAGGACGCGAGACATCACGCTCATTCCTCGTGCGCGGCTAGGCGCACGATATACCCGCCGGACTTCTCGTCGGGTTCGAGTCGAAGGCTTCCCGCCTGCTCGGCGGCTTCGAGCATGCCGTTGAACGATCGAAAGCCGTAATACGATTCATTGAAACCGGGACGTACTCGCTTGACCGCCTGCTTGACCATCGATCCCCAGATCTTGTCGTCGCCGCCCCGCTCGGACATCAGTGCCTCGACGGTGCTGACGATAATGTCGATCGCTTCCTGCTGCCGTCCGGCGTCTGCCTGCTTCGCATCCGCTCGCGGAGCTTGAGGCGCGCTCGAGTCTCTGGTTTCGGGGGGGCCGGGAGGCGCTTCGGCGCTTTTCTTCTTAGCGGCTCCCGTCCCGGCCGCTTTCCTGGCGCCCGCCTTGCGCGACTCCGCCTTTTTCTGCTCGCGCACCAGGTCGTCGTAAAAGATGAACTCGTCGCAATTCGCGATCAGCAGGTCCGAGGTCGAATTCTTGACGCCGACGCCGATCACCACCTTGTTGTTCTCGCGCAGCTTGGACACCAGCGGCGAGAAATCGGAGTCGCCGCTGATGATCACGAAAGTCTCGACGTGCGACTTGGTATAGCAAAGATCGAGTGCATCGACCACCATGCGAATGTCGGCCGAATTCTTGCCCGACTGGCGAACGTGCGGAATTTCGATCAGCTCGAACGATGCTTCGTGCATCGGTGCCTTGAACGCCTTGTAGCGGTCCCAGTCGCAGTAGGCCTTCTTGACGACGATGCTGCCCTTGAGCAGCAGGCGCTCGAGCACCTTGCCGATGTCGAACCGCTCGTACTTGGCGTCCTGGACGCCGAGTGCGACGTTCTCGAAATCGCAGAACAGCGCCATGTTGGTGACTTCGGGAGCGTTGGCCATGAGGGTCTTGGAAAGTGCTGGCGAGCGAGGCTCGTTCAACCGGGCATCATAGCGCAACGCCCGCCAGGCGGGCGCCTTCGAAGCGATGCCGCGCATTCCGCACCGGACGCGGCCGGTTTAGACTTACGCCTTTTGCGCTCAACCTGTCCGAAGGAGGCACCATGCTTCGCCGCTTGCTGTTGGTCATCGCGCTGCTGCCGGCCGGCGCGTTTGCCGCCGGATCGTTCACGCTGTCGAGCGCGGAAATAAAACCGGGCGCGACGATCGCCGAAGCGCAGGTGTTCAAGGGCTTCGGCTGCGACGGCGGCAATGTTTCGCCTTCGCTGGCATGGAAGGGTGCGCCCGCGGGCACGAAAAGCTTCGCGCTGACCGTCTACGATCCCGACGCACCGACAGGCAGCGGCTGGTGGCACTGGGTGATGTTCAACATCCCCGCCGACGTCAATGCGCTCCCCGCGGGTGCCGGCGATCCGGCGAGCGGCAAGGCGCCGCGCGGCGTCATCCAGTCGCGCACCGATTTCGGCAAGCCCGGCTACGGCGGGCCCTGTCCGCCGCCGGGCGATCGGCCGCACCGCTACATTTTCACGATCCACGCGCTGAAGGTCGACCATATCGACGCCGACCAGGACGCGAGCGGAGCGCTGGTGGGCTTCATGATCAACACCAGCAGCATCGGCAAGGCGACATTCACCGGGAAATACGGCCGCAAGTGAGGAGGGTCGGACGACGCGTTGCGCCACGAGCGAAGCGATGAGCGCCGCGGTACCGACATTGTCGCTGCTGGAGGCGCGCATTCTCGGCGTGCTTGTCGAAAAGCAGCACACTGTGCCGGACATCTATCCGCTCAGCCTCAACGCGCTGACCGCAGGATGCAATCAGAAGACCAGCCGCGATCCGGTGCTGCACGCGACCGAGAGCGAGGTTCAGGCCGGCATCGACCGCCTGCGCGGAGACTCGCTGGTCGTCGAATCGAGCGGCGGCCGGGTGATGCGCTACGCCCACAACGTCGAGCGTGTGCTGGCGCTGCCTTCGCAAGCCGTCGCGCTGCTCGCGACGATGATGCTGCGCGGACCGCAAACGGTCGGCGAGCTACGCATCAATTCCGATCGCCTGCACCGGTTCGCCGACGGCTCGGCGGTCGAAGGATTCCTGAACGAGCTCGCGGAGCGCGGCGCCGGAGCGCTGGTAGTCATGATGCCGAGACTGCCCGGCGCACGCGAAAATCGCTGGATGCACCTGTTGTCGGGAACGCCGGCCGACGCGTCCGCCGATATCGACTCGCACGCGACGCCGCCGCGCCACGACGCGCTGCGGACGGAAATCGACGCGCTCAAGCAAAGCGTCGCCGAGCTCCGGGACGAGATCGAATCGGTGAAGGCCGCCATTTCGCGCCTGAATCGCGACGCCTGAAAGCGGCGATCATCGACCGCGGACCCGCCGGGCGCCCGGCCGATCCGACGCCGTCGCCGCCCGGCGCCCGTGCGGCCGGAACGGTGTAAACTTCCGTCAGAGCGCTCGTCGACGTCCTATGGCGCGCGCACCTCTAGATATCACGAGGAGTTCGCAATGCGCTTGACCGGGATTTTGTCGCTCGTCTTTGGCGCAATCGCGCTTGCAGCAAGCGCCCAGGCGCAGGTTCCTGCCGGCTATCCGGCCGATTACAAAACCATCGTCGACGGCGCAAAAAAGGAAGGTAAGGTCGTCGTCTACTCGACCACCGACGCCAAGCTGGTCACGCCGCTGATCAAGGACTTCGAGGCGGCGTTTCCGGGAGTGAAGGTCGAATACACGGACCTCAACTCGACCGAGGTCTACAACCGCTACATCAGCGAAAGCGCCGCCAACGCGGCGTCGGCCGACGCGGTGTGGAGCTCGTCGATGGACCTGCAGATGAAGCTGGCGGCAGACGGCCTGGCGGCCGTCTACAAGTCGCCGGAAGCGGCGGCGCTGCCCGCCTGGGCGCACTGGAAGGACACGATCTACGCGACGACGTTCGAGCCGATCGCGATCGTCTACAACAAGCGTCTGGTTCCAGCCGAAGAAGTGCCGAAGACGCACGCCGATCTGGCAAAGCTGCTGAACACCAAGGGTGACAAGTACCAGAACAAGATCACCGCGTACGATCCGGAGAAGTCGGGCGTGGGCTTCATGCTCGCCAACCAGGACGCCAAGCTTGATCCGCAGTTCTGGGACCTGGTCAAGGCGCTGGGCGCGCGCAGCCTCAAGGTGCAGTCGTCGACCGGCACGATGCTGGAGCGCGTGTCCTCCGGCGAGAATCTGCTCGGCTACAACGTGCTCGGCTCCTATGCGCTGACGCGGGCGAAAAAAGACCCATCGCTCGGCGTCGCTTTCACCACCGACTACAACCTGGTGCTGTCGCGGCTGATCTTCGTATCGAAGAACGCCAAGAACCCGAACGCTGGCCGGCTGTGGCTCGACTACGTTCTGTCCAAGCGCGGACAGACGATCGCCGCCGAGCAGGCCGAGCTCTACTCGGTTCGCACGGACATGACCGGCAAGGACTCGGGCATCGGGTTCTCGAAGGACCTCGGGAGCGCGGTCAAGCCGATCGCGGTCAGCGACGATCTGCTGCAAGGGCTCGACCAGACCAAGAGACTCGCTTTCCTCAAGCAATGGCAGACGGCGCTCGCGCGCAAGTGAGACCGATGGCGTAGTCGAGTTCGAGTCCGCCTGACCCGGAAATCGGGCGGCGGGCAATGTCGGGACCGAAGAGCTGCGGGCGGGACCCCGGGATGGAAACCAAGACCCACCAACGATGATCGCCCGCAGCTTCAGCTTGCCGCGCACGTCGGTCGTCGCGATCACCGCCCTGGTGGTGCTCACTCCGCTGGCGCTGATTTTCTGGCAAAGCTTTCTCAACGCGCCGTTCTTCAATCCGCAACGCCACCTCGGCGTCGACGCTTACGCGTTCATATTCGCCGATCCCGATTTCTGGACGTCGCTCTTCAATTCGGTCGTGATCGCCGCGGGCATGGTGCTGATTGCGCTGCCGATGGGCGCCGCGCTGGCGTTCCTGCTGACCCGCACCGATCTTCCCGCGCAACGGATCATCGAAGTGCTGGTGCTGATACCGGTGTTCGTCTCGCCGATGGTGCTGGCGTTCGGCTACGTCGTGTCGATGGGGCCGGTCGGCTTCTATTCGCTGTGGGCCAAGCAGCTCGTCGGCGACGTGCCATGGAACGTGTACTCGCTGACCAGCATCGCCGTCATCGCCGGGCTGACGCACGTGCCGCACGTCTATCTGTATTCTTCCGCCGCGCTGAAGAGCCTGGGCTCGGACGTCGAGGAGGCGGCGCGGGTCGTCGGCGCCAATCCGCTGAAGGTAGCGCTCAACGTCAGCCTGCCGATGACGATGCCGGCGCTGCTCTACGCCGGAGTGCTGGTCTTCTTCCTCGGCTTCGAGCTGTTCGGATTGCCGCTGGTGCTCGGGGATCCCGAAGGACACCTGGTGCTGTCTACCTACCTGTACAAGCTGACCAACAAGCTGGGTACTCCCTCGTATCACCTGATGGCGGCGGTTGCGGTGTGCATCGTCGCGATCACCTTTCCGCTGGTCCTGTTGCAGCGCTGGCTGCTGAAGACCGCGGGCAAGTACGTCTCGGTAAAGGGCAAGGCGACGCGGCAGAAGCTGTTGCCGCTCGGCGCGTGGAAGTGGCTGGCGCTGGCGATCGTCGCGCTGTGGCTGATATTCACCATCGTCGTGCCGATCTCGGGCATCGCGCTGCGCGCGTTCGTCGAGCAATGGGGCGAAGGCATCAAGCTCGGCGACGTGCTGACGCTCGCCAACTTCCAGCAGGTGTTCGACCAGAGCGATCAGGTGCGCGCCATCGTCAATACCTTCCTGATCGGCACGATCGGCGGAGGGCTCGCGGTCGCCTGCTACACGGCGATCGGGCTGGCCGGCCACCGCCAGCAGGGCGGCATCGCCCGGGTGCTCGACTACCTGGTGCTTATTCCGCGCGCGGTGCCGGGACTGCTGGCGGGTCTCGCGTTCCTGTGGATCTTCCTGTTCGTGCCGGGACTCAAGGAGCTGCGCAACACGGTGTTCTCGGTGTGGCTCGCCTACACCGTCGTGTGGCTGGCCTACGGCCTGCGACTGATTTCCAGCGCGCTCTTGCAGATCGGGCCGGAGCTCGAGGAGGCGGCGAGCACCGCCGGCGCATCGCGCGCTCAGGTGATGCGCGAGGTGACATTGCCGCTGATCCGGTTCGGATTGCTGGCGAGCTGGCTGCTGGTGTTCATGATCTTCGAGCGCGAATACTCGACCGGCGTGTACCTGCTCGGGCAGGGCACCGAAGTCATCGGCTCGATGCTCGTTTCGCTGTGGGGCGCCGGCGCGATCGACCAGGTCGCCGCGCTGTCGCTGATCAACATTGCGCTGGTTGCCGTCGGTCTCGCGGCGGCGCTGCGCTTCGGAGTCCGTCTCCATGAATAAACCCGCCAGCAAGCTCATCGTCGACGATCTGCATCTGCAATACGGCGACAACAAGATTCTCCAGGGCGTCTCGATGACATTGAACCCGGGTGAAGTGGTCGCGCTGCTGGGCGCCTCCGGCAGCGGCAAGACGACCCTGCTGCGCTCGGTCGCCGGTCTCGAGCAGCCGAGCCGGGGTCGAATCGCGATCGGCGATACGGTGCTCTATGACGGCGCCGGCGCCATCGAAATGCCAGTGGAAAAGCGCAATCTGGGCCTGGTCTTCCAGTCGTACGCGCTGTGGCCGCATCGCAGCGTCTTCGACAATGTCGCGTACGGCCTGCGCTTGCGCGGCATACCGGCCAGCGAGATCGACAGCCGCGTCAATCAGGCGCTAACGAATCTGGGCTTGAGCGCGCTGGCGGCGCGTCTGCCGCACCAGCTTTCCGGCGGGCAGCAGCAGCGCGTCGCGATTGCTCGCGCGCTGGTGTACAACCCGCCGGTAGTTCTGATGGACGAGCCTTTGTCCAATCTGGACGCGAAGCTGCGCGAGGAAGCGCGGGCCTGGCTGCGCGAGCTGATCGTGCGCCTCGGACTTTCCGCACTGGTGGTCACGCACGACCAGACCGAAGCGATGGCGATGTCGGACAAGATCCTGCTGCTCAATGCCGGCCGGATCGAGCAGCAGGGCACGCCCGAGGAGCTATACAACCGACCCCAGACGCAATTCACCGCCGAGTTCATGGGCAGCAACAACCACCTGTCGGGCCGGGTAACACAAATTACCGATGGTCGCGCGCTGCTCGAAGGCGAAGGCTGGCGCCTTTGGGGCGCCGCGCGCGGCGCGCTGAAGGCCGGCGACCCTGCCACCGGCATCATTCGCCTCGAGCGGACACGGATCGCCAACGGCGCCGGCGACAATCGGTTGCGCACCGAGCTAGTCACAGGAATGTTCCTTGGCGATCGCAAGGAGAATCTGTTCAAGCTCGGTGCGATGCGGCTGCGTTGCTACGGGACGCCGGTTCCCGATGCCGGTGGCAGCGACTGCTATCTGGAACTCCCCCAGGACGATTTCTGGGTCTTTGCCGCACCCGCAGCACCGCCGGCGCCGGCAACCTGAGGGCACGCTTCGCGTGGCCCGGTGCATGCGGCAATGGCCAAGATCGAAATCGCGGTGGCATGGCTGGCAGGCGAGCGGGCTCGCGCCGCGCCGCTGTTGCTCCAGCTGCTGCGCGCGATAAGGGATCTGGGTTCGATCCAGCGCGCCAGCGCGGCGCTGGGCATTTCCTATCGCAACGGCTGGGGCTTGCTCGAAAGCTGGAGCGCCGAGCTTAGGCGGCCGCTGATAGACAAGACGCGCGGACGCGGGACCCGGCTCACCGAGCTCGGCGAATTGCTGTTGCGGTGCGACGATGAAGTCCGCGCCGCGCTGGACCCGCAGTGCGCGAAGTTGCGCGAGCGGCTCGATCGCCAGCTCGGCCTTGCGCCTGCCGATCCTGGACGACTGACGATCAGCGCAAGCCACGATCTTGCGCTGGCTGCGGTCCGCGATGCGGTCAACGATGCAGGCGTCGTCCAGCTCGATGTTCAATTTCGCGGCAGCATCGACAGCATCGATGCGCTGATCGCCGAGCGGTGCGAGCTTGCCGGGTTCCATGTCGATGGCCGCGCCGGCGCCGAGCTCGTTGCCCCGTACCGCCAGAGGTTGAATCCGCATCGGCACGCGATCATCCGTTTCGCCGAGCGGCGCCAGGGTCTGCTGCTGTCGCCGGGAAATCCGCTGGCCATCCGCACATTGGACGACCTGCCCGGCGGTCCGCGCCTTGTCAACCGCCAGCCGGCGTCGGGAACGCGCCTCCTGTTCGATCGCCTGCTGCGTGCCGCCAAGATCGCGCCTGCTCGCATCGTCGGCTACGACCAGGAGGAGTTCACTCATCTCGCCGTAGCGGCGACGATCGCCGCCGGCCAGGCTGACGTCGGGTTCGGCATCGAGGCCGCCGCCGCGCAATACCGACTGGAGTTCGTGCCGCTGGCAACCGAGCAGTACTGCCTGGCGCTGCGCCGCGATCATTTGCACGACCCGCGAGTGATCGCGCTGATCGACTACCTCGGAAGCGCGCCTTGCCGCGCGCTGATCGGCGCGCTGTCCGGCTATCGTTCGACACACTCGGGCGCGGTGGTGGGCGTCGATGAGGTGTTGCCCGCGGCATCCGCGACTGTTGCGCGCAAGGCTGCACGGCGCGGTGCCCGCCTCGCCTGACCGCTGCATCGGCGTACAATCGGGGCCGGGCCATAAAAGCCGATCCCCCACTGCAGGGCACCGGCCGGGCGGCGTGAGCCGCCCGGCCTTTTTTGTCCGGGACCGATGAGCGCGTACGATCTTTTCGTTGCAACCATCCTCGGCCTCGTCGAGGGCCTGACCGAATTTCTGCCGGTGTCGTCGACCGGCCATCTGATCGTCGCCGGCTCGCTGCTGAATTTCACCGGCGAGCGGGCGAAACTGTTCGAGATCGTCATCCAGGCGGGCGCCATCCTCGCCGTCTGCTGGGAATATCGGGCGAGGCTTTTCGCCGTCGCTCGTGGGCTGCCGCGCGATCGCGGCGCACAGCGCTTCGTGCTGAACCTCCTGATTGCGTTCCTGCCCGCCGCAGTGCTGGGGCTCGCCTTCGGCGGCGCGATCAAGGCGCGTCTGTTCGCGCCGGTTCCCGTCGCCGGCGCATTCATCGTGGGAGCGCTGGTCATCCTCTGGGCCGAGCGGCGCCAGCAGTCGAGGCCCGACTGCGTGCGCATTCAAAGCGTCGATGAGTTGCGTTGGCCGGACGCGCTGAAGATCGGCTTCGCGCAGGCCCTGGCTCTGATCCCGGGCACGTCGCGGTCCGGGGCAACGATTATCGGTGGAATGCTGTTCGGCCTGTCGCGGCAGGCCGCCACCGAGTTCTCGTTTTTTCTGGCGATTCCGACACTGTTCGCCGCTACCGGCTACGACCTTGTCAGGAACCGCCATCTGCTGTCGACCGGCGACCTGTCGATGATAGCCGTGGGCTTCGGCGTCGCCTTTGTCAGCGCGTTTTTCACCATTCGCGCCCTGTTGCGTTATGTCGCCCACCACGATTTCGTTCCGTTCGCCTGGTACCGGATCGCCTTCGGGCTGGTGATCCTCGGCACGGCGTACGCCGGCCTCGTGCGTTGGGATTAGCCGGATTTCGCCGCGGTGGCGGCGGCGACCTCATCGGTCCGGCGTTCGCCATCGTTGGCGTGTTCGGTTTCGCCTTCAAGGCGATACTGATCAAGCTGGCTTACGCGTTGACGCCAATCGACGCGGTCACCCTGCTGACGCTGCGCATGATCTACTCGGCGCCTTTTTTCGCCGTCATGGCGTGGTGGGCGACCCGCGCAACCGAGACGAAGCCGCTCGCGAGGCGCGACTGGCTGTCGATCGCCTGGCTCGGCTTCATCGGTTACTACCTGTCGAGCCTGGTCGACTTCATGGGCCTGCAATACGTCACCGCCGCGCTCGAACGGCTGATGCTCTACCTTTATCCGACGATCGTCGTCGTGCTGTCGGCGATTTTCTTCAAGCAGCGGATCACCGGCCGCATCGTCGTCGCCCTTGCGCTGTCGTACGTCGGGATCCTGCTCGTCTTCGCGCGCGATCTGAAGTTCGCCGGCGATCCAGGCGCGATCTGGCTCGGCGCCGCGCTGGTGTTCGCGAGCTCGTTTCTCTACGCCTGCTATCTGGTCGGCGTCGGGCCGGTGATCGCCCGGCTCGGGAGCCTGCGCTTCATCGCGCTGGCGATGCTGACCTCTGCACTATTCATCTTTGCGCATTTCCTGGCGACCCGTCCGTTGACGGCGCTTCTGGTGCCGCTGCGGATTCACCTCTTGTCGTTGACGATGGCGGTGTTTTCGACGGTGCTCCCGACCTACCTGATCGCGGAAGCGATCAAGCGCATCGGCGCCAACCGCACATCGCTGCTCGGCTCGATGGGGCCGCTGTTCACGATCTGGCTGGGGTCATGGCTGCTGGATGAGCCGGTGCACGCGATCCAGCTGGTCGGCGCGGCCCTGGTTCTCGCCGGTGTGGCGCTGGTTACTTTGCGCCCGGCGAGAACCTAGCCCCTGACGCCGCGCCTGCCGCGCCCTCCCGGGCTATCGCGGCAGGCGGTTGGTGCTGTCAGCTGCGATCAGAACTCCGGCGGCAGATCCTCGACCGGTCCGGTCGGCGCGGGGAATTGCGACGGGAAATACTTGAATCCGTCGGCTGCGGGCGCTGCCGCGGCGCTAGTCGCGGGTGTGGCGCTGCCAGAGGCTTGCACTTTTGCCATGCCGGCCAAGAAGGCCGGATCGTCTCCGACGGTTACCGCTCCCGCCGGCGACAACAACATCGGACGCTCGGTCGCCACGACGATAAGACCGAGAAGGACGAGCAGCACGGCAAACTTCAACGACGCCGCGACTCGGCTGATGATCGGTTTCGAACTGTGCAGTGTAAGCATTGCAAACTCCTTCGACGATGCCTCAGTTGCCACGGCGTTGCACCCATCTGCGAACTACGCCGCTTCACCGGCGGCGAACCATTCGTCGCCGGATGAGCACATCGTAGTCGACAAGGGCCTGGCGCCGCGTCGGCGGCTTCATCGCAGAAATTGCGCAAAATTCACGCAGCGGCAGCCGAATAAGTCGGCCGTTGAACGCGAATCGTCGGGTGTAGCGGACGGTTAGCGGCACCGGCAGCCTCGTGCCGCCAGGCGTCTATCGGTGCGGCGGGGGATTCGTGATTTGCGCGGCGCAGCGCGCAACGAGCGGCGTGCCGCCGTCTACCAGGCGGTCGGCGGCTTCTTGAGGATAGTGATCTTCTTGTCGACGATGCTCAAATATCCGCCGGTTACCAGATCCTTCAGCAGTCGGCTGATCATATCGCGCGACGCGCCGACTCTTTCGGCAATGTCCTGCTGGGTGAGTTTTTCGGGCACGGTCATCACGCCATCGCGCTCGACGGCCAGCGTGCTGATCAGGCGCACCAGCCGGCCGTAGACGTCGGTCAGCGCGAGGCTCTTGACGTTCTCTGTGGTGACGCGGACGCGCTGGATCAGCTTTTCGATCAGGTTCAGCGCAAAGTCGGGATGCGCCAGCAGGAACTCGCGCACACTGGCGCGGTTGACGATCGCACAGGTCGTCGGTTCGACCGTCATGACCGACGCCGAGCGCGGACTGCCGTCGAGCGACATTTCGCCGACGTATTCCCCAGGCCCGAAAAAGCTCAATACGATTTCGCGGCCTGCCTCGTTGCTGGCAAACACCTTGATCCTGCCGGACAGCACGATGAACAGCGAGTCGGCGGTGTCGCCCTCGTTTATCAGGATCGAGTTCTTGGGAAAATTGCGGACCACCCCGGTCGCCGCGATGGCGGCGAGCGTCTGCTCGGCGAGCGGCGCCAGCGGGTCACCGGGCGATGTCGTCCTGATCATGTCGAGGTCCATGTTTTTTCGCCCATCGTAGCATGGGAAGCTCGCTCCGCCGGAACCGGTTTCCGGTCCGAACTGCGCTAATCGTGCTTTCGGATATCGTCGATTACCTTGCCGTCGTTGGCAAGGTCGCCGGGCGCGTGCAAGGCAAGCTCGCCGCGCAGCTTGGTCACTTCACGTATCGTGGCCACGATCGCATCGGACTTGAGGTCCGCCCCGGGTGTCGCTTCGACATGCAGCGTCATCCTGTCGTGCCCGTCGGCCTGATCGACGACCAGGCGGGCGCGCACGATGGCCGCGTGGCGTCGCACGATCTCGGCGACCTGCGACGGATGCACGAACAGGCCTTTCACCTTGGTTGCCTGGTCGGCGCGCCCAAGCCATCCCTTGATGCGCATGTTCGTGCGGCCGCAGGGTGAAGGGCCGGGAAGCACTGCCGAAAGATCGCCGTTGCCGAATCGGATCAGCGGGTAATCGTGGTTATGGAGCGGCGTGGCGACGACTTCTCCGACCTCGCCGGGCGCGACCGGCTCGCCGGTGCCGGGCCGGACGATTTCAAGCAGCACGCCCTCGTCGGCGATCAGGCCCTCGCGCGCCGAGGACTCGTACGCGAGCGAGCCCAGGTCGGCGCTCGCATAGACCTGATAGGCGTCGATCCCGCGCGCGCGCAGCGCATCGCGCAGCGCGGACGGGAACGGCTCGCCCGAAACCAGCGCTTTCTTCAAGCGGGGCAGGCGAACGCCCAGCTCGTCTGCCTTGTCGAGAATGATCTTCAGGAACGATGGGGTTCCCACATAGCCGTCGGGCTCGAGATCGGCCATCGCCTGGACCTGCTGCTCGGTCTGTCCGGTGCCGCCGGGAAAGACCGTGCAGCCCAGCGCATGCAGGCCGGTGTCGAGCATCGATCCGGCCGGGCTGAAGTGGTAGGAGAAACAGTTGTGCGCCAGGTCGCCGGCGCGAAAGCCTGCGGCATGGAGTGCGCGCGCGAGCCGCCAGTAGTCGCCGGCATCGCCTTCGGGCTCGTAGATCGGGCCGGGCGAGGCGAAGATCTGCCGCCTGCGGCGGCCCTCTCTTTCCCTTGGCCCCCTCCCGCCGGCGGCAAAGCCACCGAACGGCCGGTCGGATTTCTGCAGCTCCAGCAACTCGGATTTTCGCACGACCGGAATCGACGCCAGCGCCGCACGCGAATCGATCGCCGCCGGATCGATCCCTGCGAGTGTGCGCGCGAACCATGGGGCATGCGCCCGGGCGTAGGCGATCTGCTCGCGCACGGCCGCGAGCTGCGCGCGCTCGCGGAGTTCCGGATCGCGAGTTTCGAGCGTGTCGAAGTAGGGCCCGTTCACGCCCTATTGACTCAAGCCAGCCAGCGCTTGCGGCGCCGATAGTGCTTGACGTCGCGGAAGCTTTTTCGTCCCGCGGTGGACAAACCGAGATAGAACTCCTTGACGTCCTCGTTCTTCGACAGTTCGTCCGCGGCGCCGTCCATCACCACGCGTCCGTTCTCCAGGATGTAGCCGTAGTCGGCAAAGCGCAGGGCGACGTTGGTGTTCTGTTCGGCGAGTAGGAAACTCACGTTCTCCTGCTTGTTCAGATTGCCGACGATGCCGAATATTTCCTCGACGATCTGCGGCGCGAGTCCCATCGACGGCTCGTCCAACAGGATCATCGTCGGGCGCGCCATCAGCGCGCGCCCGAGGGCCGTCATCTGCTGCTCGCCGCCCGACGTGTAGCCGGCGACGCTGTCGCGCCGCTGCTTGAGCCGCGGGAAATAGTGATAGACCTTTTCCAGCGCGGCCCGGATCTCGGTACGCGAGCCCTTGCGCGTGAATGCTCCGGTCAGCAGGTTCTCTTCGACGGTCAGGTGCGCAAAGCAGTGGCGCCCTTCCATCACCTGGCAGACGCCGCGGCGAACGAGCTCGTTTGGCGTCAGCTTGTCGACGCGCTTGCCCTCGAATTCGATCGTCCCCTTGGTAACGTCGCCCCGCTCGGCCGAGAGCAGATTCGATATCGCCTTGAGCGTCGTCGTCTTGCCGGCGCCGTTGGCGCCGAGCAGCGCGACGACCTTTCCCTGCGGGACTTCGAGCGATACGCCTTTGAGCACCAGGATGACGTGGTCGTAGATGACCTCGATGTTGTTGACCGACAGATACGCTTTCGCGCGGACGGCGGCGGACGCAGGGGCACTGGACATGGTCATCAATGGATCAACTACACAGTCGGTTTACGCGACGAGGCGAGTAACTCGTGAGCGTTCGCCTTAGACACGCAGGGCCCCGCCAGGTCGAGCGCTGGCGAGGCCTCGTGCTTCAACCCAGCGAGCTCGGCGGTACTAACCCTCCTTCGAGCAGTCGCGTGGTGTGATCTTCTTCTCTCCGGCGTACTTGGCGGCATTTTCCTCCACCATCTTGCGGACCATCGCGCGGTCTCCCGCCATGAATGGCGTGACCTGCTTGAAGCCGTTGCCGTCCCAGCGCTGGAATTTCACCATGCCCGACCCTTCGTGATCCGCGCAGCTGGTCTTGATGGGCGGAAAGAGTCCCGGCGCGCCGATTTCCTTGATTCGGGCCTCGGTCAGATTGAGGTGCTCGAATCCCCAGCGCAGCTGCTCGGGCGTCATGACCTTGCCTTTGCCGTAATTGGCCTGCGCGATGCGCAGCGCTTCCACGACGATCATCCCGTATACCACTCCGCGCGTGTACATCACGTTGCCGAGGCGCGTAGGATCTTCGAGGTTACCCTTACCTGCACCATAGACCTTGGTCTTGATGTCCTGCATTACCGGGAAGTTGGTGCCGCTGGCCGTGAATGATGCACTGACATACCCCTTGGACGCGTCGCCGGCAGGGATCACGTCCTCCTCCGAGCCGGCCCACCAGACGCCGAGCAGCTTGTCCCTTGGATAACCTGTTTTCGCCGCTGTCTTGAGCGCAACGGTGCTCATCACGCCATAGGTCCACATGATCACGTAGTCCGGCTTCGCCTGACGGATCTGCAGCCACTGAGATTCCTGGGTCTGGCCCGGCGGTGGAACGGCAAGCTTCAGCACGTCGTAGCCCAGCTTGGCGGCCAGCGCATCGAGGACCGGAATGGGTTCCTTACCGAACGCCGATTCGTGGTACAGGAACGCGATCTTCTTGCCTTTCAGTTTGTCGAGTCCGCCTTCCTTCTGGCCAAGATACGCGATCATCGCCGCCATCTGATCCCAGTAGGTGGTGCCCAGCGGAAACACCCAGTCGTAGACGCGTCCGTCGGCAGAACTGGCCAGGCCGTATCCGAACGTCGTCATCGGAATCTTGTCCTGCGCAACGCGCTCGAACAGCCCATAGGCGATGCCGGTGGCCAGCGGCTCGACGGTCGTCGCGCCGCCGTTCTTCTTCTTTAGGCGCTCATAGCATTCGACGCCTTTGGACGGGTTGTACTCCGTCTCGCACTCCTCCCATTTGAGCTTCACCCCGTTGATGCCACCCGTCATATTGACGAGCGTCCAGTAATCGATGGCGCCGCCGTAATAGCCGGAACCCCCAGCAGCGGACGGACCCACCCGGTAGGACAGAACCGGGATGAACTGCTCGCTCTGCGCTTGAGCCGCCGTGGCTCCGGCGAACAGCACAACGCCCAGAAGCGCCGACTTAATTGCCTTCATGTTGCTCCTCCAACGAATCAGTTTCGAAACGACCGGAATTCGACACCGCCTTGTGAAGCACGATCAGGCGAATTTCGAGCCTATGATGATACCCCTCCCGGAAGCCTTTCGCGAAAGATGCCTTACCTCGATATCAATGTGGAAATGGCCACAAACGCAGCTTTTCCTTCCCGATCTGCCAAAGCCTGGCAAGCCCATGCGGCTCGACGATCAGAAAGAAGATGATCAGGCCCCCGAACACCATCAGTTCGAGATTCGAAATCGCGCTCTCCACAATGTGCAGGTTCAGGCTGCTGTCCAGGAAGCGCACGGTGACGCTCAGCAGCACGGGCAACAACGTGATGAAGGCGCTGCCGAGAAATGAACCCAACACGGTACCGAAGCCACCAATGATCACCATGAAAAGAATTCGGAATGACAGGTCGAGGCTGTACGCTTCCGGTTCCACGGTGCCAAGATGCGCGTACGCGAACAGCGCTCCGGCGACGCCGCAATAAAACGAGCTTACGGCGAATGCCAGCAGCTTGGCGCGCATCAGGCGGATGCCGATCACTTCCGCCGCGACGTCCATGTCGCGCACCGCCATCCACGATCGGCCCACATTGCCGCGCGCCATGTTCTTCGCCGCCAGCGCCATTACGGTCACGATCGACAACACAAGCAGATATTTCGCCGGTGGCGTGTTGAACTCGTAACCGAAAATCACGATCGGCTGAGCGGTGATCACGCCGGACGAGCTGTAATTCGTGATCCAGCCGACCTTGGTCAGGAACCAGAGGATGAAGAACTGGGCAGCCAGCGTGGCCACCGCGAGATAGAAACCGCGAATGCGCAGGCTGGGCAGGCCGAAAAGAATTCCCACCAATGCCGCCATGACGCCGCCGCCGATGAACGCCAGCAATATCGGCATCCCGGGAACGCGCAACATGAAGTTATACGACGCGAAGGCGCCCACTGCCATGAACGCAGCCGTGCCGAGCGAGAGTTGGCCCGCGTAACCGGTCAGGATGTTGAGCCCGATTGCCGCGAGCGAGAGGATCAGGAAGGGAATCAGGATCCCCGTCAACGCGTAAGGCGTGGCGAACAGCGGAATCGCGACGAATGCGATGAGCGCAATCGCCGCGATCGCGATCCGATCCTGCCGGATCGGAAAGATCGCCGCGTCGGCGGCATACGACTCCTTGAACTGGCCTGCTTCGCGATAGAACATGTCTGGTGTCGGCGACTTTTCCGCTCAGATGCGGCGGATGATCTTTTCGCCGAATAGGCCCTCGGGCCGGACCAGCAGGAAGCCGAGAGCAAGCACGTACGGGAACCAGCCTTCGATGCCACCTCCCACGAAGGGGCCGAGGTAGACCTCCGCGAGTTTTTCCGACGCGCCGATAATGAGGCCGCCGACGATGGCGCCCGGGATCGACTCGAAGCCGCCGAGAATCAGCACCGGCAGCGCCTTCAACGCAACGAACGTCAGCGCAAATTGGACCCCATTACGCGCACCCCACAAAAGGCCGGCCACGAGTGCGACGAACCCCGCTACGCCCCAGACGACGCCCCAGATCTGCTGCAGCGGGATGCCGACGGCAAGAGCGGCCTGGTGGTCATCCGCAACCGCGCGCAGTGCGCGACCGATCCTTGTGCGGTTGAAGAAAAGCGCCAGCAGCGTTACGAGAAATGCCGCGACCCCGGCCGCGGCGACGTCGAACTTCGACACGTTCATGCCGGTTGAATCGGCGAGCCATTGCATCGGTTCGTCCTGCAGGCCGAGTTCGAGGCCGCGTACGTTGGCGCCCCAGACTATCTGCGCCAGACCTTCGAGGAAGAACGTGAGACCGATCGTCGCCATGAACAACGTGATCTGCGGCTGGTTGACGAGCGGGCGCAGCACGACGCGCTCGATCACCAGCCCCAGCGCGACCATGACGACAAGAGTCGCCGGCAAGGCAAGCCAAGGGGATAACCCGTGCTCCAACAGCCCGACATAGGTCAACGCGGCGAAGAACACCATCGCGCCCTGGGCGAAATTGAACACTCCCGACGCCTTATAGATCAGCACGAAACCGAGCGCGACGAGCGAATACATCACGCCCGAGAGCAGTCCGCCGATCACCACCTCGAAAAAGAATGACATTCGCGCTAGTTCCTAATGCGCGACGCCCAGGTACGCGTCGATCACCGCCTGATTGCCGCGGATCTGATCAGGAGTGCCTTCGCCGATCTTGCGACCGTAGTCGAGGACGACGACGCGATCGGAAATGTCCATCACCACCCCCATGTCGTGCTCGATCAGGACCACGGTGACGCCGCGCTCCTGGTTCACATCCAGGATGTAGCGGGCCATGTCCTCCTTCTCGTCCTGGTTCATGCCG
>DATBBM010000036.1:0-3358 GCA_036270955.1 Casimicrobiaceae bacterium | reverse complement strand
TTGATCTGGAACGGCTTCGGCAACTGGGCAACGTCCAGGCGAAGACGCACTGCGGCTTCATAGCGCTCGCCGGGCGACAGCGCATCCTTGCGGACGACCGGGCGCGACACAACGCGCCCAAGCAGGCGCTCCACCTCGTCGAGCGAATCGAACTGCTGGCCGAGCAGTCCGCTGGTCACGCGGTACTGTCGGGTCAGCGGGTTGTAGGTCAAGCGGTACTGCACCGACATCTGCACCAGCTTCTGATCGAGCCAGTACCAGCGCGGCCGCACGAGCTCGAACTCTAGGACGAGATAGAGCGAGACGCCCTTTTGCAGCGCTTCCTCGAGCGTCGGATTGAACGCGAGATCGAACTGCGCATTCAGGACATAGCTTTCGTCCTCCGGCAGGAGCTCGGCCGATTTGACCCCGATCGTGTCGGCGTGCGCGATCGTTGCCGCCGGCAACGACAGCAAAGCAGTCAGGCACAACAGGCCGGCGAGAATGCGGCGCATGGACGGGAGCGGCGAGCCGCGCAATCCTTCCGGAAGGACTCAGCTCTTTTGCAGGAGGGCGTAGAAAAACCCGTCGTGATTGTGCGCTGCGCCCGGGGCGGCTGGCAAGAGTTGACCGCCTATGGCGGCGTATTCCGCCGGCAATGTGAGTCGAATGCGCAACGCATCGCGGTGGCGGCGAAGGAACGCGGCGATCTGATCGTCGTTCTCGGCGCCGAATATCGAGCAGGTCGAATAGAGCAGCACGCCGCCGCGCTTCAGACACGGCCACAGCGCATCCAGCAGGCGAATCTGCTGCGCGGTGAAGCCCGCGATATCGGTCTCGCGGCGCAGCCATTTGCCGTCGGGATGCCGTCGCACGATGCCCGACGCCGTACAGGGCACGTCGGCCAGAATGCGATCGAACGCGTCGCCGTCCCACCAGCTATCGGGTTCGCCGGCATCGGCGACGACAAGACGCGCAGCAAGACCCAGGCGTGCAAGATTGTCACGCACGCGTTCGATCCGCGCGGCGTCGACGTCCAGCGCGACCAGATCGAGCGCCGCCAGCTCGGCCAGATGTGTCGTCTTGCCGCCCGGCGCGGCGCAGGCGTCGAGCACGCGCATGCCGTCTCGCGCCCCCAGCAGCGGGGCGGCCAACTGCGCCCCCGCGTCCTGCACTGAAAACCATCCGGCCGCATACCCGGGCAGCGCGGACACTGCGGCCACTCCATCGAGGACGACGCCGGTCTCGCCGATCGCGTGCGCCGGAATCTGCTGCGCTTGCAACGCGGCCAAATAGTCTTCGCGCGCAAGTTGCCTGCGGTTGACGCGCAGGCTCAGCATCGGCCGCGCGTTTCCCGCATCGAGCACCGCGGCAGCATGCTGCGGGTACTCGGCAAACACGCGGTCGATCCACCAGCGCGGGTAGGAAAAACGCGCTTCGGGATCTTTCGCGATCTCTCCGAGCAGCGCATCGCGTCGCCGCAGAAAGGTCCGAAGGATCGCGTTGGTCAGGCCCTGTGCCGACGTGCGCTTGAGCTGCGCCGTCGCGCGCACGGCGGAGTCGACGACCGCATGCGCCGGCGCGCCGGTATGGATCAACTGATAGAGCGCGACCCAGAGCAGGGCTTCGACGCTGCCGTCGGTCAACGGACGCTCGGCCAGCGCGTGCACGATCGCGCGAAGCTCGCCGAGGAAGCGCAACGTTCCGTACGAGAGCTCGTGCGCCAGCGCGCGATCGCCGGAGGGCAACGGCAAGCCGGTCAATACCGCCGGAAGCGGATTGCCGGCAAGAACGCGACGGACGATTTTCGCGGCAAATCGCTGCGCACGCTCCATTGGGCCGCGACTAGTGCTGCAATCCGCGCTGGTATCGCGAAGCGAGTGCAAGCAGACGGCGGATGCGCTCCTCGATCGGCGGATGCGTGCTGAACAGTCCGGCGAGCCCTCCGTCATGCAGCGGGTTGACGATCATCATTTGCGCGGTCGCCGGATGCTCCTCGGCGGGTGGCAGCGGCACGCCCTTCGTATAGCGTTCCATTTTCGCCAGCGCATCGGCGAGCGCGCGCGGGTCGCCGGAAATTTCGGCGCCGCTGCGATCGGCCTCGTACTCGCGTCCTCGCGAAATCGCCAGCTGGATCAGCACCGCGGCGATCGGAGCGAGGATCATCACCAGCAGCGCCATCAGCGGGTTGCGTTCGCCGTCGTCGCGGTTGCCGAAGAACATGCCGAAATGCGCGAGCGCCGAGATGGCGCCGGCGACCGACGCGGTGATCGTGGAGGTCAGCATGTCGCGGTTCCGGACATGGGAGAGCTCATGGGCAAGAACGCCGCGCAGCTCGCGGGCGTCCAGCAATTCGACGATGCCGCGAGTCGCGGCGACCGCGGCGTGCTGTGGATTGCGGCCGGTGGCGAACGCATTCGGCTGCGCCTCGTCGATCAGGTAGACCCTGGGCGTCGGCAGGCCGGCGCGCGCCGCCAGGTCGCGCACCGCGCCGTAGAGCTGCGGCGCGGTCGTCGCGTCGACTTCGCGGGCGTTGTAGAGCCGCAGCACCATCGCGTCCGAAAACCAGTACGCCCAAAGATTGGTGCCCAGCCCGAACAGCAGGGCGACAACCATCCCCTGCCCGCCACCGATCGCGGCGCCGGCGACCCCAAACAGCGCCATGATGGCGGCCATCAACAAACCTGTCTTCAACCAGTTGCCCAGCATGACCGTCGTCTCCGCCTCGAAATCAGCGAGGCTTTCAGCTCGATAGATGGTCGCGACGCGCCGGCAATTCAATCGGATGCCGCGTCAAAAGTCGCCCCGCGTGGAAGTGGATGTCCGTCGAGAAACGACGCGGCGGAGAGCCGCCGGCCGCCCGCCCGCTGCAGTTCGCGCACCCGAAGCGCGCCACGGCCGCAAGCGACCAGCAGGCCGCTGCCGTCGGCGCGGACGATCTCGCCAGCCGCGCCGATTCCTTCCGTCGGCTCGGCCGCCCAGATCTTGATCGTCTCGCCCTGCAGCGTCGCAAAGGCCCCTGGGGCCGGGTCGAGGGCGCGTACCACGCGGTCGATCGTCACGGCGTCGTCGCTCCAGCGTATCGCGGCTTCGGCTCGCCCAATCTTGCCCGCATAGGTCGCGGCCAGCGTGTCCTGGGGCTGGGACGCGAGAGCGCCGGCTTTCGCCAGCTGGGCGAGCGTCCGTACGATCGCTTCGGCACCGAGCGTAGCCAGTCTGTCCGTCAGCGTGCCCGCGGTGTCGCGCGGCGCTATCGGCACGACCGTGCGGGCGATGACCGGACCGGTGTCCAGGCCGGCATCCATCTGCATGATGCTGATGCCGGTCTCCTCGTCCCCCGCCAACAGTGCGCGCTGGATCGGCGCGGCGCCGCGCCAGC
>DATBBM010000035.1:0-1640 GCA_036270955.1 Casimicrobiaceae bacterium | reverse complement strand
CCGGCGCTGAAGTCGACTCGACGCGCTTGTCCAAGACCGGGTCCCGGCCCCAGGCGGCTCGTCAAGCCTTCGATTCCACGGCACTCCCCAATGCGAGGTTCCATGTTTCGTTCGAAGACTCTTTTGGCCGCGCTGGCGGCGTCGATGCTGGCTTGGCAGGGTATCGCGATCGCGCAGACCCCGACGCAAGCGCCTGCCTTGGCGCCGGCCGCGACCCAGCACCCTCCCGACGAGGTGCTGGCCGAGAACGCGCAGACGCGGCTCACCCGCGCCGACTACGACGCCGACATCCAGCGCCTGCCTGCGGACATGCGCGATGCATTCGCCAGCGACCCGCGGCGGCTGAGCGCGTATCTGACTAATCTGCTGATCGTCAAGACGCTGGCGGCCGAGGCGCGCAAGGCCGGGCTCGAGAACGATCCGGTGCTGCAGCGGCGCGTCGCCCTCGAAGTCGACCGCGCGCTCGCCGACATGCAATTGCGTCGCGTGGAGGATGCCGCCGGAAAGGAATTCGATGCCAAGTCCGGCGAGTATCTGGTCAGGGCGAAGGAGATCTACCTGGTCGAGAAGGATAAGCACCGGACGCCCGAGCAGATCAACGCGTCGCAGATCCTGTTCGACCTCAAGCACCACACGCCGGAGGAGGCCCTCGCGCTGGCGCAGGAGACGCGCAAGAAGCTGATCGCAGGGGCGGACTTCAATGCGACGGCGAAGGAGCTGTCCGATGATCCCACGGCCAAGACCAACGGCGGCGAGATCGGCTGGTTCACGCGCGAGCGGATGGATCCTTCCTTTTCGCAGGCCGCATTCGACATGAAGACCGTCGGCGAGATCAGCGAGCCGATCAAATCGCGCTTCGGCTACCACCTGATCAGGCTCGAAGGACGGCGGGAGGCCGAGGTGCGACCGTTCGAAGCGGTGCAGCCCCGGATCATGGCGGACCTGCGCAAGCGTTATGTCGAGGCGCAGCGCGACGCCGCGACCACGGCCATTCGCATCGATCCGGCGCTCAAGGTCAATCAGCCGGCGGTCGACGCTCTGGTCTACCAGCCAGATCCGGAAATATTCAGCAGCGGTAAGCGCGGATCGGTCGGACCCATTCGCGGCGACCGGGACAAGAAGGGCGCGATCGCGCCGCAGTAGGACTCGCGCTCGAGGCGTTGCCGCGCCTGCGGTGATGGCCGAACGCTGGTATTCTGCTCGCCATGCCGCCGAGTCTGCGTCCCGCTTTGTCCCAGCGCGCGAACGCCGACGCAGCTCAGACGAAGGCAAGCATTGCGCGGCATCGCGCGCTGTTCGCCAACTTCTTCCATCGCGAGCTGTTTTCTCGCTATCTGGGCAGCATCAGCGGGCTGGCCTGGGCGTTCGTGCATCCGCTGGCGCTGCTCGCTGTCTATCATTTCGTATTCACCACGATCTTTCGCGCCGGATCGATGGACGGCAAGAGCTTCCTGCTGTTCGTCGCGGTTGCCTTGTGGCCCTGGCTCGCCGCGCAAGAAGCGCTGCAACGCGGAACGGTCAGCATCGCAAGCTATGCCGGGCTGATCCGCAAGGTCGCATTTCGCCACGAGCTGATCGTTTACGCTTCGGTCGCGGCGACGTTGGCGCTGCAATTCGCCGGCTACCTGGTCGTGCTGGTC
>DATBBM010000034.1:0-3308 GCA_036270955.1 Casimicrobiaceae bacterium | reverse complement strand
CTGTGACAGGTCGCGCTGAGCCTGGAATACGAAGAAGGTCGACGACATGCCCGCGGCCATCTTTTTCTCTTCGGCCTCGAGCTTTCTCTCCTGCAGCTCGCGCGAGACCCGGGCCGACTCGACCCGTTTCTGGTTGGTCGTGACGTTGCGTCCGGCGGCACGAACCTGCGCCGCCACCTGCATCTCCTGGTTCTTCAGCTGCGCCTGCGACTGCTGGTATTCGAGCTTTACCCGCGCCAGGTTGGCGTGGGCGGTGTTGGCGCCAAGCGGGTAGCCGATCTGGACACCGACGGTCCATTGCGGATAGGCGTTGGTGAACACGTCGCCGAGCACCGACCCGTAGCCGCGCTCCGAGCCGATCGTTCTGGGCCCGGCCGCGGCAGCGAACGGATCCTCGATCGCCGAGAGCTGCGTGCCACCGTAGGCGAGCGTGCCGTAGTTCACCTGCGCGTTGACGTCCGGCTTGATCTGGTTCGAGTAGAACTTGATGTTGATGTCGCTCTGATCGAGGCTGTTCTTGGCGGCGCGCAGGTCGGTGCGCTTGTCGAGCGCGTTGCGGATCGCGGCGTCTACGTCGATCGCCTGCGCGGCGAACGAGGCGGCGTCGGTCGGATCGAACACCACGGTCCAGAAATCGGGCGACGCGGGATCGAGCACCAGCGTGCGCAGGTTGTCCTGGGCCTGCTTGATCTGCGCTTCAGCGACGATCACGCCCGATTCGTTGCTGGCGACCTCGGCTTGCGCCTGAACGATGTCGAGCGGAGCAAGCGTGCCGATCTCGACGCGCTTCTGATTGTCTTTCAGCAATTGCTGTGACAGCGCCAGCGAGTCCTGCGCCGCCTTCAGATTGTTGATGGAGTAGGAAAGGTCCCAGTAGGCGTCCTTGACGTTGCGCAGCGTCTGCGTGATCACGCTCTGCAGGTTGACGTCCGACAGATCCCGAACCTTCTTGCTGAGACCGACCTGCTGGCGAATCTGGTCGACGGAAAAATTCCGCAGCAGCGGCTGCGTGAAGCTGAACTGCAGGTTGGAATACAGCTGCGGGCTGTAGTTGCTGAACGGGTTTGTCGTCGTCAAGCGCTGGCTGTTCCAGTTCAACGCGTAGTTACCGCCACCCCAGGGAACGGACTGGGTGAGTCCCACGCCAAGGTTGCTGGTGCCGTTGGAGTAGCTCGGTTGAATGATGCCCAGCGCGGGCTGGTTGGCGCCGACGCGGCTGACGCTAGTCGAGAAGTTCGGCGCCCAGTTCGAGCGCGCCAGTGCGACTCCGGTGTCCTGGATCTGCGGATCGATCCGCTGGATGCGGATGCCCAGGTTCTGCTCGACCGCCAGTTTCACGGCCTCGTCGATCGAGAGGGGCCTGACTTCGCTGTCCTGCATCTGCGCGGCCGCGTTGACTGACGCTTCTCGCAGCGATTGCATCAGTGGACTCTGTCCGCTTTGAGCGAAACCGGGAACCGATGTCGCGAGAACGGCGGTGGCGGTGAGACAGGCGATTCGGGCGCGGCGAATCGGTTGGTGCAGGCGCATTGCAGACGACTCCATCAAAGAGAAAGAAAAAACTGGTGATGTTCTGATCAGTAGACGTTCGGCAGGGCCGGTTGGTTCAAGAGAATTGTATACTTTTGCATGCATATTTCTAAGCGGGTGACCTTCGGATTGGCCATCGTGGCCTTGACGGCGGCGACGGCTCATCTGGCCGGCTCGCCTGCCCCGCCCGCTCCTGGCAAGGCTCCCGGCGCCGCTAAAGCCTCCAGTGGCTTTGAATTGACGGTCGACAGCATCATGCGCGGGCCGAAACTGGTGGGCTATCCGCCGAGCGGGCTCCGCTGGTCCGGCGACTCGAGCCGTCTGTATTTCGAATGGCGCCGCGCCGATGACGACGAAACCTCGACCTGGGTGGTCGGGAAAGCCGGCGGGGCTCCCCGACAGTTGTCAGACGAGGAGCGACGCAGCGCGCCCCCGGTCTTCGGCGCGTGGGACCGCGCGCATCGCCGGGTCCTGTTCGTGGACCAGGGCGACATCGTGCTGCTCGACTCCGTCTCGGGCGTCCGGCGTCAGATCACCCGGACCACCGGCAACGAATCGAACCCGCGCTGGGCGCGACACGAAGCCGCCGTTACCTTCGTGCGTGAGAACAATCTGTTTCTGATGCCGCTCGACAGCGGGGAAATCGCCCAGCTGACCGACGTGCAGCCGCGCAAGCGCGATCCGAGGGACACCGACAGCCAGAAGTTCGTCAAGGCCGAAGAGCCCAAGCTGATCGAACACACGCGGGTCGAGGAAGAGAAAAAGAAAAAGGCTGAAGAGAAAGCCAAGGCGCATGCGCTGCCGAAGTTCGAGCTGGCCGAACGGCAGTCTGTATCAGATTTGCAACTATCGCCCGACGGCAAGCACGTCTTCATGGTCGTGGTCGAACGCACCGACGCGGCCAAGCGGCCCAACGTGCCGAACTACGTCACCGAATCGAGCTACACCGAGGACATTCCCGCCCGAACCTTCGTCGGCGACGCGCAGGACAAGCGCACGCTGGCGGTAATGAATCTCGAAACCGGCAAGACCCAGCTCGCGGACGCCGAATTTGCCGCCAAGCGCGACCCGCGCTGGGGGATGGTGCAGCTGTCGGAATCTGGATCGGCAGCGGTGGCGCACGTTCGCGCCGCGAACAACAAGGACCGCTGGCTGGTCGCGGTGGACGCGGAAACCGGCAAGACACGGGTGCTGGACACGCTGCACGACGAGGCGTGGGTGCGCGAGCTGGGCGGCTTCGGTCCAGCCGATCAGTCGTTCGGCTGGTACCCGGACGAGAAGCGCATCTGGTTCCTGTCCGAGCGCGACGGCTTCATGCACCTCTACAACCTGGACACTACGGCCGCATCGCCTGCAGCGAAGCAGCTGACGCAGGGCAAGTGGGAAATCGATTCCGTCAGCCTGTCGCCCGATCGCAAGACGTTCTACATCAACAGCACCGAAGCGAATCCCGGCGAGCGCCAGATTTACGCCATGAGCGTGGACGGCGGCGCGCGAACGAAACTGACCTCGATGACCGGGTCGAGCGCCGGCGATGTGTCGCCTGACGACAGCACGTTCGGGCTGATCTACTCATACAGCACGAAACCGCCCGAGGTGTTCGTCATGGCAAATCGCGCTGGCGGCCAGGCCGAGCAGGTCACGACCTCCTCGACGGCGGAATGGCGTTCGTACAAATGGGCCGACCCGCAGTTGATCACCTACAAGACCCGCGACGGCGTCGACGTCTACGCGCGGTTGTTCACTCCGGAAATGGTCGGCGCCCGCCGCGATCCCTC
>DATBBM010000033.1:0-37653 GCA_036270955.1 Casimicrobiaceae bacterium | reverse complement strand
GGGTGCGCGCGTGCGCCATAGGGAGCGCCCCAGTAACGGCTCTTGCCCGATGCCTTGGTGATTTCCACGGCCTGTCTTGCATAGTCGTCCCACGTCAGGCCGAATTTTGGCTCGGGAATGCCGGCCTTGGCGTAAGCGCTCTTGTCATAGATCAGCGCGAACGAGTTGATCGACTGGGCAATGCCGGTGACCTTCCTGTCGACTCGGGTCAGATCGAGCGCACTCTTGACCATGTCGGCGGTTCGGATCGTGCCTTTGGCGATCAGATCATCGAGCGGAGTCAAAACCCCGCGTCGCGAATAATCCGGCAGCGTATTGGGCTCCAGTTGCACGACATCGGGCAGATTTCCACCGGCCATCATCGTGTTGAGCTTCGGCCAGTAATCGGCGGCAACTTCGGCGTTTGCCGTCATGCCTGGGTAGGCCTTGGCAAACAATGCGCTGACCGCGTCGGTGCGTCTGACCCGATCCGGAGATCCCCAGTAGAGAATCCGCAGATTCACCTCGGCAGCGAAAGCCGATCGAAGCGACGAAAAAGGCAGTGCCGCAGCCGCGGCAAGACCGGACTGCAACAAGCGGCGTCTGTTGATCATTTGATTTCCTTCGTCTATCGAGAGAGCGCTCTTGGTTGAATTTCCTGGCGGTTGACGGTCGATCCTTCCCCGTCGAACGCGTGGCATAGCGCCGGATCGACACTGATCGGAATGTCCTGCCCGGCGTTGATGTTCTGCTGACCGTCGAGCGACAGCGTCATCGATTGACCGTCTGCGAGCCGGCCGTAGACGAATGCATTGCCGCCCAACTGCTCTACGTGCGTGACCTTCATGGAGCCCAGGGACAAGCCGCCTTTGTTTGCCGCCACTACGTGCTCGGGCCGTACCCCGAGAGTAATCCCGGGAGAGCCCTGGGCAATCGTTACCGGCAGACTGATCCGGACTCCCGCAAGATCGAAGATGGTGACGCCGTCGCTCCGTCCCGTTACGTTGACGCTCAGAAAGTTCATCTTGGGGCTGCCGAGGAAGCCGGCGACGAACTTGTTGACCGGTTTGTTGTACAGCTCCAGCGGCGTTCCAATCTGTTCGACCGCGCCCAGCCGAAGCACGACGATCCGGTCTGCGAGCGTCATCGCCTCGACCTGATCATGGGTTACGTAGATCATCGTCGTCCGCAGCTGCTCGTGGAGAGCGGCAATCTCGACCCGCATCTGCACCCTGAGTTCGGCGTCGAGGTTGGATAAAGGTTCATCGAATAGAAATATCCTCGGATCCCGAACGATCGCCCGGCCGATAGCTACTCGCTGGCGCTGTCCGCCCGAAAGCTGCTTTGGCTTTCGCTGCAGTAGTGGCTCGATCTGCAAGACCTTTGCCGCCTTGGCGACCTTGGTCTCGATGTCGACCTTCGCGGCTCCCAGCGTCTGGAGGCCAAAAGCCAGATTCTGGTAGACCGACATGTGCGGATAAAGCGCATACGACTGAAACACCATCGCGATCCCGCGTCTGGCGGGAGGAACATTGTTGATCCGCTCGCCGTCGATCAGGATACTCCCCGCCGTTACCGTCTCCAGGCCGGCGATCATGCGCAACAGCGTGGACTTGCCGCAGCCCGACGGGCCGACGAACACGACGAATTCGCCTGCGCTGATATCGAGACTCACGCCGTGAATAATTTCGGTCGAATCGAATCGCTTGAATACCTGATCGAGTACTAGCTTGCTCATTTTCTTCTCTTCGCAGCCGGATCAGCGCTTCATGCCGGTGGTTGCGATACCTTCGATCAGCATGCGCTGGAAGAAGAGAAAGATGAAAAACACAGGCAGCAACGCCAGACTGGACATCGCGAACAGTCCCACCCAATCGGAGACCGACGTCGCATCGACGAAAGAGCGCAGACCGAGTTGCACGGTGTAGGACTTGACGTCGTTCAGGAAGATCAACGGTCCGAAGAAATCGCTCCAGCTCCAGATGAAGGAGAAGATCGCCGCGGTCGCCAGAACCGGAACCGAAAGCGGCAGCATGATCTTGAAATAAATCCGCCACGGCCCGCAGCCGTCCATTTTCGCGGCCTCGTCGAGCTCCCTCGGGATCTGGCGGAAAAACTGTACCATCAGAAAAATGAAAAAAGCATCGACTGCCAGGAATTTCGGTACGACCAGAGGCAGATAGGTGTCGATCCAGCCCATTTTGAGGAACATCACATACTGGGGAATCAGCACCGCGTGTTGCGGCATCATCAGCGTTCCCAGCATGATCGCGAACCAGAACTTCCGGCCGCGAAAGTTCAGGCGTGCGAACGCGTATGCGGTGATCGAGCACGACATCAGATTTCCGATCACGGTCAGCAGCGCGATGACAAGCGAGTTCCAGGCGAATCGGCCGAACGAAAAATTGAGCGCATTCCATCCGGCGATATAGTTCCGCGGACTCAGGCTTTCGGGAATGATCGAGAGGTTATTGAGAATTTCCCCGTTGGTTCGGAATGAGCTGGCGAGCATCCACAGCAACGGGTAGAGCATCACGATCGATGCGGCGATCAGCAGAGCGTGGAGTGCGATCGTCACGACACCGCGGTTCCGCGGCAATTCGCCCACGATGTCGTCGCTGGCTACGGCGGCGGAATGGTCAGTCATCGTAGTGCACCCACAGCCGGGAACTCGCGAAGGCAAGGGCCGTGAATGCCGCGATGATCGCGACCAGAATCACCGCCAGCGCGGAAGCATTGCCCATTCTCAGAAAATTGAAGGCTTCCTGGTAGAGATAGAGCGTGTAGAACAGCGTGCTGTCGACCGGCCCGCCGTGTCCGCTGCTGACGATGAAGGCCGGAGTAAACGCCTTGAACGCGTCGATCGTCTGCACGACCAGGTTGAAGAAAATCACCGGGGTCAGCAGCGGCAGCGTGATTTTGAAGAACTGCCGAACTTTGCTCGCGCCATCGATGCTCGCCGCTTCGTACATGTCGCGTGGAATCTGGCGCAGCCCCGCCAGGAAAACGATCATCGGCGAACCGAACTGCCAGATGCTGAGGATGATCAGCGTATCCAGCGCATGATCGGGTGTCGTGATCCAGCCCGGTCCGTCATACCCGACGAAGCGCATCAGGTACGTGATCAGGCCGTCGGTGGAGAAAAACTGCCGCCAGAGAATCGCAATGGCGACGCTGCCGCCCAGCAGAGACGGTAGATAGAAGATCGCACGATAAACCGACAAGCCTCGGAGCCCCTTGTTGAGTGCCATGGCAATCGCAAGCGCCATCAACAGCTTCAACGGCACCGAGAAGAGCACGTAGACAAAGGTGACGTGCATCGCATCCCTGAACTTGGGATCGTCGGTGGCGATCTTCACGTAGTTGTCGAGGCCGACCCAAAACGGCGGGCGCGCCAGATCGTAGTCGGTAAACGACAGGTAGACCGAGGCGATGGTCGGCCCGAGCGTGAACACAAAAAAACCGACCAGCCAGATCAACAGCAAGCTGTATCCGCTGATCTCGTTCGACCACCGGCCGCTCTGCTCCGCTTCCCGGGGAAGGGCCGATTCCTCCATGGTCAAGTCAGCGCGCCGCCGCCGGCGTTGAACAGCGGCCTGCGAACACGCAAAAACGGATCAGCGCGATAGGGCTGCCAGGGTGGGCACGCGTTCGCCGGTCAAGACGAAGCCAGGCCACTTTGCGGCCGAGCGCGATCCGGGCTGTGTACTCACCCATGCCCTTAAGTTTAACGATGGAGTGGAAAAAGTCAACAAATGATGTATTATTTCCTCGGTATGCATGAATTTTCCAAGCGGCTCCCTCTCAGTCGTCGTCTCGCGTTCGACGGGGCCCCGGCGCCATGACTTCCCGGAAACGCAGCGATACGTACTTTGCCGATTCGTCGCCTTCGCGAACCGTCAGGTCGCATCACGACGCCCTGATGCGCTGCGTGAAAAAACTCAAGGCGGTGATGCCCATCATCGGTCTGCGCAATCCCAAGATCGGTCGAACCGACAACCAGTGGGATTACTGCGGGCCGTTCGACTGGGTCATTAGTTTCCAGTCGGGGCAATTGTGGCTGGCGGCGCAACTGACCGGGGATCCGGCCTTCGTCATCGGCGCGCAGGCAAGGCGCCAGGTGTTTCGCAACATTCTGGCGCACCCGGCCGAGCTTACCCACGATCTCGGATTCCAGTTTTCGCTGAGCTGTGTCGCCGACTGGAAAATGACAGGGAACCACGACGCCCGTGCGTTGGCGCTCGAGGCGGCAGAGGCGCTTTGTCGCCGCTTCAATCGGGCCGGTGGATATATCAAAGCCTGGAACCCCAAAGCGGGCGATCCGTCATCTGCCGCCTATACATCGGGACGGATGATCGCCGATACGATGCAGAACCTGGCGCTTCTGTACTGGGCGCATCGGGAAATGGGCGCCAGTGAATTCAGCGAAATCGCCGACGCTCACGCCGAGGTCACGCACCGGCGTCTGGTCCGCAGCGACGGAAGCTCGTACCACACCTTTGTCTTCGATCCGGACAGCGGCGAAGCATTGCGCGGCGAGACTCATCAAGGCTTCGCCAATGAATCCTGCTGGGCGCGCGGCCAGTCGTGGATGATCCACGGGTTTGCCCAGTGCTATTTGTATACGCAGAACCCGCTCTACCGCGAAACGTCGGCGCGCCTTGCGGCGACCGCGGAAAAGCTGATGGGAGACGATGCGGTCCCGGTCTGGGACTACAGACTCGGTGCCGGCGCGCCGCGCTGCCGCGATAGTTCCGCCGGAGCCATTATGGCGGCGGGCCTCTATATCCTGGGATCGATCAGCGAAGGCAAGGAGAAGGAACGGTGGGTGGCGTTCGCCGATCGTCTACTCGACGGCCTGATCACGACCTGCGACCTGAGCGGCGACCACGACGCCTTGGGTCTGCTCGCACACGGCGCCGCCCATGTCCCCGCCGGACGCGATGACAGCATGCTTCCGTACGGAGACTATTACTTCATCGAAGCGCTGATGCGCTCGGTCGGACATGCCGATTTTTTCTGGTGATCAAGCCAACGACAATTCGGAGCGGCCCATGCGATCGATCCTGGATGCCAGCATGAATTCGTCCGATAAGCCCACTGGCGTCATTCGATTGCGTCATATCGCGCAATTGACCGGCTTGTCGCTTGGAACCATTTCCAAGGTGTTGAACGGGAGACACGGCGTCAGCGCGGAAAACCGGGCGAAGGTCCTGCGCGCGGTCAATGAGCTGGGGTTTCGGCGCTGGCCGATGATGGGCACCGGCAAGGGCCCACTGACTTCAGCGACGATCATTACCTACAGTTTCGCCGCGTTTGGCGACACGTTTTATGAAAAGATTCTCCGTACGATGATCGAGGAGGGGCAAAGACGCGGCCTTGCCTTCGACGTAAACCTGCTGATGCTGCACTCGTTCACCAGCGAGATTCCCGAGGCGGCTCTGTTCCAGAACGGCGTCCCCGAAGCCGTGATCATGCTCGGGGTCGATCACCTGCCGGTTCTTGATCGCATCGCTGCTGCCGGCTGCCCTGCCCTGCTGGTCAACGGCATCGATCCGATGATGCGTTTCGACAGCATCAGTCCCGACTATTTTCTTGGCGGCTTCCTGGCCACCCAGTATCTGCTCGATCTGGGGCATCGCAACATCGTGCATGTCGGCACCGGACGAAGAATTACTCTCGATCTCCGCCGTCAGGGTTTCATCGCGGCGCTTTCCCGAGCCGGGATTGCCTACGATCCCGAGCGCCACCTGATCGATGTCGGCCTCGAGGACTTTGCCATGCTCGACGAACGTGAACTCAGCCGGAAGATATGCAAGAACGGAAAACTCAAGGGCACGGCCTTTTTCGCAGTGGCCGACACCGTGGCCATGGGTGTGATGCAAACGCTGGCCGCCAACGGCTTCTCGGTACCCGGCGACGCGTCGGTGGTCGGATTCGATGACCTCCCGATCAGTGCCCATTGCACGCCGCCTTTGACAACGCTGCACTCAAAACGGACCGCAATGGGCCATGCGGCGGTCCAGATGTTGATGGATCGTGCAGGCAACCCGAGCAAGGAAATCTCCCGTGTCGGTATCGCAGTCGATTTGGTAACCCGGGAATCCACAGCTAGGGTCGGCCGCTAGAAGAACCTCGTTGGCGCGGGCCATATCGCGCGGAGGGCGTCGTCCGGCTCGGCCCCATCGTCATCGAACGATGGTAAGGGCGTACGATGACATATCGGGAGCATGCGATGTCCGCTGACAACTCCGAACAAATTGCAGAATGGAACGGTGCATTGGGCCAGCGGTGGGCCGCAATGCGGCAAGAGGTCGACCGCATCGTCGCCCCGTTCGGCGAGGCCGCGCTTAAGGCCGCAGCACCGCAACCGGGAGAGCGCGTGATCGACATCGGCTGCGGGTGCGGCGAGACCGCAATCGAACTTGCTCGGCTGGTCGGTCCGACAGGCAGCGTCCTTGGGATCGACGTGTCGCAGCCGATGCTCGAAGTGGCTCGCTCACGTGGAACGTCGGCGTCCTGTTCGCAATTGAGTTTTCGCGAGGGCGATGCTTCGGAGGCCAGGCTTCCGCCAAACATGGATTTACTGTTCTCGCGTTTTGGCGTGATGTTTTTCAGCCAGCCGTCCAACGCCTTCAGTCATTTGCGAAAGTCATTGCGGAAAGGCGGCCGCTGCGTGTTCGTCTGCTGGCGAACACCACGAGACAATGCGTGGGCGATGACGCCGCTTTCCGCCGCGCGCAAGGCACTGGACATCACGCCGCCGCCGAGCGACCCGGAGGCGCCCGGTCCGTTTGCCTTTGCCGAGGAAGAACGGCTGCGCACCATCCTGTCGGATTCCGGCTTCGAACATATCGAGCCGCAACGATTCGATGCGTCGATATTTCTTGGCGCCACGCCACGCTCCGCCGCCGAGGGCGTCGTGCAGATGGGGCCGGTGGCCCGTCTTGTGCGCGAAGTGGGCGTCGAGCATCTGCCGATCATTGTCGATGCCATCGAGCGGACCCTGGCGCCTCTCGCCGCACCAAACGGCCACGTCAGTCTGAACGGCTCGACCTGGATAGTTGAAGCGACGAATCCCGGCTGAGTTGGTAGCAGGCGCTCACGAGCGCGCCTTTGGCGCCGACTTCACTCGCACCGGGTAGACTGTCTCCCGCAGACTCAGGGAGGATTGTCTATGAACGGAATCAAGGGGCTCCTTTGCCTCGTGGGCGTCGCGCTGGTCTGTATCCCGTCCAGCGGCCGCGCGGCGGATAGTGCGCCACGCACTTATGCGGTGATTTCCCTTATCGGCGACAAGATAAACGTCGTCGGCTATCGAGCAACCACCGGCAGCAACATGGATCGGAATCGGCAAGGAGCCATCGCGGTGCAGGGTCGCACGCTGGACGATATCGCGGTTGTGGCGGCAAGCAACGCGATCGGCCGCTTCGACCCTCGCGCTTCGATAATAATGCTTGCCTCCAACGACCCCGCGCTTTACGAGCTGCAAGACGATATTTTCGAGCCGACGGAGCGTTCGCGTGCGCTCCTCGGGTCAGCGATCAAAGGTCCGGTCCAAGCCCAGCACGCGACGCACCTCATCCTCATCAGAAAGCACCGGGGCGATGCGGCAATGCGGATGCAAGTGCAATTTGTGGGCAGCGGCAAGATCGAAGGGGTCGGCTTTTACGTGGACCCGACGTTGCGGACAAGGAGTTTTGAGACAAGCGAAATAGGTACGGGATTTCTGGCAGCGTTTGCGTACGTCAAAGTTACGCTGGTGGACGCAACCACGATGGCGGTCATAGGCGAGCAGACCGCCGAGGAGTCTGCGACGACGTTTACCGGGAAAAGCCTCAATCCCCTTGACGCGCTTACGCCGGCGCAGAAGACCGCGGCGCTGCGGACCATGATCATCAGGGCAACCGAGAGCGGCGTGAAGGCGGTGCTGGAGTCGAAATAGCGCGCCCGACCTTGATGCGGCCAGACTTCCCGGTTCCCGACGATGCGTGCACCCTCGGCTGGCAACACCGACGTCCTGATCGTCGGCGCCGGTCCAACCGGGCTGGTGCTGGCCTCGTGGCTGACCCGGCTGGGCGTCCGCGTGAGGATCATCGACAAAACCGCGGAACCCGGAACGACGTCGCGCGCGCTGGCCGTTCAGGCGCGCACGCTCGAGCTGTATCGCCAGATCGGGCTCGCCGGCGCGGTAGTCGATCGCGGACGGACAGTGCTCGCGGTGAATCTCTGGGTGTCGGGCAAGCAAGTCGCGCACGGCGTATTGGGCGCCATGGGCGCGGGCCTGAGCCCCTTCCCTTACGCATTGATCTATCCGCAAGACGCGCACGAGCAACTGCTGATCGATCGACTCTCCGAAGCGGGACTCGAGGTCGAACGCCAAACGGAACTCCTGGGCCTCGAGGAACGGCCCGATGGTGTGCTCGCGCGACTGCGTCTTCCGGACGGCACCGCTCAGGCGTGGGAAGCCGGCTACGTTGCCGGCTGCGACGGCGCGCATTCCACGGTGCGCGAGGCGCTGGCGATCGGTTTTCCCGGCGGCACGTACGAGCACCTGTTCTACGTCGCCGACGTCGAAGCCAGCGGTGCGATCCGGAATGGGGAAATCCACGTTGGACTCGACAGCAACGACTTTCTCGCCGTCTTCCCATTGAAGGACGACGGACACTGGCGCCTCGTCGGCACGGTACGCGAGGAGCTCGGACGTCCGCACGAGAATCTGTCGTGGGACGATGTGAGCCGGCGCGTGATCGAGTGGATGAGCATCGACGTCGCGAAGGTCAACTGGTTCTCTACCTATCATGTGCATCACCGTGTCGCCGAGCGTTTCCGCCAAGGGCGCTCGTTCCTGCTCGGCGACGCCGCGCACATCCACAGTCCGGTGGGCGGACAGGGCATGAACACCGGCATCGGCGACGCGGTGAACCTGGCCTGGAAGCTTGCCGCCGTCCTGGCCGGACGTGCGGACCCGTCGCTTCTCGACAGCTACGAGCCGGAGCGAATTGCCTTTGCCCGACGTCTGGTCGCGACGACCGATCGAGCGTTCACCGGTGTGACCAGCGGCAGTGCAAGCGCGCGGCTGGTGCGACTGCGTCTGGTGCCGCTATTCCTGCCGCTGCTGTTCAGACTCCGTCCGGTACGGCGGCTGATGTTCCGCACCGTCTCCCAGACGGCCGTCAACTACCGTGGCAGCAGCTTGAGCGCCGGGCGCGCCGGACCGGTGCGAGGCGGCGATCGCTTGCCTTGGGTCGAGCCTGAATCGCCTGGCGCTGCCGCCGACAATTTCACGCCGCTCGATTCGATCGACTGGCAGGTGCACGTCTACGGCGAAGCGTCAGCCGAGATCCGGACGGCATGCGACCACCGAAAATTGGCGCTGCACGTCTTTGCGTGGCGTCCGGCGATGCATCGGAGCGGCCTGCGGCGCGACGCCGTCTATCTGGTGCGGCCCGACGGCTATGTCGCGCTGGCGGATGCGCAGGGGGGCGCCAGCGCACTCGCCGACTATCTCGACGCTCGCAAGCTCAAGCCACGTACACCGTCTTGATGTTGACGAACTCGCGTATGCCGTACGACGAAAGCTCGCGGCCGTAGCCGCTCTCCTTGACGCCGCCGAAAGGCAGGCGGGCGTCCGAGCGCACCGACTCGTTGACAAAAACGCAGCCGCTATCGATCAGCTCGGCTGCGATGCGCTCCCCGCGCGCGACGTCGCGCGTGATGACGGCGCCGCCCAGTCCGAACGCCGAGTCGTTGGCGACTGCGATCGCCTCGGCTTCGGTCTTGACTGGAATCACGCCTGCAACCGGACCGAACAGCTCCTCGTCGTACGCCGGCATGCCGGGCCGGACGTCGGTCAACACCGTCGCCGGGTAGTACGCGCCGCGACCCTCGGGGATTTTTCCTCCGAGCAGGCAGCGCGCGCCTTTCGCGACGCTCGCCTCGACCTGGGCATGCAAGGCGTCGCGCAGGTCTCTTCGCGCCTGCGGCCCGATCTCGGTCCGGTCGTCGAACGGGTCGCCCATCCTTGCGGCTTTCATTTTTTCGACAAACAGCGGCTCGAATTTCTCGCGGACCGCGTCCACGACGATAAAGCGCTTGGCGGCGATGCAGCTCTGTCCCGAGTTCACCAACCGCCCCTTCGCGCAGACCCTGGCGGCCAGCTCGAGGTCCGCGTCCTCGAGAACGAGGTACGGGTCGCTGCCGCCGAGCTCGAGGACGGTCTTCTTCAGCATCGCCCCCGCCTTGGCCGCGACGGCCCGCCCGGCGGCGCCGCTGCCGGTCACGGTCACCGCGCGCACCAGCGGGTGCTCGATCACGGCGTCGACCCGCTTGTTGCCGATCATCAGCGTCCGGAACAGATTGTTCGGAAATCCAGCGCGGCGAAAGATGTCCTCGATCGCCAGCGCGCATCCGGGGACGTTCGAGGCATGCTTCAGCACGCCCGCGTTGCCTGCCATCAGTCCCGGAGCGGCAAACCGAAAGACCTGCCAGAACGGAAAATTCCACGGCATCACGGCCAGCACGACGCCGAGCGGATTGAAGGTGACGAAGCTCGAACGGGCCTCCGTCGCGATCACCTCCCGCGCCAGCATCCGTTCGGCATTGTCCGCATAGAAATCGCATCCGGTGGCGCATTTTTGCGCCTCGGCGATGCCGTCGCGGACGGGTTTTCCCATCTCACGCGCCATCAGGCGGGCATGATCGTGGGCCTCGGCACGTAGGATCGCCGCGGCCTTGCGCATCGGTCCGGCGCGCTCGGCGATCGGCCTCGTACGCCAATCGAGAAAGGCTTCGTTGACCTCGCCGATGATCTTGTTCACCGCATCGGGCGAGGCCTCATCGTAGGACTCGAAAACTTCGCCGGTTGCCGGGTTGATTGCCTTGATCGCCATATCCAAAGACTCCGAACGTTCGACAGGTTGGTGACATGTTACGCGCGCAGCGCCCTGTTTTGAGACCGTGTCGCCCCGGCGTCGTTCTCGCCGCCGACTGCGCGATTGCGCCAGCACAGCCAAGTATGGACGACCGCACCGGTAACGAGGCGTTAATATAGTGGAACTCGGAAGGCCGCTCACCTACTGCGGAGCCAGGTCGATGAATCCTGCGAAATCGTTTGACTATCGGGCACTCTTCGACCTGTCCGGCCGGGTGGCGCTGGTCGTCGGCGGCGGCTCCGGCATCGGGCAGGCGGGCGCCGAAGGTCTCGGGGCCCACGGCGCGCACGTCTGCGTGGCCGACATCGCGCTTGCCGACGCCGAAGGCGTCGCCGCAGGCATCAAGGCGGCCGGCGGCAGGGCCGGTGCATCGGCCATCGACGTGCGCGACACCGCTGCGGTGGAACGCATGGTGACTGCCGTCGTGCAGGAATACGGCCGGCTCGATGTGCTGCTGATGACTCCGGCGGTCAATCTGCGCAAGCGCCTGCTCGATTACACCGACGAGGAGTTCGACCGGGTGATCGAGCTCAACCTCAAAGGAACGTTTCGCGTTGCGCGCGCCTGCGCTCGCGTCATGGCGGAACGCAAGCGTGGCAGCATCATCCTGATGGCTTCGATCCGCGCCGTCATGGTCGAGCCGGGCCAGAGTATCTATGCTTCGACCAAGGCGGGCATCGTCCAGATGGCGCGCGGCCTCGCAGCCGAGCTCGGTGCGTCGGGTGTGCGCGTCAATGCGCTGGCGCCAGGGATCGTCGCGACCCCGTTGACGCGGCCGATCATGTCGAATGCCGAATGGAATCGCGCCTATGCGACCCGGACTGCACTCGGTCGCTGGGCCGAGCCCGAGGAGATGGCCGGACCGATCATCTTTCTCGCTTCCGACGCCAGCAGCTATCTGACCGGCACGGTCATTTTCGCCGACGCCGGCTGGACCGCGATCGACGGTCGGTTCGAACCGCGCCTCAACGCATGACGCGCTTCGCGTCCTAGATCCGGAACGAGGACAAGGTCTCCGGAGCGAACAGCTCTTCCGGCTGCAGCCGGCGCGTAGACAATCCCTGTTCGTGGTGGTAGCGCAGAAATGTGTCGAGCACATGACGGTTCGGCTCGAAGCCGTACGGCCACCAGTCGTTGCCCATGTCGCGCCGCACCTCCTCGACCTGGGCGATCTGCCAGGGAAGCATCGTCGTCAAGGCCGACGTCGTGTACAGATTCTCGTAGACCCGCTGCTTCGCCTGCACGAATGCCTTGTACAGCGATTGGGCAATCCAGGGGTTGGCCCGGTAGACGTCGCGCCGTATCGCGACCGTGTGCATGATCGGGAAGATCTTCGTCTTTCGGTAGTAAGCGCGCTCGACCTCGGCGTAATTCTCGAACAGGCGGCGCACGGTACCTGGCCGGCTCACGAACGTAGACGGGATGCGCGCCGCGTGCAAGGCGTCGATCTCCCCGTCAGCGAGCATCGCGGCCAGCGTTTTTCCCGGGCCGATGCGCGTCACCCTGAATTTTGCCGGCAGGTCGAGCTTGAGTTTTTCGTCGCGCCCCGGCTCTTCTTCGCCACCGGTGCAGTATTCAACGCTGGCCGGATCGACGCCGTATTCATCCTGCAAGATACCGCGGATCCATACGGGCGCCGTCATCTGGTACTCGGGCGTGCCGATGCGCCTGCCGACCAGGTCGCGAGGCTCGCGTATCGCACTCTTTTCGGACACGAAGATGCACGATTGCCGGAAGAACCGCGATGGAAAGACCGGGATGGCGACGAACGGCGGCGAATCGCGCGCGGCCGACACCGCATACGAGGACAGCGACATTTCGGCGACGTCGAATTCGCGATTCCGCAGCATGCGGAAGAACGTCTCCTCGACGTGCATGTCGAGATAGTTGAGATCGATCCCCTCGGGGCGCACGCTTCCGTCAGCGAGCGCATGCGTGCGATCGTAGTGCCAGCACGCCAGGGAAAGGCGCAATCGGGCCATGGGGTTCCTGTCGGTGAAGAATCCGCTATCGGACAATGCCGGCGATACTCTACGCCAACGCGCTTCAGGCCTTGCCGCGCGAGCGCCGCCGGGACCACGCGCGTGACACCGCCCAGCTCGGCAGCGACTCCGCGGCCGCGCCCGCTTCGTCCCGCGCGAGGCTTTCCAGTACGGCGAGCAGCGTGCGCCGCGTCGCGGCGACGTCGCGTGCCGGTACGCCGCGCACGGCGATCCGGTTCACCTCTTCCGCGAGCGGCACCAGCTTGTTCTTGAGCGCGCGCCCTTTGCGGGTGAGAAAAATATGGATCTTTCGCCGGTTGCCCGCGAGGTGGCGTCGCGCGATATAGCCACGGCTTTCCATCGCCTTCAGCGCCCCGAACGTCGTCGGCTCCATCACTCCCGCCTCGCGGCTGAGCTCGCGCTGGGTCAGGCCGTCCGACTCCCAGAGTATGCGCAGAAAAGCCCAGTGGCCGAATGGCACGCCGAACGTAGCAAGCCGCCGCTGCAATGCCCGAACCAGCGCCCGGGTCGCGTCCTTGACCAGGTGCGCGAAGCGATCGTCGGGGACGGCACCGCGCCAATGCTCGAGCAGGCGCAGCGTATCGATGTCGGGCGTTTCCCGCGTCGCAACGGCCGTCCGCACTCGGATAGCGCTTCCGCGCTTGCGCACCGGCGTCGTCGAGCGTGCGGGTGCGCGACCGCCAATCACGACGACACGCCCACCTGATGTTCGAGAACGATGTCGCGCCGTTCACGCGCCGATTGCAGCATCGCGAGACAAACCTCCAGCGTGGCCATCGCCCAGCGGCCGTCGTGGACCGGCTTCCGCCCGGAAACGACGGCAGCAAAGAGCTCGTCGATCACTTCGGCGCGCGGCACCCGCGGCTTGGGCAGCGTCTCCAGGTGCTTTTCCCCGTCACCGTAAATCATCACGCCCTCCGGCGTCGGTCGCACGTCACCGTGGTCGCAGCAGACCAGCACCAGGCCGAAATGCTGGTGCGATGGCGGCGCGGGTGACAACGCGGCCTGCTCGACGTAGTCGGCGCCGCCGTAGTTGCGCGCATTCTTCAATGCCGTCTCCTCGCCGGGATCGGCGGCACGGCGCAGGTTCCGGCGCGCGGCGCCGTAATCGCTATCGGTCTTGACGGATCCCATTTCGCCAACGCCGCCGCAGAGCTCGTCGCCGTCGAAATGCGCGTAACCGCTGTACGCCAGCGACGCATAACTTCCGTCTTCGAACACCAGCAGCGCGGCATAGGCGCCCTCGGTCGCGCGCGCCGGATCCCAGGCCCCGGTCTGGGCACGCACGCTATGTACGCGTCCGCCGCCGAGCAGGCGCACGATATCGACCTGGTGCGCGGCCTGGCTGAAGACGACACCGCCGCCCTGCGCCGTGACCCGTTCTTCCGGCCGGCGCGGCCGGTACATGAAGTCGGTGTAGTACTGCGCATTGATCATGCGAACGGCGCCGACTGCCCCGCCGGCGATGATCTCGCGCGCGCGCAGGATCGGAGCGTCGAAGCTATGGCTGTGGCCGACGATCAGCTGGACGTTGGCGCGTTCGGCGGCGGCTATCATGCGGCGGCATTGGTCGAGCGTGGTCGCCATCGGCTTTTCGACCAGCACATGCTTGCCGCCGGCCGCGGCGGCCTCGGCGTGGTCGGCATGGAGCTGGTGCGGCGTGGCGACGTACACGACATCGACGTCGGCATCGGCGCACAGAGCGTCGACCGACGCATGGGCGCGGCCGCCGAAGTCCGCGGCAAACCGCGCTCTTGCCTCGGGGCGCGGGTCGGCGGCGGCGACCAACCGGACCCGCGGGTCCGCGCTCAGCGTCGGGAGCATCAGCGTGAACGCGCGGCCGAGGCCTGCGATGCCGAGGCGCAATCTCGGCTCAACCATGCGAAACCGCCGGACGGTACGGCACTGTGCCGCCCGATCGGATTGCCGCAATCCTCGACATCGCGCCTCCGATTGCCTATTATTTACTTAGGAGCCTAATGTTATGCCGCTTGCGCCGGTTCGGGCAACCGGTCGGCTCGAACGCTACGGCCGGAGGCGAACGTGTTGAGCGTCGAAGACAACGAACTGCTTTGCCGGGTCGAAGGCGATGCGGCGATGGGCCAGCTGATGCGCCGCCACTGGATACCGGCGTGCCTGTCCGAAGAGGTCGCCGCGCGCGACGGCACGCCGGTGCGCGTGCGACTCCTGGGCGAAGACCTGGTCGCTTTCCGCGACACCGCCGGCAGGCTCGGCGTGCTCGACGAGCATTGCCCGCACCGGCGCGCGTCGCTCGCGCTGGGGCGCAACGAGGAATGCGGCCTGCGCTGCCTCTATCACGGCTGGAAAATCGACGTCGACGGCAATGTCGTCGACCGCCCGTGCGAATCGCACGAGGCCGTTCTGGCCAAGAAGGTCGTGCACAAGACCTACCCCTGCCGTGAAGCCGGCGGCTTCGTCTGGGTCTGGATGGGGCCGTCCGACCAGATACGTGATTTCGAGCCGCCCGCGTGGGCGCCCTCCGCCGCGGTCCGCACCAGCATCGTCAAGATCCACGTCGGCTGCAATTGGGCGCAGGTGCTGGAAGGAGCGATCGATTCGGCGCACAGCTCGAGCCTGCACTCGAGCGACATGGTGCCAGCGCAGGTAGCGAGCGCCGGCGCGACCGAAGGCGAGTGGTTGCGGCCGTCGACCGACAAGGCGCCGAGGCTCCAGGTGCAACGCACCGAATTCGGCTTTCGCTACGTCGCGATACGCCGCCCGATCGAGCGCGCGGACACCCACGACTATCTGCGCATCACCCTGTTCGTCGCACCATTCACCGTCCTGATCCCGCCCAACGACCGGTACCAGCTTTCGATTCTGAACATCCCGCTCGATGACACCAACACGATGTTCTATTTCATCGCGTGGAGCGAATCGAAGGGCATCGAGCAACAGGCGTGGCGCGAATTCTGCAAGGCCCGGGTCGGGGTCGATCTCGACTCGAACTTCCGCCGGATTCGCACGCTCGAGAACAACTATCTGCAGGATCGCGACGCGATGAAGCACGGCAGCCACACCGGCATCGCCGGAATTCCCAACCAGGATATCGCGATGTGGGAGACGATGGGACCCATCGCCGACCGGTCGCGGGAGCGGCTGGGGGCGAGCGATATGGCGATCGTGCAGTTCCGCCGCGTCATGGTCGATGCGGCGCGCCGGTTTCGCGACGGCGGTCAGGCAATCGGCACGTCGCCGCAGCATGTCCCCCACGTCAAGCTCAAGTCCTTCGAGGGCATCGTTCCCAAAAAAACCGACTGGATGACGCTAGGCGTCGCGGCGGAGGAGCTTCAGGCGTCCCGGACGTCGTAGTCGCGCCAGGCGAGAACGCGATGCGCGCCATGAGTGCGGCAAGCGATTGACGCCGGGCGAACCGCACGCGACACTGTCGTGAACGCCAAATGCAGAAGCCGCCGCGCAAGACAGCCGCGCGAGCCGCACTCGCCCAGAACAGGCCCAGGAGGGAAACGATGAGCAAACGGGGAAGGTTTTGCAATGCGATCGCCGCGGCGCTGGTCGCAACGACGGTCGCGGCCGCGCACGCGGAGGACACCGTGCGGGTTGCCGCGGGCCAGCGCGGCAACTGGGACACGACGATCGCCGAGACCGGCCAGCGGGGCGGCATATTCAAGAAGAATGGCCTGAGCCTGGAGATTCTCTACACCCAGGGAGGAGGCGAAACCCAGCAGGCGGTGATCTCGGGCAGCGTCGAGATCGGCGTCGCACCAGGCATCATGGGCGTGCTCTCCGCGTTCTCGAAGGGAGCCCCGGTGCGCATCATCGGCGCCGAGACGACCGGCGCGTCGGACCTCTTCTGGTATGTGCCGTCGAATTCGCCGATCAAGTCTCTGAAGGACACCGACGGCAAGTCGATCGCCTACTCGACCAACGGCTCGTCGACACACGGCATCGTCACTGCGTTCATGAAGCAATACGACCTGAAAGCAAGGCCGACGGCGACCGGCGGACCGGCGCCGACGCTGACCCAGGTGATGTCGAATCAGATCGACGTCGGCTGGTCGGCCCCGCCCTTCGGGCTGCAGCAGCTCGACGAAGGCAAGATCCGCATCATCGCAAGCGGCAACGATGCGACCGTATTCAAGGGTCAGACCGTTCGCCTGCTGATCACCAACGTGCAGACCTTGCAGGAGCGCAAGCCTGTGATCGAGCGCTTCATGAAGGCTTACCGCGAGACCATCGACTGGCTGTATTCGGACGACCCCGCCGCACTGAAGACCTACGCCGATTTCGTCGGCATTTCTGTCGCCACCGCCAAGCGAACGCGCGACGGCTTCTTCCCCAAGGCCGCGGTCGATCCGGATACCGTCGTCGGACTCGACCAGATCACGCAGGACGCCGTCACGCTCAAGTACACGGCTGCGCCGCTGACGAAGGAGCAGCTCGCCGAGCTCATCCAGATTCCTCCCCGGCGGTAGGCGGTCCGGCGTGCCCGTCGTGACCACGGCGCCTACCCGCCTGCTCGACGTCGAGCACATCAGCAAGCGCTACGCCGGAGCCGGTGGCGTCATCGCCGCGGTCGACGACGTCTCGTTCGGCGTCGATCCGGGGGAGTTCGTCTCGATCATCGGTCCCTCGGGCTGCGGCAAGTCGACGCTGTTCAACATCATCGGCGGACTGATCGGCGACTACGACGGCCGAGTCGCCGTCGCCGGCGCGACGATATCCGGCACGCATCCGGCCATCGGCATGGTGTTCCAGGAAGAGTCGACGTTCCCCTGGCGCACGGTCGCCGACAACGTTGCATTTCCGCTCGAGATCGCCGGTATCGGACGGCGTGAGCGGCTCGAGCGCGCCGAGTCGTTCGTGACGCTGGTCGGCCTGCACGGATTCGGTCACCGCTATCCTGCCGAGCTTTCCGGCGGCATGCGGCAACGCGTCGCGATCGCGCGCACGCTGGCGTCCGAACCGCGCATCCTGCTGATGGACGAACCGTTTGCCGCTCTCGACGAGCAAACGCGGCTGCTGCTCGGTGACAAGGTGCTGCAGATCCAGCAACAGCTCCGTCAGACGACCTTGCTGATCACCCACAATCTGACCGAGGCGGTGCAGCTTTCCGATCGCGTGCTGGTGATGACGTATCGACCGGGACGCTTGAAGCGCAGCGTCGCCATCGACCTTCCGCGTCCGCGCGATTCCGAAGTCGTCGGCAGCGCGGCTTTCGGCCGCTATGTCGCCGAAATCTGGCAGGACCTCCGCGAGGAAGCCAGCCGCGGCATCCAGGAGGACGAATCGCGGGTTCTCCGGGGCGGGAAAGGTAAATGAGTCCGATTAGCCGCAGCGGCGCCCGATCGCCACGGCTCGGTCCGCGCGCGGTCGGCCTGACGACGGCGATCGCCGTGATCGCGCTGATCGAACTCCTGATCCGCATCGGCGTGATCAATCGTTTTATCGTGCCGCTTCCCTCGCAGATTCTCGGCGCGCTGCCGCGCATCATCGCCGAGGAAAACGTGCTTCATCGCTTCGCGCAGACGATGCAGGAGTTGCTCTGGGCGAGTCTCCTGCTCGCGGTAACCGGCATTGCGCTCGGCGCCCTGCTCTACCGCTTCCGGTTGCTGCGCGACGCCTGCGAGACCTGGGTCGGCGCGCTCGCCGCGGCGCCTATCGTCCTGATGTATCCGTTGTTCCTGGTGATATTCGGCCGCAGCGCGGCGACGATCGTCATGATCGGCTTCGCCGCCGGGCTCGCGCCGGTGATCCTCAAGACGCTGGAAGGCCTCGCCAGGACCCGGCAGGCGCTGATCGACGTGGGAAGGAGCTTCCGGCTCACGCCAGCCCAGGAGTTCCGCAAGATTCTTCTGCCGGCGGCGCTGCCGTCGATTTTCGTCGGCCTGCGGCTCGGGCTGATCTTCGCAATGATCAACATCGTCGGCGTCGAATTCCTGATCAATTTCGGCGGCCTCGGCCAGCTGATCAACGAGCTGGCCGAGCGCTACGATCTGCCCGCAACCTACGGTGCGATCTGTTTCGTCATTCTGGCGAGCATCGTGTTCTTCGATATCACCGGAAGGATAGAGCGTTGGCTGCGGCCGAACGAATGAGCGGCAGGCGAGGCGTTCCGTCCTGGCGCGCCGTCGCATTGCTGCGGATCGTCATCATCGCCGTCGTTGCGCTGGCGTGGGAAATGCTCGCCGCCTCCGGATTGCTGTTCCGCGATGTCGTGCCGTCGCTCGGGGTGATCGGAAGCGCCGTATTTCGCCTGCTGGCCGACGAAGTCTTCTATCGCAACCTGGCGATCACCCTCGGAGAGGTTGCGGCGGCGCTCGCAATCGGAGGTATCGCCGGCATGGGCGTCGGCATTCTGCTCGGGTCAAATCGTTTCCTGTCCCGCGCCTACGAGTCGCTGATCTACTACCTCGGACCCACGCCGAAGATCATTTTCTTCCCGGTCCTGATCATGTGGTTCGGCGTCGGATCCGGCTCCAAGATCGCGATGGGCGTGCTGTCGTGCTTTTTCCCCATCGCGATCAGCGCCGCCGCCGGCATGCGGGAAATCGATCCAATACTGATCCGCGTCGGGCGGAGCTTCCGTGCCTCGATCCGCCAGATGATAACCAAGGTCTATCTGCCGGCGATGCGTGAGCCGATCGTCAACGGCGTGCGGCTGGGTCTGGGTGTCGCGATCATCGGGACGCTGCTCGCGGAGACGAAATTGTCGAATCGCGGCATCGGCTACCTGATCATCCAGGCCTACTCGACATTCGACATGCCCCGGATGTACGCGCTGCTGATCGTCCTGTTCACGCTCGCTATCGGAGCGAACGCGATGCTCGGGAGGCTCGCCCGCTCGACTTCCGCCGAGCCAGCGCCTGCCGCGGCCCGGATGCCGGTACAATGAATACCGCCACGGCAGGATGAGCGCTCGCCCGGGTGGTGAAACTGGTAGACACAGCGGACTTAAAATCCGCCGACGCCGAAACGCGTCGTGCCGGTTCGAGTCCGGCCCTGGGCACCATAGGTGATTCCGCGCAATTCGAGACGCCTTCTGCAGTGCCACCTGCGGGACCCCGAGGAGTTACAAAGGGCGCCGGGGTATCGATCCGGCCGTCGTTGATGGACGACACTATGCTGCGGCGCGATAATCCGTTACACTTCGCCGTCATGCGCTGCACACAATGAGGCGTCCGTACTGGGTGCGCCGGCCGCAACAGGAGAGCTCGTTGGCATTGCCGGTCAGAAAACCGTTGGTCGATGAGGCGCTCGGAGGTGATACGATCGCCTCCGTCGCACAAAATCCCGTACCGATTCAACTTTGCGTCCAAGACCCCGACGCGCGACAGCTACAGCGGGAACCCAGTGGCAAGCGATTCAAGCTGCGGCTTGCCAACACGGATGATCGGCGGAACTCTGCGAACTGTCTGGTCCAGAGGCGGTACGCGTGGCGCAACTACAAGCTAGGCGAAACCCGAAGTAGCGACCCCAACCGCATCGCGCTCGCGGCCCACGGCCACAACGGTATCGTAGGCACCGTCTCTGTCGGACTGGACGTGGGCGCGGGGCTGTTCGTCGACGACTTGTACCCGGACGAGGCCAATGCCCTGCGCCGCGACGGGCGACGCCTGTGCGAATTCACCAAGCTGGCGATCGATAACGATGTTCGTTCGCGGCCGTTGTTGGCGGCGCTGTTTCATCTGGCGTTCATCTACGCGAGGCGGATGTACTACTGCACCGACCTGCTGATCGAGGTCAATCCGCGCCATGTTGGCTTTTACCGGCGGATGCTCGGCTTCCAGCAGCTCGGCCTACAACGGTTCAACGCGCGGGTCGCCGCGCCCGCGGTCCTGATGGGGCTTTGTCTCGCCCATGCCGAGACGCAGATCGCGAACTACGGTGGACACCCCCATCTATATGCGACCGTGCGCTCGCTTTATCCCTATGCGTTTTCGCCACGAGAAGAAAGCGGGATCGAGCAAAGATTGCGCGGGCTCGGCTAATACGCCGGCAGGCGATTCGCAAGATCCCCTACGCAGTGGCTGGACGCTGAGGCCCTAAAGGGCAAGGATATGGCTCGAAGACGGGCCGTTCTTGGCGTGTCGGCACTTTCCTGGGCCAATCCTTGACAAACCTGCGCTACGAGGCACAAGCTGAATCAAATGGGGAGAGGCATTTTCGCGCGAGATCTCGTTGAAGGCATCGATAAAAAAGGTCGTCCGGAAGCTGCGTCCCGAGCCCATTACCACAGGGCGCATTTCGCCCAAGAAAAACACGTCTCCCCGTAATAGCATGACGGTCTCGAGAATCTCGGTCGGGACCGACGTTACCGGTCAAACGGTATTCGATGACCGTCCGCTGCGCTTTCGCAGCCTGACGCTGACCGAAGCCGACGTTCCGGCGCTCGAGGACGCGTCGACGATCGAAGGCGCGTTCAAGATCCGCGTCGCTAAACGAACTGGCGCACGCCGCGATGCATGGTCGTTGGTAGAGCGACGCTACACTGGCCGCGGCTACACGATCCCTGGGCGCAAGCCGAAGACCAACGTCTTTACCTTCATCGCCTATGACGAAGGTCAGATCGTCGGCACCGTCGGTTTGGGCGTGGACACCGGCAAGGGCCTGTCGGCCGACCAGTTGTACAAGCCCGAGATCGACGCGCTTCGTGCGAAGGGATGGCGTGTCTGCGAATTCACCCGGCTGGCCGTCGACCGAACGGCAGCGAGCAAGCCTGTACTGGCCGGATTGTTTCAAACGGCATACCTGTACGCCGCGGTGATCCGCGGATACACGCATGCGGTAATCGAGGTCAACCCACGCCACGTTGTCTTCTATGGCACCTCGCTCAAGTTCGAGCCCGTTGGTCCGGAGCGGATCAACCGACGCGTCAACGCGCCGGCAGTACTTCTCTGTGCCTCGTTCGCGGCGATTGCCGATGGGCTCGCCAAATACGCCGGCAAACCGCCGGCGCCCGGAACGCGGCGAAGCTTGTTCCACTATGGATTTCCTCGGGAGGAGGAACAAGGTGTGCTGAAGCGTTTGCGCGAACTCGTCGCCCCGCGATGACTGGTGCTCGCGTTGCCTGCCGGGCGGAGTCGCGAGCGTAAATTGCGCGACAAGCTTGAGTTTTAGGGCATAGCTGTACAGCGCAAGTCGCGTCGATCGCCTCGGCGAGTTTCGTTTGTGTCGCCCCCTGTCCTACAACGCTTTCATCCATCCGCCGATGGGCAGCGCGGGGCGCGCGGGCGAAAATCGCTGCGCTACATGCGGCCTGACGAAAATTCTCGCATGCCAACGACAAGGGCCGGTGACCGGCCGGGAGGCACGATGAACAGCGCGCGGCACGCTTGGCGCAATTCGCTCGGCCTGATCGCGCTGACCACGCTGCTGCTGGCCGGATGCGCGACGCTCCCGCCAGGGTCCGACTACCCGAGGGCGGCCTCTAGCGCACTCACCCATCCCGAGCAAACACGACTGGGACGGCAGTTCGCAGCGGCGTCGGCCGCGCACGCCGGGCTTTCTGGATTCCGCCTGCTGCCGGTCGGCATCGACAGTTTCCTGCTGCGCATGGAGATGGCGCAGCAAGCCGAGCGCACGCTCGATGTCCAGTATTTCGTCCTCGAAAACGACGATACCGGCAAGCTGATCCAGGAAGCGCTGCTGCAGGCCGCCGACCGAGGCGTGCGCGTGCGCGTGCTGCTCGACGACGAAGGATCCCGCGGGCGCACGGTCAAGCTGACGCCGCTGGCTGCGCACCCCAACATCGAGCTGCGCGTGTTCAACCCGGCGGTATACCGCGGCCAGGTAGAGTTCCTGGAGTTTCTCCACGACGTCGAGCTGCTGGGCGATGCGACCCGTTTGAACCGGCGGATGCACAACAAGCTGTTCGTCGTCGATAACGAAATAGGCATCATCGGCGGCCGCAATATCGGCGACGCGTACTTTCAGGAAGGCCGCGACCTCGAATTCGGCGATTATGACGTCATCGCCGCCGGGGGCATCGTCAAGGATATGTCGGCGAGCTTCGACGACTTCTGGAACAGCCCGCTGGCAATCCCGATCGAGGCGCTGTTCGGCGGAAAGGCGTCGGAGCAGGCGCTGGCCGATTATCGCAATGCTCTGGCCCAGCACCACGTCGCGATGAACGCCAAGGACTACATGCGCAGGCTTGCCGGCGGAGAACCGCTGCGCCCGCTGCTTGCTCCTAACGCGGCCTGGGTGTGGGCGCGTGCCGAAGTCGTCTATGACAGCCCGCAAAAAAACAAGGTCGAAGACGGGGACGAGCCGGGACGCCTGCTGCGGCACCGGTTGGGCAAGAGGGTCGAAGAGGCACGTACCGAGCTGCTTATCGTATCCCCCTATCTGGTTCCGGGGGATGCAGGCGTGAAGTTCCTGGGCAAGCTGCGCGAGCGCGGCATGCAGGTCCGCATACTCACCAATTCGCTTGCCTCGACCGATATGCCGGTCGTTCACTCCGCCTACCAGAAGTACAGGATCCCGTTGCTGGAAACCGGCGTCGAACTCTACGAAGTACGGCCGATACTGGGACAGCCTGTGGTGCGCGGCAACGCCCTGAAATCGCCGAGCGCCGGGCAGTTCGCCCTGCATGCCAAGGTTTTCGTGTTCGACCGGCAGCGTGTCTTTGTCGGATCGATGAACCTCGATCAGCGCTCGCTGCACGTCAACACCGAGGTCGGCGTGATCATCGACAGTCCCGATCTGTCCCGACAAGTCGCCGCGCGCTTCGAGGCAATCGCCCGGCCGGCCAACAGCTACGTGCTCGCGCTGGACGGCACCAGTGTCGCGGGCGGCCGGGAAATCGTCTGGCGCACACTGGAAGATGGCAAGCCCGTCGAATACCGCCAGGAGCCCGCGGCCTCGATCTGGCGCCGGGCGAAGGTCGACATGCTGTCGATGCTCCCGCTGGACGAGTTGCTGTGAACGGACGCCGCGCGATCGGGACCATAGTCGTCCCGGCAGCGCGCCCCAAGCGCGGATGGACATTGCTGGTCGCGTGCTGGCTGGCCGCCCTGTCCGTTTCCGGCTGGGCAGCTACGGCGGACGAGGACATCCTCGTGCATGCCAAGAAGGAAGGCGCGGAAATCGTGGTCGAGGTCGATTGCCCGGTGCGCGCTCCGGCCCTCACCGCCTGGGAGGTGCTGACCGACTACGACAACATGACCAGATTCATCTCGAATCTTCAATACAGCAGCATTCAGGGGCGCGTCGACAACGTGCTCAAAGTGCGGCAATCGGGCAAGGCGACGCGGGGTCCATTGAGCATCACGTTCGACAACGTGCGCGAAGTGGAGCTGCGCCCCTTCACGGAAGTGCGCTCGCGCCTGATCAGCGGCGACCTCAAAGCGTCGGCGTTCACGACGCGGCTCGTCGACGTCGACGGGGTCGTACATATCATCAATAGCGGACGCTATACGCCGAAAATGTGGGTTCCTCCGCTGATCGGCCCCGCGTTGATCGAGGCAGAGACGCGAAAGCAGTTCGGGGAAATCAGGACGGAGATCCTCCGACGCAGCGAACGTCGCGCGGCCGAGCTCGCGCCGCGCTAGTCGGCCCGCCGCATTACAACGCGGCGGTGCTATCGTTGATATGATCGGGCGCGCATGGACCTCCTGCTAGCGGCTTGGGAATTCATCGGCAATCTCGACAATGAGCTCGCCCAGCTGCTGCTGAATTACGGCGGGTGGATCTACGGGATCCTCTTCCTGATCATCTTCTGCGAGACGGGACTCGTCATCGCGCCGTTCCTGCCGGGCGACTCGTTGCTGTTCGCTTCCGGCGCGCTCTGGGCGACCGCCGAGATGCCTGTCGAGCTGCTCGCGCTGACGCTGATAACCGCATCTTTTTGCGGCGACAATTGCAATTATTGGATCGGCCGCCTGTTCGGAAGCAGGATAGCCAAAAAAACGCATTCGCGATTGCTGAACCGCCGGGCGCTCGAGCGAACACACGAATTCTATGCACGCCACGGCGGAAAGACGATCATCCTCGCCCGGTTCGTTCCGATCGTGCGCACATTCGCCCCTTTTGTTGCCGGCATCGGGCACATGGACTACCGGCGCTTCCTGTTGTTCAGCGTTGCCGGGGCGGTGCTATGGGTCGGATTGCTGGTTTCCTGCGGCTACCTGTTCGGCAAGCTGCCGGTGGTGCAGGACAATTTCGCGCTGGTGATCGTTGCGATTATCGTGTTCTCGCTGGTCCCGGTGGCGGTCGAATACATGCGCGCGAGGATGCGCCGCTAGCGACGGCTACCTTGCCTTCATCCGCCCCCGGGGCGGCGCATTCGCCTGGTGCGCTGTTGTGCGCTATGCTCTGCGGCTATCGGGTCGACGGGAGCGCGCGTGAGAGTGGCGATTTGCCTTGCCTTGGCGGCGCTTCTCAGCGCCTGCATTCCTATCGGCATCCGCGGCACATCGATCGTCGATGCCGGCGGCCACCGTCCGGTCGCCGCCTCGCCATCTGCAGACGCCGCGCGAAACGCACCCGTCCTCCAGGCGGATCCGCAGCGCGCGTGAATACCGCTGCCTGCGGCGCCCCGCGTCGCCGCTAGCGCTTTCCACCCGGCACCGACTGCTGGGCGCTTCGCGCAAAGTCGCCAATCAGCCGCTGCATCGATGAGAACGCCGTGCCGCCGGAAGACATTACGCCCTGCATTGCGTTGACGAGGTTCTGCGCCTGCTTGAGATCCGGCATCATCGCCATCATCGCCTTGGCCTCCTTGGCGCCGGGCACGCCGCTCATCTGCTCCTCCATCAGCGCAAACAGCCGCTTCTGCATCTCCACGATCATCTCGAACATCTGGCCCCAGTAGTGCATCGCCTTTTCGACGGCTTCCTGAGTCACGCTCTGCCCGGCCGCGACCAGCGCCTGCGGGTCGCCGGCCTCGGCGGCGTGGCGCGCCGCCTTCTTCTGCATCGAGCGCGCCTGCTCCTCTCCCTCGAACTGCAGCCGGCGCAGCTTGGCCGTGCTCTCGATCGCGGCATTGATGACGTCGAGCGCGATTTTCGCATTGGCGCGATAGAGCTCGAACGCCTGCTCCGGCGTCATCAGCTTGCCCATTTTCGACAGGTCGCCGAACGCGCTACCGTGCGGTGCCTCGAACGGCGACGTCTGTTTCGCCGCCGTCCTCGCGCTGGGCTTGCGCTGTTTGCTTCCGGCTGCCCTGGTCCGGCGTGCCGTTTTCGACGACGATTTGGTGGCCATGGTAGGAGCTCCTCGAGTCTGAATGGCAAAACGACCGAACATCGGCTTGCACCGCAGACGTTCCGGTGCCTGGTAACGCGCGGCTATTGCACGCCTTCGCGCCGGTCGAGTCAACCGGGAAGCGAAGCACACTCCCGGCGGCACGCTGGCGCAGGTTAGAATCGCCGTTCCCCCCATGGTTCCGATGCACAAGCTGCAAGCGAATGTCGCGTCCCAGCCGCGCGAGACGCCGCAGGCCCCGCCGTTATGGAACGAGCTCGTCGATCCAGACGTCAGAGCCCTGGCCGCGCTGATCGCATCGCCGTTGCTAATCGCCGAGCACGCGTCGCCGATCGCCACGTTGACCGACGCCTGGCGCATCGAGTCGCTGCGCTTGCGTCACCGCTGGCTGCTCGACCTGGACGCGGCGCCACAGCGGCTGCGCGAACATCTGGCGGCTTCCAACGCGCGCCAGCTCGGCCGATACGCCGAGGCGCTGTGGCGCTTCTGGTTCGACCATCTGCCCGGAGCGCGTCTCCATGCGGCCGGCTTGCCGGTCAAGGACGCGCTCGCAGTCCGCGGCGAATTCGATTTCATCGTATCGCTGCCGGGGCTCTCCGAAGTGCAGCACCTGGAGATGGCATACAAGTTCTATCTCTACTGCCCGCCGGGGGACGATTTTTCGCGCCTGTTCGGACCCAATGCCGCCGACAGGCTCGACCGCAAATGGCAGCACATGCTCGACGTGCAGCTGCCGCTGTCGCAGACCGCGCTCGGCCGGGCGGCGCTGCCGCAGGATGTCGGCCCCGTCATACCACGGGCGTGTCTTCAGGGATGGTTGTTCTATCCGCTGGCGGCGGGATCAGCGGCGCCCATTGCCGGCGTGTCGCCGGCGCATTGGCGCGGCTGGTGGTGCCGGAGCGACGACTGGCGCAGCCACGGCGCGCCTTGGACGGAGCTCGCCGGGGCGTGGACCCTGCTGCCGCGCCGCGCGTGGATCGCGCCGGCGGCGATCGACGATCCGGAGGCAATACTCTCGCCGGACGCTTGCCGGGCACGAATCGATGCCCATTTCGCCGCCTCGTCGCAAGCGCAACTGGCCGCGGGGCTGGAGCGCGCCCAGGGTGGAATCTGGCGCGAGACGGTCCGCATATTCGTCGTGGCGCCGCACTGGCCGCGGGGCAGCGCCGCGGCATAGCGGCAGAACCATCGATCGGAAAACCCATGCACCGCTTCGCACTTTGGGTGGAATTCGACTTGCGTCCCGGCCATCTGGAGACGTTTCTCGAGGCTGCCCGACTCGACGCCCAAGGGTCGGTCGCCAACGAGCCCGGATGCCGGCGTTTCGACATCCTGCAGGATCCGGCCTCCCCCGATCGCGTTTGCTTCTATGAGGTGTACGACGACGAAGCCGCGTTCCTACGCCATCGCGAGATGCCGCATTTCAAGACCTATTTCGCGGCCACCGAGCCGATGATCGCGTCCAAGCGGGTTACCAAGCTGCAGGTCGTGCAGCGCGGGAAGACTTGACGCCGCAGCCCTTTAGCTGCTCAGGTACTGCAGCGCCTGGTCGATGCGGTCTACGGCGACGATGGCTATGCCTTCGATCGCCTGCCGCGGTTTGTTTGCCGCCGGGATCAGCGCGCGCGCGAAGCCCAGTTTCGCCGCCTCGCGCAGACGCTCCTGCCCGCGCTGAACGGGGCGGATTTCCCCCGCCAGACCGACTTCGCCAAATACAAGAGATTTAGCGCCCAATGGTTTGTTTTTGAATGAAGAATAAATCGCCATAAGCACGGCCAGATCGGCGGCGGGCTCGCCGATGCGAACGCCGCCGACGGCGTTGACGAAAACGTCGAACAGCCCCGTCTCGACGCCGCCGTGGCGATGCAGTACCGCCAGCAGCAGGGCGAGCCGCTGGGGATCCAGCCCGACGGCAAGACGCCGCGCCAATCCACCCTGCACCGGGTCGACCAGCGCCTGCACTTCGACCAGCAGCGGGCGCGAGCCCTCGATCGTCGCCAGCACGCAGCTGCCGGCGACGGCTTCCGCATGCTGCGAAAGGAACAGCGCGGACGGGTTGGCGACCCCCTTCAGGCCGCGCTCGGTCATCGCGAACACGCCGAGCTCGTTCGCTGCGCCAAAACGGTTCTTGATCGCGCGTACCAGACGAAAGCTCGAATGCGTATCGCCTTCGAAATACAGCACGGTGTCGACGATATGCTCGAGGACGCGCGGTCCGGCGATCGCTCCCTCCTTGGTCACGTGTCCGACCAGGATGATGGTGATGGCGTTTTGCTTGGCGAGCCGGGTCAGCTGCGCAGCGCACTCGCGCACCTGGGCGACGCTCCCCGGGGCAGACTCCAGCGCTTCGGTGTAGACGGTTTGGATCGAATCGATGACGACGACCCCCGGCTGAAGCGTCCGGATCGCGCCGACGATCGCTTGCAGCTGCACCTCGGCCAGGAGCTCGACGCTCGCGTTGACCAGCCCAAGGCGCTGGGCACGTAGCGCGACTTGTTCGACCGATTCCTCGCCGGTGACGTAGAGCGCGCGGCCGAGTCGGCCTGAGCCGCCAAGGGCGGCCATCGCCTGCAACAGCAAGGTCGACTTGCCGATGCCGGGGTCGCCGCCAAGCAGCACGACGCCGCCCGACACCAGACCACCGCCAAGCACGCGATCGAATTCCTCGATCCCCGTGGGCGTGCGCGCGTTGTCCTGGGTTTCGACGCTCGCCAGCGTCCGCACGGCGCTTGGCGCTCCAGCCAGCGCCTGGAAGCGCGACGACGGTGTCGCGGCGATCGTCTCCACCAGCGTGTTCCAGACGCCGCAGTTTGGGCACTGACCCTGCCACTTGCTGCTCTGACCGCCGCACTCGGTGCAGACGTACGCGGTCTTCGTCTTGGCCATCAGCGCGCGCTGCGTAGGCCCGGCGGCGGCAGGTCAGCCGAGCTCATCCGGATGCACGACGGCGGTGCCCAGCTTGCCGACGACGATTCCGGCGGCCTTGTTGGCGATGCGCACTGCGGCGCCGATATCGGCGTGCGCGCCCAGCAAGGTGCCCAGCGTTGCGATCACCGTGTCGCCGGCACCGGAGACGTCGAAGACTTCGCGCGCCTGCGCCGGAATGTGCTGCGCCCCGGCGTCGGTGTAGAGCGACATTCCCTCTTCCGAGCGGGTGATCAACAGTGCATCGAGCGCCAGTTCGCTGCGCAGCATCTGCGCTTTTTCGGCGAGCTCGGCCTCGTTGCGCCACGGGCCGACGACTTGGCGGAATTCGGCCCGGTTGGGCGTCAGCATCGTCGCCCCCCGGTACCGGATATAGGCCTCCCCTTTCGGGTCGACCAGCACGGGTTTGCCGACGGCCCGCGCGAGCGCGATCATGCGCTCGATCTGCGACAATCCGCCCTTACCGTAATCGGACAGCACGACGACATCGAAAGCGGCCAGCGTGCGCTCGTAGTCTGCGAGCTTCGCCGCCAACGCCAATGGCGACGGCACGGTCTCGAAGTCGATGCGCAACAGCTGCTGCTGGCGTCCGATGACGCGGAGCTTTACCGTCGTCGGCAGCGAGGGGTCGCGGTGCAGCGACGTATGCACGCTTTCGCCCCGAAGCAGCCGCTCGAGCACATGCCCCGGCTCGTCGTCGCCGATGACGCTGATCAGCGTCACCCGCGCGCCCAGCGCCGCAGCGTTGCGCGCGACGTTGGCGGCTCCGCCAGGACGCTCCTCGCTGCGCGCGATCTTTACGACCGGCACCGGCGCCTCGGGCGAAATGCGATCGACGTCGCCAAACCAGTAACGATCGAGCATCGCGTCACCGACGACCAGCACGCGCGCGCGGCGGACCGCATCGCGGAAATCGCTGAAGCGCCGCGTACTCGTAGGCATCAGGACTTGCTCACGTTGAATGAACCGGCGTTACCCGCGGCCGATGCCGAAATACTCGATGCCGGCCGCGCGCACCAGCGCCGGGTCGAACAGGTTGCGACCGTCGAACAGCAGAGGCTGCTTCAGCTGTCGCCGGATTTCGGCGAACTCCGGACTGCGAAATTCCTTCCACTCGGTGACGACCAGCAGCGCGTCGGCCCCGGTGACCGCTGCCATCGGCGAGCTCGCGAAAGACAGGCCCGGAGTCTCTCCGAAAACTCGCCTCGCTTCGGCGATCGCGACCGGATCGTAGGCGGCAACGGACGCGCCGCGCTCGAGCAATCCGGCGATGATCGCGCGCGACGGCGCTTCGCGCATGTCGTCTGTGTCGGGCTTGAAGGCGAGTCCCCAAAGCGCGAACTTCTTGCCGACAAGATTGCCGCCGAGCCGCGCTACGATCTTTTCGATCAGGCGGGTTTTTTGCGCCTCGTTGACCGCTTCGACTGCCGCGAGGACGCGCAACGGGCGCCCGTGCTGGGCGCCAGTGTGCTGAAGTGCCTTCACGTCCTTGGGGAAACATGATCCGCCATAGCCGGCGCCTGGATAGAGGAAATGATAGCCGATGCGCGGATCCGATCCGATGCCCTGCCGCACATGCTCAATGTCGGCGCCCAGCGCGTCGGCTAGATTCGCGATCTCGTTCATGAACGAGATGCGGGTCGCGAGCATCGCGTTGGCCGCGTATTTGGTGAGCTCGGCCGAGCGGACATCCATGACCAGCAGCCGCTCGCGGTTGCGGTGGAACGGTGCATACACCGCACGCAGTAATGCGATCGCACGATCGTCGTCCGCGCCGATGACGATGCGATCGGGGCGCATGAAATCCTCGACTGCGGCGCCTTCCTTCAGGAACTCCGGATTCGACACGACGGCAAAAGACAGCGCAGCGCCGCGGGCGGCAAGCTCGGAGGCAACCGTCTCTCGCACGCGGTCGGCGGTGCCGACCGGAACGGTCGACTTGTCGACGATGACCTTGTAATCGGTCATGCGCCGGCCGATCTCGGCCGCGGCGGCCAGGACGTGCTGCATGTCGGCGGCGCCGTCATCGTCGGGCGGCGTGCCGACGGCGATGAATTGAAGACTGCCGTGCGCCACCGCGGCATCGACATCGGTCGTGAAGCGCAGGCGCCCGGCTTCCACGTTGCGATGGATCATGTCCTGCAGTCCCGGCTCGTGGATCGGTACGCCGCCGGCATTCAGCATGTCAATCTTGCGCGCATCGACGTCGAGGCAAAGGACGTCGTTGCCGACTTCCGCGAGGCACGTCCCCGAGACGAGCCCCACGTATCCGGTGCCGATCATCGTGATCTTCAAGCCGCGATTCCCAGCGAGGCGTTGATCTCGCGCAGGGCGCGCACCGGGTCGGCAGCCCCGGTTATCGCGCGGCCGATGACGAGATAATCCGCGCCCGCCGCGATAGCTGATTCCGGTGTCATCACGCGGGCCTGGTCGTGGGCCGCCGTACCTTGGGGGCGGATGCCCGGGGTAACCAGCTTGAATGCCGGGCCGCACGCGGCACGCAGCATGTGAGCCTCCTGCGCCGAGCAGACGACGCCGTCCAGGCCGTTCGCCCTGGCGAGCTGGGCGAGGCGCAGCACCTGCGCTTCGGGCGTACCTCCGACGCCGATCGCGGCCAGATCGGACGCATCGAGGCTGGTCAGCACGGTGATCGCGATCAGCAGCGGGCGCGGTCGACGCTCTTCGGCTGCCGTCCGCGCGACCGCGTCGCGCGCTGCGGCCAGCATCGCCGGACCGCCTGCGGCGTGAACGTCGATCATCCAGACGCCCAGCCGCGTCGCCGCCGCACAGGCCTGCGCTACGGTATTCGGGATGTCGTGAAACTTGAGATCCAGGAACACGCGAAAGCCGCGGCGAACGAGCTCGCGCACCAGCCCGGCTTCCGCCACGGTGAAGAGCTCCTTGCCGACTTTGACCGCGCACAGCGCAGGGTCGAGCCTGGCAGCGAGGCCGAAGGCGCTCAGCATGTCGGGAAAGTCCAGCGCGACGATAACGCGGGGATCAGCGGTGTTCACCGGTTTTGCTCCTCGATCCCATCCTAGCGCCGACCCTGCGCGTCACGACGGCGTTCGGCGGTCCGGCAACGCCATTCACGCGAATCCATCCGGCGTCTCCGTCCGTCGCGGCGAGTACGTTTCCCATTTGCCGCACCCTGGGCAACGCCAGTAGTACTGCTTGGCGCGAAAGCCGCATTGCTCGCACCGATACATGCCCAGCCGCTTGATATGCTGGCTGACCAGCGTCTTGACCAGCTCCAGGTCGTGACGGCGCTCCGCCGGCGCTTCCAGCAGCTGCGCTTCGAGCAGCTTGTCGAGCCCCAGCAGGGTCGGATTGCGCGAGAGCTCGTCCTTGATCAGTTGCGTTCCCGCCTCCGGTCCGTCGTGCGCCAGGATCTGGTTGAACAGCGTCGTCAGGAGATCGAGCGAAGGATACTGGTCTTCGTAGTTGCGCAGCACCCGAATGCCCTGCGCGGTCTCGCCGGTCCGGCGGTACGCGTCGGCAAGCCGGTCGGCCACCAGGCCGAGAAACGCAGGGTTCTGCGATTCGATGCGCTGCCATGAGGCGATCGCCGCCGCATCGTTCCCCTGTTGCGCCTCGAGATCGCCCAGCAGCATGGTCGCCCGAGTGCACAGCTTGTATTCGGCCAGCGCCTGGTCGATGAAGCTGCGGGCTTCGTCGGTTTGCGAGCGCAGCAGCGAACCTTGCGCCATCTCGCAGTGGTAGTGGGCGATTTCCTTGAAGTACGGATGCTTGGCCAGCGTTTCCATGCGTCGGGTCGCACCGATCGCCTTCGGCCAGTCCTTCTCCTGCTCGTAGATCTGCAGCAGCGAGCCCAGCGACTGGAGCTCGAACGTGCTGCCGTCGAGTTTGGTGAACAGATCCTCCGCCCGGTCGAGCAGGCCGGCGCGATGAAAATCCTGGGCGAGCTCGAAGACCGCGGTTTCGCGCTTGTCGGGCGGAAGGTCAGGCCGGTCGAGCAGGTTCTGATGCATCCGGATCGCGCGGTCGATCTCCCCCTGCCGGCGGAACAGGTTACCCAGCGCGAAATGCAGATCGATCGTCTGCGGATCGACCTTGACCACTTCGATGAAGGACTCGATCGCCTTGTCGGGCTGCTCGTTCAACAGAAAGTTCAGGCCGCGGAAGTACGACAAGGGCAGCGCGCGCGATTCGCGCAGCAGATGCTTGATGTCGATGCGGGCGGCGATCCAGCCCAGTGCGAAAAACAGCAGCGTCAGTGCCAGCAGCCACCAGATCTCGATTTCAATGGTCGGCACGGACGCTCAACCTCCGTCGCGCGGCCGTGTCACTGGCGCGCGCCGCTGCTGGTGCCGCAGGCGGTTCAATTGCCGTTTCAAGCGCACCGAGCGGATCGAACCGGCCAGCAGGCCCGCCGCGACCCCGGCGGCGAACACGATCAGAAGCAGGAAGATCAGCGGCGTCCGCCAACCGACGCCGTCATACACATGCAGCGTGACCGGTTCCGCGTTCTGCAGCGCAAGGAGCAGCAAGCCTGCGAAGACGACGAGCCCGACGAGCCAGCGGACGAATCTCATGCTGCGAGTCCAATGAAAATATTTCACTCGGGGTCATCATCAACCCTTTTTCATTTCCTTGAAGTCGACGCGTTCACGCAATTCCTTGCCGGCCTTGAAATGCGGAACATGCTTCTCCGGCACCTGGACACGCTCGCCCGACTTGGGGTTCCTGCCGGTGCGCGGCGGCCGGTAGTTGAGGCCGAAGCTGCCGAACCCGCGGATTTCGATTCGCTCACCCTTGGCCAGACTCTCGGCCATCGCGTCGAGGATCATCTTCACCGCGAGCTCGGCGTCCTTCGCCACCAGTTGCGGGAACTGCGCCGCCAAGCGGTCGATCAGCTCCGATTTGGTCATCACGTGAGCCGCCTACCCTTGGTTCTTGTTGTCGAGCTTGGCCTTGAGCAGCGCCCCCAGGTTGGTCGTTCCGGCGGTCGTGCCGGAATTCTCCGCGGTCATCCGTTGCAGCGCCTCAGATTCGTCGGCGCTGTCCTTCGCCTTGATCGACAGATTGATCGACCGATTCTTGCGGTCGATGTTGATGATCATCGCATTGACCGAGTCGCCTTCCTTCAGGTGCGAGCGGATGTCCTCGACGCGATCGCGGGCGACTTCCGATGCGCGCAGATAGCCTTCGACGTCGCCGTCGAGCGCGATGACCGCACCCTTGCCGTCGAGCGACTTCACCGTTCCGCTGACGAGGCTGCCCTTGTCGTGCGTCGCGACGTAGTTCGAGAACGGATCACCGTCGAGCTGCTTGATGCCGAGCGAGATACGCTCGCGCTCGACGTCGATCGCCAGCACGACGGCCTCGACTTCCTGGCCCTTCTTGTAGTCGCGCACCGCGGCCTCGCCGGTCGCCGACCAGGACAGGTCGGAAAGGTGCACCAGGCCGTCGATGCCGCCCGGCAGTCCGATGAACACGCCGAAGTCGGTGATCGACTTGATCAGTCCTTTGACCTTGTCGCCCTTCTTGTGGTTGATCGAGAACTCCTCCCACGGGTTCGGCATGCACTGCTTCATGCCGAGCGAGATGCGGCGGCGCTCCTCGTCGATCTCCAGGATCATGACCTCGACCTCGTCGCCCAGCTGCACGACCTTGGTCGGATGGATGTTCTTGTTCGTCCAATCCATCTCGGAGACGTGGACCAAACCTTCGATGCCCTGTTCGATCTCGACGAATGCGCCGTAGTCGGTCAGGTTGGTGACCTTGCCGAACAGGCGCGTGCCGGGCGGATAGCGTCGCGACAGGCCGACCCACGGATCTTCGCCAAGCTGCTTCATGCCCAGTGAAACGCGATTCTTCTCCTGGTCGAACTTGAGCACCTTTGCGGTGACCTCGTCGCCGACGGCGAGGACTTCCGACGGATGCTTGACCCGGCGCCACGCGAGGTCCGTGATGTGCAGCAAGCCATCGATGCCGCCCAGATCCACGAACGCGCCGTAGTCGGTGATGTTCTTGACGATGCCCTTGACGATCGCGCCTTCCTGCAGCGTCTTCAGAAGCTCCTCGCGCTCGGCGCCGAGGCTCGCTTCGAGCACCGCGCGGCGCGAGACCACGACGTTATTGCGCTTGCGGTCGAGCTTGATGACCTTGAATTCCAGCGTCTTGAATTCGTACGGGGAAGTGTCCTTGACCGGCCGGATGTCGACCAGCGACCCCGGCAGGAACGCGCGTATGCCGTTGACCATGACCGTCAGGCCACCCTTGACCTTGCCGCTGACGACGCCGGAAACGATCGTCCCCTGCTCCATCGCGGCCTCAAGATCGTGCCAGGCCTTGAGCCGCTTGGCCTTGTCGCGCGACAGGCGGGTTTCGCCGTAGCCGTCTTCGAGGCTCTCGATGGCGACGGTGACGAAATCGCCGGGCTTGACTTCGACTTCACCCTTGTCGTTCTTGAATTCCTCGATCGGGATGAAGCTCTCGGACTTGAGGCCCGCGTTGACGACGACGATGTTGTAATCGACGCGCGTGACTTCGGCCGTGATCAGTTCGCCTTGCCGCATTTCCTGCCTTGCGAGCGATTCCTCGAACAAGGTGGCAAAGTTCTCCTGTGCCGGGGCGGCGGGGTTGGTGGTTGCGGTTGTCATGGATCGTAGTGTCCTGTCGTTTCGTCCGTCGCCACGGGCGTGGCTCCGGGTCCGTTGGTCAAACCGCCGTCCGGGCTGCCCTCAATCGCGCCCGGATGGCGGACCTTGCTGTCGCCGGGAAACACCTTAGCGTCCGGCCGGCAAATCTACTGCGCTAACCCTGCTCCGACGCATTCACGAACGCCGGCTGGATTCGGCGGCGCTAAGCGCCTGATACTGCTGCAACACATAGGCGATGGCCGCATCGACGGCCAGGTCGGTCGTATCCAGGACCATAGCGTCGGCCGCGGTCTTGAGCGGTGCCTCCGCACGGGCGCTGTCGCGCTCGTCCCGTTCCCGGATGTCGCGCAAAAGACCGTGGATTGTAATCGAGTTTCCTTTGTCGATCAACTGCTTATGCCGGCGGCTCGCCCGAGCCTCCGCGCTGGCGGTAAGGTAGATCTTGAGCCTGGCGTCCGGAAACACGACGGTGCCCATGTCTCGCCCCTCGGCCACCAGCCCCGGCGGGGCGCGAAAAGCCCGCTGGCGGGTCAACAGCGCCGTCCGCACGCGCGGCAGGACGGCGACCTTGGAAGCCATTGCGCTGACCTCCTCGGCGCGTATCTGCTGGGTAACATCCTCGCCGGACAGAAAAGTCCGCCCGTCTGCGAAGCTCAGGTCGAGTCCGTCGGCAAGCGCGGCGAGCCGGGGCGCGTCGTCGAAAGACACCTTCTGCCGCGCCGCCTGCAGGGCCACCAGCCGGTAGAGCGACCCGCTGTCGAGATAGCGGTAGCCGAGCGCCGCCGCGACGCCCTGGGCAATCGTGCCCTTCCCCGACGCGGCGGGCCCGTCGATCGCGATCACTGGCGCTGCGTCATCGGCCTGATCGGACATCGTCGCGCGGCCGGAGCTCAAGATCGCTGCGCCAACCGCTCGAAGGCGGCGAAATAGCCGGGGAACGTCTTGCGGACGCATTGCGGATCGTTGATTCTCACTGCCACGCCGCCGAGCGCAGCAAGCGAAAAACACATCGCGATGCGATGGTCGTCATAGGTGGCGATCGTGGCCGGCTGCCAATGCGCGGGCGCAGTCACGCGCATCCAGTCCGGGCCTTGGTCGACCGAGGCGCCGAGTTTGCGCAACTCGCGAGCCATCGCTGCGATGCGATCGGTTTCCTTGACTCGCCAGCTTCCGATGTTGCGCAGCAAGGTCGGACCTTCGGCGAAAAGCGCGACCATCGCGGCCGTCATCGCCGCATCGGGAATCGCGTTGAAATCGGCATCGATCCCGTGCAGCTTTGCCTTGCCGCGTACCTCGATCCAATCGTCGCCGCTGCGGACGTCAGCGCCCATCGCCGCCAAGGTCGCGGCAAAGCCGACGTCGCCCTGGATGCTGCTGCGCCCGACGCCCTCGATGCGCACCGGTCCGCCGCCAATCGCGCCGGCTGCCAGAAAATACGATGCCGACGAGGCATCGCCTTCGACCGCCAGTGTCCCCGGACTCGCGTACGCCACCGCGGCAGGCACGCGGAACAGATCGCCGCGTTCGCGCTCGACGACGACGCCGAAGCGTTGCATCAGTGCCAGCGTCATGTCGACGTAGGGCCGCGAGATCAGCTCGCCCCGCACCTCGACCGCTGTGCCGCCGCCAGCGAGCGGCAGCGCCATCAACAGCGCCGTTACGAACTGGCTGGACACATCGCCGCGAATCGCGACCTTGCCGCCGGCGCGCACCGCGCCGGGCGCGATCGTCAGCGGCGGGAAGCCCGCGGCGCCGTGGTAGCGGATGTCGGCCCCCAGCACGCGCAGCGCGTCGACCAGATCGCCGATCGGTCGCTCGTGCATGCGCGGCGCGCCCGACAATTCGTAATCGCCGTGCGACAACGCCAGCGCCGCGGTCAACGGGCGAAAGGCCGTGCCCGCATTGCCCAGGAAGAGGCTTGCGCGCCGCACCGGAAACGCGCCGGCGACGCCATGCACGATCGCTGATTTGCCGGTCTTGGCCGCCGCACCCTCG
>DATBBM010000032.1:0-39255 GCA_036270955.1 Casimicrobiaceae bacterium | reverse complement strand
CGCGTGGCAGGGTTCGAAATCGTCGGCGGACCCGGGATTTCGATCTCTGCAGCGCTGCAAAGCCGCGTCCAGGCATGGCACGCCTCGGGCGCCGCCGTCGACATCCGTGCGATTGAAGGTCCGGCTTTCTGGCAGACCCAGGAGCTCGCCGAGTGTCCGGACCTCATCTCGGCCACGGTAAGCGCGGTCGAAAGCTGGCGCCGGTGAATTTCGTCGAACGCGCCCTGACGTTCGAATGCAGCGGCGAAACGCTGATAGGCATTCTTGCCGAGCCTGCGTCTCCAGCAGTGGTCGGAGTGCTGATCATCGTCGGAGGTCCGCAGTATCGCGCCGGAAGTCATCGGCAATTCGTTCTTCTGTCGCGACAACTCGCGGCAGGCGGCGTTGCCGCAATGCGATTCGACTATCGCGGCATGGGCGACGCGACCGGCTCGCCTTCCTCGTTCGAGGACGTTGCAGAAGACATCGCTGCGGCGATCGACGCGATGCGGGCATCGCATCCCTCGCTGAAGCAGATCGCATTGTGTGGACTGTGCGATGCCGCTTCCGCGTCGCTGATCTATTGGCAGGCAACAGGCGATACGCGGGTCGGGGGCATGGTGCTGCTCAACCCGTGGGTACGGTCCGAGGCAAGTATAGGCCGCACGCGGATCAAGCATTACTACGTGCGAAGGCTATTCGAAAAAGACTTCTGGTCGAAGCTCGTCCGTGGGCACGTCGACGCCGGCAAGGGAATCCGTGAAGTCATCGCTGATTTCCTGGCCGCCCGACCAACGAGAACCGCGTCATCGGCCAACGGCTCCGTTTTTCAGGACAAGATGGCAGCCGGGCTACGAACCTTTGGCGGTCCGGTCCTGGTTATCCTGAGCGGTCGCGATCTCACGGCAAAGGAATTTCTGGACTATCGCGCGTCCAATCCGCAGTGGAGCGGTCTTCTCGACCGAGCCAACGTTTCGCGGCACGACATGAATGAAGCCGACCACACCTTTTCATCGGGTCCGTGGCAGCGAGAGGTGGAGATGCTCGTTCTTTCCTGGCTTCGTCGCTCGTTTACCTTCGGAACGGAGTGAGGAACCATCGACAATGGCTGAACGCCGCGATTACGTCGATCGCGGCTCTCACGTTGATGTCGTCGGCGCTCGGAGCGAGCTCTGCAATGGAGGAGACGCTGCTATCCGCGGCAGGCAAACGAAACGTAGTCGATGCGCCCAAATCCCGCGTCATCCGCGTCGGGCGCGATCGAGCGATCAAGCGCATCGCCGATGCGGCCCTCCGGGCACGATCGGGCGACACGATCGAAGTGGAGGCAGGAGAGTACGCGGGCGACGTTGCGTCCTGGTGGCAGAACAACCTGACGATTCGTGCCGTCGGCGGCCGGGCCCGACTCGTTCAGAAAGGCGTGTCTGCAGAGGGAAAGGCGATCTGGGTCATCAAGGGCGACAACGTGCTGGTCGATAACTTCGAATTCGCCGGCGCGCGCGCACCCGGCCGCAATGGCGCCGGCATACGGCACGAGGGCGGCAGGCTTACGGTTCGCAATTGCCTTTTCGAGGGCAATCAGATGGGGCTGCTGACCTGGAATGACGCACGGGCCAGTCTCACAGTCGAAAAATCGGAATTCCGCAACAATGCCGTCGCGGCCGACTACCGCCGAGGTGATCCTATCGGCCATCAGATATACGTGGGTACGATAGGGATGTTCAGGATGACCGACAGCTATGTTCATCATGGCGCGTTCGGGCACCTGGTCAAGTCGCGCGCGCGGGAAAATCATATCGTCAATAACAGGCTCACCGACGAACCCGGCGGCAAGGCGAGCTACGAGTTGGAGTTCCCCAATGGCGGGATTGCTTACGTGCTGGGCAACATCATCGAACAAAGTTCGCAGAGCGAGAACCCGGATATCGTCTCCTATGGGGCGGAAGGCTATCGATGGCCGCGCAACGAGCTCTATCTGGTCAATAACACGCTAGTGGATGACCTGGCCGACGGGGGAAATTTCGTGGACGCAAGATCGGGGGCCGATCAGGTCAAGGTTTTTAACAATCTGCTTCTGGGCAAAGGGCGGCTCTACCTCGATGCCAAGGCGGACGCAGTTGCGAATGTGATCGCGCTGCCCGGCGATGTGGCTTCGGTGACTGCTTACGATTTCCGGCTTCGCGAGATGTCGAAGCTGGTGGGGACCGCGGTCGATCCAGGCACAGAACACGACGTACAACTGCGGCCCGCCCGGGAATACGTCGGCCCGATGCAGAGCAGGCCGGTTCCCCAGGGTGCCTACAGCGCCGGCGCGATTCAGACGATCGCTCGATAGACCAATCGCGCGCCAGAGGACTTCTGGCCATGGCCCAGCGACTGCGGCAAAATCGAACCATGCGGGACCGCTTCGTACCGGGCTACTTGATCGCGACGGCCATAATTCTTCTGGTCATCGTTTACGGTTCGCTATATCCGTTCGAATTTCATGAACCGGATCGGGGTGTCGGACCGTTGACCACATTGATCCTGACGTGGAATGTTCCCCCGGCGGGGCTGGGCGACCTGGGCGCCAATATTCTTCTCTATTTTCCGCTCGGCTTCTTTGGCGCACTCAGCATTCGCGATGGAAACAGGATCGGCAGTCGCCTTATCCTTCCGATCGTCGTCGGCTTGGCACTATGCGTCGCAATGGAGCTGCTTCAATACTACGACGCGGGCCGCGTCACCAACTTCTCTGACGTTTATCTCAATACCCTGGGAACAGCCCTGGGTGCGGTTGCGGGGCTGATTGTAGGTACCGACTTCCGCTGGCCCCATGCCCAGAAGGCATTCGCCCAGCCGGTTCCCTGCCTGCTATTCGTGGCGTGGCTGGGTTATCGCTTATTTCCCTATGTTCCGACGACCGATCTGCACAAATACTGGGATGCGCTCAAGCCGGTCGTGCTGACTCCGAGCCTTCCACCATACGACTTCTTCCGCTATACGGTGATGTGGTTGACGATCAGCCACATCGTCGAGGCGATCGTCGGTCAAAATCGGTCGCGTATTCTCATTCCGATCATAGTCGCCGGTACATTCGCGGCTAAGATCATGATCGTGAGCAAGGTCCTGACGGTGGCCGAGATTCTCGGAGCAATCCTCGCATTTGCTCTATGGCTCGTTGCCTTGCGTTTTGGCACGCGGATGCGGTTTGCCGCCGCCGCCGTTCTGCTCGCCGCACTGGTCGTCGTCGAACGCCTCGAGCCGTTCTACTTCAGCCCGTTCGAGAACCATTTCGGATGGATTCCGTTTCTCAGCCTGATGAATGGCTCGCTTGAGGTCAATATCCAGTCGTTTCTCGAGAAATTCTTTCTATACGGCAGCCTGATATGGTTGCTTACAGTGTCGGGGATGCGACTCAGTGGGGCTGCGCTTCTGGTCTCGGCAACACTGTTCGTAACAAGCATGGTGGAAGTCTATCTGCCAAACCGTTCAGCAGAGATTACGGATGCCGTCATGGCATTGCTCATCGCAGCGATGTTTGGTCTGACCGGGCAGGTGTCGAAAAACGCCAAGGCAGTCACACTACAAACCCAGCCACCGTGCAATGATGTTCCGTTGCATCTCTGAGGTTCCGGAATAGATCGTGCTGCCTACTGCATCACGCAGCGCGCGTTCGACTTCGAACTCGGCGATGAAGCCGTAGCCTCCATGGATCTGGACGGCGTCGAGCGCCGTCTTGACGAGCGTTTCACTGACGAACAGCTTGGTCATCGACGCGTCCAGCGACGCGCTATGGCTGTTTTCGAGGCGCCACGCCGATCGGTAGGTCAGCAGCCGGGCAGCCTCGAGTTGAACTTTCATATCGGCGATCTTGTGAGCGACAGCCTGGAATTTTCCGATTGCCTGTCCGAACTGTGAGCGCGTCCTGGCGTAAGCGACCGAGGTCTCCATCAGGCGCTCGATGACGCCGACGTGGCTGGCGACAAGCAGAATCCGCTCCCAGTCCATGGCGGTAGCGAACACCGACGATCCGCCCCCGACCGGGCCGATCACAGCGTTGTCGGGAACGCGCATATCCTGGAACACGACGTCGCCGACCGGTGATGTGCGCAGGCCCATTTTTTCGAACTTGTTGCCTACCGAGAACCCCGGAGTGTCCGCCGGGACGATGAACGCGGTCACGCCGCCGTAAAAGCCCTTTTTCGCATCGGTCAAGGCAAACACAAGCGCCAGATCGCCGACCGGGGCGTTGGAAATGAAAGTCTTGGTGCCGTTGATGCGCCAGCCATCGCTCTCCTTTTCGGCCCGCGTTTGCATCGAAAAGGAATCCGATCCGGAACCCGGCTCGGTCAGCGCATGCATGCCGATCAGGCTGCCGTCGCACAACCCCGGCAAATAGCGCCCCTTTTGCTCTGCGTTTCCATGCGACCAAAGAGGCACCACGCAGGCCAGAAGATGCGCGCACAGCGAAAATACCAGCCCGCCGTCGCGACAGCCGTAGCCCAGCGCTTCCAGGCCGATCGCGCAAGACAGCGGATCGAATCCGCTTCCGCCGTATTCCTCCGGCACCGGCAAGCCCTGGATGCCGATGGCTGCGCAACGGCGCCATAATTCTGGGGAAAAGGTCTGGGCGCGATCGCGCTCCATCGCGCCGTCGCTGAGCTCGCGCTGCGCAAACTTCACTATATTGTCGCGCAGCACTTTTTGCGCGTCGGTGAAGGAAAAGTCCATCAGGCCATCTTCTTCAGTCGCTCGTTAGTCGCGACGTCCGGCACCATAGCGACTTCGCCTTGGGCGAACTCAAACACCTCCCAGCAGCAGCTGGACTGCTCGCCTCCAAAAACCATCGAAGTCATGTCCGGACGCCTTTTTCTGTACCGATTCGTTGGGTGAACGTCGATTGGCCAAGCGAGAGGGTTTTAGGCCGAAAACACTACTCGACGCAGCGATAACTGACAAGGCAGGCTTGTCGGAGACGGTCTTTCGGGATACCGCAGTCGATGGCGAATAGTTGCAGGGCCCATTGGTCACGTTCTTTACCCGCGCGAACAGAGGTTGTAGCTATCAAAGGGCGCGGTTGAACGGCTACCGCCGCCGGCGCGGCGATCGGGGTCGATGCCGGATTTGTTCCGGGCAGAAGAGAGCTCCGAAATCTCGCCGTAGGTGAAGGATCCCCCCATGGGCGTTGTAGGAATTGCAAAGAGCAATCAGCCCGGATGTAGGTGCGCGAGCCAGCGCAGGAGACCACGTTTGGCAGGCAGCAACGCCCGTTCGTCGCCTGAGGCTGCGAGAGGTCTGCCACCGGTGTAGCAACGACTGTAGCATCAAAGAACGCGGACAGCCGGTGGCGTGCAAGGCGCTTGTTGGCGCGCTTCTGCCGAACGTCTCAGTGCGTTCCGATGGTGTGCCGGTCCCGATCTTCTAACGCCGGATCTGTTTACAGAGGTCGGCCTGTGACTTGTACCGTGCAGAGCATTAATCGTCACGTTTCGCAGCTGTCGTTGACACGCGGCGCTATACAAGAATTTACACAATCGGCATAGACCTTTCTACATCGAGTTGGTACATTCGACGGTGTGCACGTGTGCGAAAACGCACCTGGCCCCCGTAGGGTCGTGAATATTCCGCACGTAGTGCGTCGAGTGTTCCCGGGACAGGCTGTTGCGACAATCCGATGCTAATCAAGTACCGATCCTTCGGCGGCGCGCATTCGACGGATTGGTCCTGCACTGCTGCAAAGCTGTCACATGGCTGTCGCCAGTTTTCGGTACAAGAATTGCTTGGTGAACGGGGTCGTCTCGGTTAACGGCTAGGCAAAGGAACGGAGGGGGGCAAAAGTTAGCGGCTTGCAAGGCAAGCAACGTGGCGGCCGGCCGGAGTGGAATGGCGCCCGCTGCTGAGTGATCGACGGAGACGCGGCGTCCCATGAGGGGTGCCGTCATCGCAATGAGGGGATTCGGTTGATCAGTTTTCTTCGCCAGAACGTAGCCGCCGCGACACTGTTGTTGCTCGCGGCAGAGCTTTCCTGGCTCGTGATCGCGGCTATCGGGGCAGTCGTTTTCCTGCAGCGGCTGCCGATCCCCGAGCCACTGCACGCCGCCCCTGCGTTCGTCTATGCGTTTCTCATCGTCCTGTTCAATATCGGCTTCGGCGTATACCGCCGCAAGGAAAAGCTTGCGCGCAGCTCGTACTTCACGCGCGTCTGTATTGCCTCGGCGTTCGGGACCCTGCTTGCCTATGTGATCGCCGATTGGCTGCCGGGCGGCGAGCTGTTCCGGCAAAACGTCGGCGCCGCGGCGCTGCTCGCCGTTGCCGGGCAGATGTTGCTTCGTCACACCGTGATGCTTCCGCTGGTCGATGCGTTGCTTCCGCATCGGCTCCTTGTTCTGGGCACCGGTGCCCAGGCCAAGCAGGTCGAGACTTCACTCGCAGAGGGCAATGTCGGCGTAAAGCTGGTCGGCTTTTTCGCGCTCGATGGCAATGAGGAAATCGCGGTTGCCCCAAAGCGCATCATCGGCAAGCGCGAAACGCTCGAGCAAGCCGTCAAGCATCACGGCGTCGACGAGATCGTAGTGGCAGTCCGACAGCAGCGCGGCGGCGTGCTCCCGCTGCGCGATCTGCTCGCCTGCCGGCTCAACGGTGTCAAGGTCACCGATCTTGCCGGCTTTTTCGAGCGCGTCCACGGCCACGTCCCGCTCGACATGAGTCGCGCCAGCTGGTTCATCTATGGCGATGGCTACCGGCAGAACTGGCTGCGCCGCTTTATCAAGCGCTCGTTCGATGTTGCGGTCGTGGCGATCCTGGTGATCGCCGCACTGCCGGTAATCATGTTCACCGCGTTGTTGATCGCCCTCGAGAGTCCGGGCACGGTCATCTACCGGCAAAAGCGCGTCGGCCGCGGCGGCAAGGTCTTCACGCTGCTGAAGTTCCGCAGCATGACGATGGACGCGGAAAAGGACGGCAAGGCCGCGTGGGCGGCCGTAAACGACGCGAGGATCACCCGGATTGGGCGGTTTATACGGCGAACGCGCATCGATGAGCTGCCGCAACTGATCAACGTTCTTCGCGGCGAAATGAGCCTGGTCGGTCCGCGTCCGGAACGGCCGGAATTCGTCACCATGCTCTCCGAGCAGATTCCATTCTATGCGGTGCGGCACAGCGTCAAGCCGGGGATTACAGGTTGGGCGCAGGTCAGGCACTGCTACGTGGCCACCGTCGACGACACGGTGAAGAAGCTCGAATACGATATCTACTACGTTAAGAACAACTCGCTGCTGCTGGATCTATTGATCCTGCTGGAAACGGTGCGTGTCGTCCTGCTAGGCGAGGGCGCTCGCTGATCACAGGGGCGTCGCGGCCGGACGGAACCGGCACGCGAGGCGGCCTGGATAGCCTCCGGCAAATTCCGGCCCTCGCCAGCCTTCAGGCGCGGGCGACGGCAAGAACCCAGCCATTGCGATGCGGGCAGCGGTCCAAAACCGGCGCATCGTGCCTGCCCGGCGCCGGATACTCTTCCCTGCAAAGCCGCGCTAGAGTTAGCTTCTCGCCGATGGACCGCACCCCGTGAGCCCCAATACCCTTGCCACGCTAGCCGCCTGGAGCTATGGCGTGGCCTTGGTCGGCTACCTGGCCTTGGCCTTGCTGATGGCGCTGCGATGGCGACCGAGCGTGCGTTCGGCGTTGCTGCTCACCGTGACGCTGGCGACCGCCCTCTGGGCTGCCGGGGGGCTGGCGTTCGCCTTGTCGGACCGGCTTCTTCTATGGATGCTGACCGGGTTTTGCGACCTGCTGAGGTACGGTCTGTGGTTTGTGTTCGTCAGCGACCTGATCGCCGGAACGCGCAGCGGCGAAGCTACGCGGGCGTTTCCGCGAGGGGTCAACGCGCTGGTCGCCTTGGCGCTCCTTGCCTGCGTCGCGCTGCTCGACGATCGCCTGCTGGCGCGCTTCGTAGGCGCGGACGGACAGAAGATCTCGTTTGGCCTCCACCTCGGGCTTGTCGTCTTCGGCCTGATGCTCGTCGAACAGCTGTTCCGGCGCGCGCAACCGCAGGCGCGCTGGGCAATCAAGCCGCTGTGCGTCGCCCTGGCGGGAATTTTCGGGTTTGAACTGTTCATGTATGCCGATGCGATGTTGTTCGGCGTACTCGACATCGACATCTGGATCGCCCGCGGTATCGCGAATGCACTGGTTGTACCGTTGATCGCGATCTCGATGGCGCGAAACCCGCGCTGGGCAGTCGAGATGCACGTCTCGCGTGACGTGGTGGTCCGATCGACGGCGTTACTGGTGTCTGCAGCGTTTCTTCTCGCAGTTGCCGCCGCGGGATACGTCGTTCGGTACATGGGTGGCGACTGGGGAAGGGCGCTTCAGATCGAGTTGCTGTTCGCGGCGCTAGTGGGTGGAGCGCTCGTAGCCTCATCCGGTCGATTCCGGTCGAAGCTCAGGGTTTTCGTCAGCAAGCATTTTTACTCGTACCGCTACGATTATCGTGAGGCTTGGCTGAGCTTTACCCACACGCTCTCCAACGAAGCATCGACGCAACGGCTGCAAGATCGCGTCATCATGGCGCTGGCCGTCCTCGTGGAAAGCCCTTCCGGATTACTCTGGCTCAAGGATTCCAGCAACAACTTCCGACCAGAAGGTCGATCGAACATGCCGATGGCGGCGGCAGTAGAGCCGGGCGACGGATCGCTGGCTGAATTTTTGCAACGAACTGGCTGGGTGATCGGCGTCAGAGAGGCGATCGCCGAACCGGACCAATACCCCGGCCTGCATCTGCCTTCCTGGCTGGCAACGATTCGGGATGCGTGGCTGATCGTTCCGCTGATGACAGGAACCGACCTCATCGGGTTTGTGATGCTTACAACGCCGAGAACCAGTATCGAAGTCGACTGGGAAGTTCGCGATCTGTTGAAGACGGCGAGCCGGCAGGCCGTGAGCTATTTGGGTCAGCTCCGTGCGACCGAAGCGCTGCTGGAAGCGCGCAAATTCGAAGCATTCAACCGAATGTCGGCCTTTGTAGTGCACGATCTGAAGAACCTGGTTGCTCAATTGTCGCTGATGCTGCGCAACGCCGAGCGCCATAGCGGCAACCCGGAGTTTCAGCGCGACATGTTGACGACTGTCGAGAATGTCGTCGGGCGAATGAACAAACTGATGCTACAGTTGCGTACCGGGGCAACGCCGGTGGAAAATGCTCGTCCAGTCGATCTGGAAGCGGTCGTGCGACGTGTCTGTGCCGCCAAAGCGACGCTCGATCCGCCGATCGAGCTGGAACTATCTACCGGTCTCACGGCCGCAGGGCACGAGGATCGTCTCGAGCACGTGATCGGCCACCTGGTGCAGAACGCGATCGACGCGACGAGCAAAGGGGGCAGCGTCACGGTCAAGCTGCACGACGACGGCGCCTTCGCGCTGATCGATGTAAAGGACACGGGAACAGGCATGAGTTCGGAGTTCATCCGCGACCGGTTGTTCAGGCCATTCGAGACCACGAAGCCCGCGGGCATGGGGATCGGCGTCTACGAGAGCTCGCAATATGTAGAGGGGCTCGGCGGCCGGATACAGGTCGACAGCGAGCCCGGGCGGGGCACGTGCGTGCGCGTGCTGCTGCCGCGCAGTGAAGCCAGAACGCCGGCGCCGGCGGTGGCGGGGAGAACCGCATGACCGAAACACGCCGGCCGCTGCTGATCGTCGAAGACGATCCGGAGCTGCAAAAACAGATGCGCTGGGCGTTCGACCGGTATGAGACGGTAGTGGCCAGCGATCGGGAATCGGCGATCGCCCAGATGCGGCGCTGCGAGCCGGCCGTCGTCACCATGGACCTGGGGCTGCCTCCGCATCCGGACGATCCGAGCGAAGGCCTCCTGTTGCTCGAGGAAATAAATGCATTCGCGCCCGACACCAAGGTCATCGTGCTCACCGGGCAGAACGACCGCGTCAACGCCCTGAAGACGATCGCACTCGGGGCGCACGATTTCTGCACCAAGCCGTTCGAACCCGAGATTCTGGCGTGGACGATAGACCGGGCGTTTCGCGTGCACGAGTTGCAGGAAGAGAATCGCCGTCTGCAAACGGCGAACGCGGCAGGCGGCATGTCGGGCTTCATGACGCGCGACCCGGAGGCGTTGCGCGTCTGCCGCACCATTGAGAAGGTCGCGCCGGCGTCGGCGACCGTGCTGATCCAGGGAGAATCGGGCACCGGCAAGGAATTGCTGGCCCGCGCTCTGCACGATTTGTCGCCGCGCCGCGATCAGAGATTCGTGGCGATCAATTGCGCGGCGATTCCGGAAACGCTGCTGGAAACCGAGCTCTTCGGCTACGAAAAGGGCGCATACACCGGGGCGGCCAAGCGCACATTCGGCAAGTTCGAGCTCGCCAGCGGCGGCACGCTATTTCTCGACGAGGTCGGCGACCTCCCGATGGCGCTGCAGGCCAAGCTGCTGCGGTTCCTGCAGGAGCGCGTGATCGAGCGCATCGGGGGCAGGGAAGAGATCGCAATCGACGTGCGGATCGTCTGTGCGACGCACCAGAGCTTGAAGGACCATATCGTCTCGGGACGCTTCCGCGAGGATCTTTACTACCGGATCGCCGAAATCGTCGTCGAGATTCCTCCGCTCCGTGCCCGCAAGGGCGACGCGGCGCTGCTGGCGCACAGCTTCGTGCACAAGTTCGCCGCCGAGCAGAGGCGTGGCGCGATGACGCTGCTACCCGATGCGATCGCCGCGATCGAGGCGCATGCATGGCCGGGCAATGTTCGCGAGCTCGAAAATGTAATCAAGCGAGCCGTCATCATGGCCGACGCCCTGACGATTAGCGCAGCCGACGTGGGCCTGGGTCCTGTCGATGCCGAGCCGGCAATCCTGAACCTGCGCCGCGTGCGCGAGGAGGCCGAGAAGGATGCCGTCCTCCGGGTGCTGGGACGAGTCAATGGCAATTACAGCAAGGCGGCCGAGCTGCTCGGCGTAAGCCGCCCGACACTTTACGATCTGATGCACCGCTGCGGCTTGAAGTAGAGCGCAGCGGCGATCGATTCCGCGAAAGAAGCGATGACAATGAAGCTCCGGTACCGTCTCTGCACAATGCTCGTAGCGCTCGCGGCCCTTGCGCTTGCCGGCTGCGACAAAGACAATCCAACCGCGCTGGTTGCGTCGGCGAAGTCGTATCTCGCGAAGAACGAATACGAAGCCGGCATCATCCAGCTAAAGAGCGCACTGCAGATAGCGCCCGACAACGCCGAGGCGCGCATCCTGTACGGCAAGGCGCTGCTCGATACCGGTCGTCCGGCCGCCGCCGAGACCGAAATCCGCAAGGCGATCGAGCTCAAATATCCGGCAGACGAAACCGATCCGCTGCTCGCGCGTGCAATGGTCGACCAGAGCGCCTACGCCAAGGTGGTGGCGGAGCTCGCCGATCGCAAGCTCAGCGATCCCAAGGCGCAGGCCGGCCTACAGACCCAGGTAGCCAGCGCCTACCTTGCGCTCGGAGAAGTCGCGAAGGCGAACGAAGCGATCCAGGCTGCGCTTGTCGCGGTCCCCGGAGACGCGCGCGCGCTTACGATCCAGGCTCGCCTCGCCGCCCTCGGAAACGATCTGCCGCAGGCGCTGAAGCTGATCGATTCGGCCATCGCGGCGGCTCCCAACAACGGCCAGGCCCTGGTCGTGAAGGCCGGGTTCCAGAGCGCGCAGGGGCAGCGCGCTGAGGCCATCAAAACCCTCGAGCGCGCGGTCGAGGTCAGCGGCGGCTCGCTGGGTGCGCGCTACGCGCTCGCGTCGATGCTGATCGAAAGCGGGCAACTGGACAACGCGGCGGCTCAGGTCGACGCGATGAAGAAAATGTCCCCGCTCGAGTTTCGCACGCTCTATGCCGATGCGCTTATCTCGTATTCGCGCGGCGATGCGGCGCACGCTCGGGATTCGATCCAGAAGGTGCTGTCGGTCAATCCCGACAACCTGCAGAGCATCTATCTTTCGGGGCTCATCGACATGAGGCTGGGGTCGTATGCGTCGGCCGAGGAATCCCTTCGCAAGGTGGTGGCGCGCGCACCCGAGGAAATCAGTTCGTTGCGGGCGCTGGCGGCGCTTTACCTGCGCACCGGTCGGATCGCGCAAGCCGTCGAGACGCTCGAAAGCGCGTTACGCCGGACGCCCGACAATCCGATTCTTCTGCAGGCAGCCGCCGAGGCCAGGCTCGCCGCTGGTGACAATGACAAGGCCGCACAGTACTACGAGCGCGCCAGCGCACTCGACAGCGGCAACATGCAAAGCAAGGTCCGCCTGGCCCAGGTCAAATACGCCGCAGGCGACGCGGGCCAGGCATTCAAGGAACTGGAGTCCTTGTCCGGAGTCGATCCCTCGCAATACCAGGCCGACCTCGCATTGATCGCGGCGCATTTGCGCCGTGGCGAGTTCGATCAAGCCCTCGCGGCAGTCGCTACGCTTGAAAAGAAACAGCCGAACAACCCGCTGACCTATAACGTCAAGGGTGCGGCATACGCCGGCATGCGCGACAACAAGAATGCCCGCGCCAGCTTCGAGAAGGCCCTGGAAGTGCAGCCGGGGTATTTTCCGGCGGCGCGCAACCTGGCGTTACTCGACATGCAGGAGCGGAAAGGCGAGGACGCGCGCAAGAGATACGAGGCGATGCTGGCGAAGGATCCGAAAAACGAGCAGTTGTTGCTTGGACTGGCGGAGCTTCTTGTGATATCGGGCCAGAGGCCAGACGAGGTAAAAGAGGTGCTCGGACGTGCGATCGCAGCCGCACCAAAATCGATCCGACCGCGTCTTGCCTTGATCAATTACCTTGGTAACTTGCACGATTCCAATGCCGCGCTCGACGCTGCCAAGGATGCGCAAACTGCGTTTCCAGAGGACCCTCAAATTCTGGAGGCCTTAGGCGTCGCACAGCGCGCCGCTGGCAAGACTGACGATGCGCTGGCGACGTTCAATCGGCTCGTGCAGTTGCAGCCACAAAACGTATCGGCACTGATGCGAGTGGCCGATGTGCAGGTCGCGCAGAAAGACTATAGTGCCGGAATCGCGACCTTGCGCAAAGTGATCGGAAACGATCCCGATCAGAGCCGCGCCTTGGTCGCTCTGGCCAAGACGTATGTCATCTCCGGCCATCCGGAAGACGCCATCGCCGAGGCGCGCAAACTGCAGAAGGACCGGCCGAAACGCGCTCTCGGGTATTCGCTCGAAGGCGAAGTGCTGATGGCGCAGGCGAAGTGGGCGCAGGCGGCAGCCTCCTACCGCGAGGCCATCGCGCGCGAGCCGATTCCAGTACTTGCGGTGCGTCGTTACGAGGCATTACAGAAAGTTGGCGCAGCCGATGCCAGCGCGTTCGCCGCGCAGTGGTCGAAGGACCATCCAACGGATGCCACGCTGCTGCTTTACCTGGCGCAGCAAAATCTGGTGCGGAAGGACTATCAAGGGGCGATCGCCAACTATCAAGCGGCTCTGAAGCTCGAGCCCGCCAACCCACTGATATTGAACAACCTGGCATGGGCGTTGGCGGAGACGGGCGATCCAAAGGCCCGCGAATATGCCGGGACTGCGTATCGCCAGGCGCCGTTCAATCCGAATGTCATCGATACGCTGGGCTGGGCCGAAGTGCAGATCGGCGATGCGCAGAAGGGGGTGGAGCTGCTGCAGGCAGCGTCCAATCTCGCGCCGAGCAACATCGATATCCGGCTGCATCTGGCCAAGGGCATGATCAAGACCGGCGACAAGGCGGGCGCGAAAAAGGTGCTCGAGCCGCTCTCCAAGCTTGGCGAGGGGTCTCCGGTGCGCGCCGAAGCCGACAAGCTGCTGAGCGGGCTCTAGCATGAGCGTAGTAAGCACCGTCGGTGTCGTCGGCCTGGGCTACGTGGGGCTTCCGCTTGCGGTCGAATTCGGCAAGAAGTACCCGACGGTCGGGTTCGATCTCTCCGAGACGAAGGTTGCGGCGTACGGCAAAGGCATCGATCCGACCGGCGAAGTGAGTCCCGCCCAGCTGGCTGCGGCCACGGGCTTGCGCTGCACGACCGACGCGGCAGCGCTGCGTAGCGCAGACTTTGTCGTCGTCGCCGTGCCGACGCCGATCGACGATGCGCACCAGCCGGACTTCGGTCCGCTGCTCTCGGCCAGCGAAGCCGTCGGCGGGAATCTCAAGCGCGGCGCCACCGTCGTCTTCGAATCGACCGTGTACCCGGGTGCGACCGAGGAGATTTGCGTGCCGGTAATAGAGAAGGCTTCCGGCATGGTGTGGAAGCGCGATTTTTTCGTCGGATATTCGCCCGAGCGCATCAATCCGGGCGACAAGGAGCACACGCTGCCGCGGATCGTCAAGCTGGTGAGCGGAGACACGCCGGCCACGCTGGAGCGCGTTGCCGCCGTCTATGGCAGCATCATCCCGGCCGGTGTCCACCGCGCGAGCTCGATCAAGGTTGCCGAAGCGGCCAAGGTGATCGAGAACACGCAGCGTGATCTCAACATCGCGCTGATGAACGAGCTGGCGCTGATTTTCCACAAGATCGGTATCGATACGCTCGAGGTACTCGAAGCCGCCGGCACCAAGTGGAACTTCCTGGCCTTTCGGCCGGGGCTGGTCGGCGGGCATTGCATCGGCGTCGATCCGTACTACCTGACGCACATGGCGGACAAGCTCGGCTACCATCCTCAGGTCATCCTCGCCGGCCGGCGCATCAACGACGGGATGGGCAAGTTCATTGCCGAGCAGACGGTCAAGCAGCTGATCCAGTCGGGCTCGACGGTCAAGGGCGCCGACATCAACGTGCTCGGACTAACGTTCAAGGAAAACTGCCCGGACATCCGCAACTCGCGCGTCATCGATGTCGTCCAGGAGCTCGCCTCTTACGGCGCCAACGTGCACGTGCACGATCCGGTGGCCGACCCGGCCGAAGCGCGACGCGAGTACGGCATCGATCTCAAGTCTTGGGACGCGCTGCCTCGCGCGCGCGCCATCGTGGCTGCGGTGGCCCACAGCGATTTCAAGCGCCGCCCGACAGACGACTATGTGACCAAGCTCGAACAGGGCGGACTGTACGTCGACGTCAAGTGTCAGGCCGACGCCGCGCAGTTCCGCGCGCGCGGCGTCAGCGTGTGGAGGCTTTGATCGTGGATACGCGCGGCGCGCCGGAAGCCTTTGTTGCGTGCTGCGCAGCGCTGCGGGCTCGGCCCAAGCGCTGGCTGGTGAGCGGCAGCGCGGGCTTCATCGGCTCGCACCTGCTCGAGACGCTGTTGCGCCTGGGCCAGGACGTAGTCAGCATCGACAATTTCGCCACCGGCTACCGCAGCAACCTCGACGACGTTCGCCGGGCCGTCGGCGAGCTGGCGTGGCGCAAGCACAGCTTTCGGGAAGCCGACATCGTCGACGCCGAGGCATGCCGCAGCGCTTGCGAAGGCGTCGACATCGTCCTGCACCAGGCCGCGCTCGGCTCGGTGCCGCGCTCGATCGAGGATCCGCTGCGCACGCACGCGGCCAACGCCACCGGATTTCTCAACATGCTGATCGCCGCGCGCGACGCCGGTGTAGAGCGCTTCGTCTACGCTGCCTCGAGCTCGACTTATGGCGATCATCCGGGTCTGCCCAAGGTCGAAGACGCGATCGGCCGGCCGCTGTCGCCGTATGCGGTCACCAAGTACGTGGACGAGCTCTATGCCGAGGTGTTCACACGCTGCTACGGCATCGCCGCGACCGGGCTCCGCTATTTCAATGTGTTCGGGCCGCGCCAGGACGCCGACGGGGCGTACGCGGCGGTGATTCCGCGCTGGGTCGCGGCGATGCTGGCGGGAACGCCGATCGTCATCTACGGCGACGGCGAGACAACGCGCGACTTCTGCTATGTCGGCAACGTCGTGCAGGCCAATCTGCTGGCCGCGACGGCGCCGGCGGCAACGGTCTCCGGCCAGGTGTACAACGTCGCCGTCGGCGGCCGCATATCGCTGAACGATCTCTATGCGGCATTGCGCGAACTGGTCGCCGAGCGCCATCCGGGCCTCGCCGTCGCGGCGCCGATTCACGAGGATTTTCGCGCCGGGGACGTGCGCCACTCGCAGGCCGACATCAGGAAGGCGGTCGACGCCTTCCGTTACGCGCCTACGCATGAATTACGTGCCGGACTGCGCGAGGCGCTGCCCTGGTACGAGTCGCATCCGGCGGCGCCGATCGCGCGTGCCGCGAGGGCTCCCGGTGTACGCGGCACCGCTTGAGCGCCACGGCGTCGGCCATTCGGCGTTCGGCGTTCGCCGTCTGCTCGCGCTGACCGCGACGCTGCTGCTGGCCTCGGCGGCCGCCGCTGGCGAGGCGCCCCCTCCCGAGGCGCTGGCCGCACAGGCGCTGGCATACGAGCATGGTGAAGGCGTGCCGAAGGATCAGCGCAAGGCCGCCGCGCTGTATTGCGAGGCAGCGCGCGGCGGCGACGTCGGCGCAATGTTCAACCTCGGCTGGATGTACGCCAACGGTCGCGGTATTCCCCGCGACGACGCTCTGGCGGCGTTCTTTTTCGCACGAGCCGCGCGCGAGGGCCACGCCCAGGCGCGCGAAATGCTGAAAATCGTCGACGGAGGGCGGGTCGTCTATCCGGAATGCATGTTGCTCCCGGTGCCCGACTCGACGGCGGAAGCTGCCAGGAGCCCGGCGGAGCTCGTCGATTCGGAGGCCTACGCGGACCTGCCGCCAGACAAGCGCGCGATCGCCCAGGCGGTCGCCCTGGCCGCGCCGCAATTCGGGATCGTCCCGCGGCTGGCGCTCGCGATCGTTGCGGCCGAGTCGTACTTCCAGCCAGGCGCGCGCTCCGACAAGGACGCGCGCGGCCTGATGCAGCTGATCTCCGCGACGGCAACGCGATTCAAGGTGAGCAATCGTTTCGACATCGAGGACAATCTCCAGGGGGGCCTTTCCTATCTGCGCTGGCTGCTCGCCTACTACGAAGGTAGGGTCTCGCTCGCGGTCGCCGCATATAATGCCGGCGAAGGCGCGGTCGATCGCTACAAAGGCATTCCTCCTTACGCCGAGACGCGCGCCTATGTTCAGCGCGTGCAGCGGCTCTTCGGCGACGAGTGGCATCCTTACGATCCCAGCGTCGCCGATTCGTCGACGATTCTGGTTCGTGCACCCAACCCCGAGTAAGACACGATGGTAAATCGCCAGTCCGGTTGGCAGTCCCGTTGGTTGGTCCAACTTTTTTGCGCATGCGCGCTTGTCGCGGCAGTAGGGGCGCGGGCGGGCACGGTCGAAACGATCCAGCGGGTCAAGGGCTCGGTCGTTGCCGTCGGCACGTTCGAGCGCACGCGCTCGCCCCAGTTCCAGTTTCTCGGGACCGGGTTCGCCGTCCAGGACGGCTCGCTTATCGTCACCAATGCGCACGTGGTGGCGCGCGTGCTCGATCCAGCGCAGCGCGAAACGTACGCGATCATGATTCCGCAGCCGGACAAAGACGATCCGAACAAGGCGCAGGTGCGGGAAGCGACCCAGGTGGCGACCGAGCCCGATTCCGATCTCGCACTGCTGCGTATTTCCGGACCGGCGCTTCCGCCGCTGAAGCTCGGGCAATCCGCCGATGTGAAAGAAGGGCAGGAAGTCCTGTTCACCGGATATCCGATAGGCGCGGTTCTCGGACCTCATCCGGCCACGCATCGCGCGATCATCGCCTCCGTGACGCCGATCGCGATCCCGTTGTCGCGCGCCGGGGAGTTGAGCCCCCAGACAATACGGAGGCTTTCCGCCGGGCAGTACCCGGTGTTCCAACTCGACGCGACCGCGTATCCGGGAAACAGCGGCAGTCCGCTTTACGATCCGGGAACGGGAGAGGTCCTCGGCGTCATCAACAAGGTATTCGTGCAGGGCGCCAAAGAGGCCGCGCTGACGCAGCCGTCCGGCATTACCTACGCCATTCCGGCAAACCATCTGCGGTCGTTGCTGGAACGCGCACGCTGAGCGCGGCAGCGACGTCCAGGCGGCGCGAAAGCATCGCGGGTGATCGATCCGATCTGGGTTAAGGCGGTTCTCAAGGCGTTGGTCCTGCCACCCGTGGGGCCGCTGCTGCTGGCATTGCTTGGTCTCATCGCTTACCGGCGTAACCCGCGTCTCGGGGTGGGACTCGCCTGGACCGGCACGCTGGTGCTGTTGGCACTCGCCATCCCCGTGGTCGCCGCGCTGCTGATGCGCAGCCTCGATTTGCCGCTGCCATTTGACCCCAAGCAGGCGACCGGCACACAGGCTATAGCGATTCTGGGCGGCGGGACGCGCCGCGATGCACCGGAATACGGGGGCGATACTCTCTCCACGTTGACGCTCGAGCGCGTTCGTTACGGCGCACGACTGGCGAGGCAAACCGGTCTGCCGGTGCTCGTGACAGGTGGCTCGGTCTACGGCGGCGAAGCAGAGGCAGAGCTCATGCGCGAGGCGCTTCAACAAGAGTTCGGCGTTGCCGTCCGCTGGGTGGAAAGCCGCTCGCGTACGACGCACGAGAACGCACAATATTCGGCCGCATTGTTCCGCGCGGTAGGGATCGGCCGGGTCGTACTGGTAGCCCATGCCTTCGACATGCGGCGTGCCCGCGCCGAATTCGCCGCGGCCGGCATACAGACGGTACCCGCGGCGACGGGCATACCCTCGCGCGATCAGGTGCGCGCGACCGATTATCTACCGGGAATCGGCGGGCTGCAGGGGAGCTACTACGCGCTGTATGAAATCCTCGCCAACGCCGTCAGGGCCGTCACCCCATAGGCGAAGTGGTTGAAGACGAGCAGCCTCGGCCGGTGAAGGACAGGCCGGCGTCGCGAGGCTACGGGTTGGGGGCGATAAAACCGCGGCGCTCGCGGCCGTGACGCCAGGAAACGGCGCGATGCGCCATCAGCGCTTCGTGCGCGCCTTCGTCGCGGTCGTCGCCGGTGCGCAGCAAGGCAAGCAGCAGGAAGCCGGAGTACCCGCCTGCCAGAAACACCCAGACCAGCCACCACACGGAAACCATCATAGGACCTCCCCATTTGTGGCAATTCGCCGCGGTCCAGGGAGTAGTGCCGAAGCCGGGACCGCCTCGGACAAAGGTAAGCAAGCGATATGCCATTGGTCTAAGGCCTTGATTCGGGATGATTCAGCTGTCGACCAACCGGTGCGGCGGCATCGGTGGGGGGCGGCAATTGCCGCCCGGCGCAGGGCCGCAGGCGCGGCGTCGCCGAATGCGCAGGAGAGCCCGCCGGTCCGGCTCAGGGAGCGGGAGACTCGGTCTTCTTGCTCGTTATGGCGGTCAACAGATCGATCGGGAGGGGGAAAACGATCGTCGAGCTCTTGTCGCCGGCGATATTGGCCAGGGTCTGCAAGTAGCGAAGCTGCATTGCCTGCGGCTGCTTCGAGAGCATCTGTGCCGCCTGCAGCAATTTCTCCGACGCCTGCAATTCGCCTTCGGCATGGATGATCTTGGCGCGACGCTCGCGCTCGGCTTCGGCTTGGCGCGCGATCGCCCTTATCATCGACTCATTCAGATCGACATCCTTCATTTCGACCGTCGACACCTTGATGCCCCATGCCTCGGTCTGGCTGTCGAGGACCTGCTGGATGTCGAGGTTCAGTTTCTCGCGTGCCGAGAGGAGCTCGTCGAGCTCGTGCTTGCCGAGCACCGCGCGCAAGGTCGTCTGCGCCAGCTGGCTGGTCGCCTGATAATAATTTTCGACCTGGATCACCGCTTTCGCGGGGTCGACGATGCGGAAATAGACGACCGCGTTGACCTTGACCGACACATTGTCGCGGGTGATCACATCCTGCGGCGGCACGTCCATCACCACGGTGCGCAGGTCGATCCGGACCATCTGCTGGATCGCGGGAATCAGCAGGAAAAAGCCGGGCCCCTTGACCTTCCAGAATCGACCGAGCATGAACACGACCGCACGCTGGTATTCGCGCAGCACGCGAAACGACATCATGATCACAAGAATGACGATGATGACGATCGTGCCGAACCCCACTCCGATGGCCATGCTCACGCTCCTTGATCGGCTTCCGTGACGGGCATCACCGACAATAGCAGATCGCTGCGCGACGTCACGCGCACGCGCTGGCCGCGCTTGATCGGCACCGGGCTTTTCACGCGCCATTGCTCGCTGTGGATGCGCGCCCAGCCCTCGGTCTCCATGTCGTCCAGCGCGACGCCTATGCTGCCGATCAGCTGTTCGTGGCCGGTCACGATCGGACGTCGACGCGCCTTGAGCGCCGCGCCGGCGACGAAGAAGATGAACAGCGCGGTGACGGCTGCCAGTGCCGCGATCAACCAGTACGGCACGCCGAACCCGGGCACGTCGGTGTCGATCAACATGACGGCGCCGATGGCGAACGCCACGATGCCTCCAACGCCGAGCGATCCGTAGGTGGGCAGGAACGTCTCGGCGACAATGAACGCGATGCCGAGCAGCACCAGCGCGAGTCCGGCGTAGTTGACCGGCAGCATCTGCAGCGCGAACAGACCGAGCAGCAGGCAGATGGCGCCGAGCACGCCCGGCAGCGCCAGGCCGGGATTCCAGAATTCGAAGAAAAGGCCGTAGATCCCCGCCATCATCAGCATCAGCGCAACGCTCGGATCGGTGATGATCGCCAGGAATCGCGTGCGCCAGTCGGGAGCGACCGTCGTCGTCGCCGCCCCCGAAGTCGCGAGGATGCGCTCGCCGCCGGCCGTGACGAGCTTGCGCCCGTTGAGCCTGGTCAGGAGCTCCGGCACGTCGCGCGCGGTCAAATCGATCACATGCTGGGCGAGCGCTTCGTCCGCCGACAGGCTGACCGCTTCGCGCACGGCCCGCTCGGCCCATTCGACGTTGCGGCCGCGCAACTGCGCGAGCGAGCGGATATACGCCGCCGCGTCGTGCACGGCCTTCTTGGTCATCGTACCTTCTTCGCCTGCCTGGTTGCCGTCGGCCTTGTCCTTGCCCGCGTCGGGAGGCTTGGAGGCAGGGGATGCCGGCGCCGGTGACGGGGAAGAGGGCATGCCGATGCTGACCGGGGTCGCCGCGCCGAGATTGGTCCCGGGAGCCATCGCGGCGACATGGCTGGCGTACAGAATGTAGGTACCGGCGCTCGCGGCGCGGGCGCCGCTGGGCGCGACAAAGGCGGCTACGGGAACGGGCGAAGCCAGTATGCCCTGGATGATCTGCCGCATCGACCGGTCGAGTCCGCCCGGCGTATCGATTTCCAGCACCAGCAGCTGGGCGTTTTCGTCCGCAGCTCGGCTCAAGCTCCGCCCGACGAAGTCCGCGCTGGCGGGGCCGATCGCGCCGGTCAGTGGAACCACGAGCACCGGAGCGGGCGCAGCATCGGCCCGGCCCCATACGCAGCCGAATATCGCAGCGACGATCGCTAGCAGCAGCCTGGTCATTCCGCCCTCCCGGATCGACGGCACGGGCGAACGATGATTATTGCAGAAATCGTCACGCCGCGGGATTGGGATAACTGACCTGGATCGCGGCGATCTCGGCCAGCGTCTCCGGGTCGAGCTCGAACTGCGCACCGTCGATGTCCTCGGCGAGCTGGGCGACCGTCGTCGCCCCAATGATGGTCGCGCCCACATACCAACGGCTCCTGACATAAGCGAGCGCGAGCTGGACCAGCGAAATGCCGCGTCGTGCGGCCAGTTCGGCGTATGCGGCAACCGCTTCGGCGACCAGGGGCTTGCGAAAGCGCAGGCCGAAATTGTCGAACAGCGCGAAGCGCGCGCCCGCAGGCTGTGCGCCGCCCAGATACTTTCCCGAAAGCATGCCGCCGGCCAGCGGACTGTACGCGAGCAGCGACATACGATTGCGAAACAGGACCTCGGCAAGATCGTTGTCGACGCCGCGCGACACCAGGCTGTAGCTGTTCTGGATCGTCACCGGACCCGGCACCCCGAGCTCGCCGGCGACGCGGTGAAATTCGCACACGCCCCACGCTGTTTCGTTCGACAAGCCGTAATGGCGGATTTTTCCCGCGGCGATCAGCGCTGCCATGCCTTCCACCTGTTCGCGAATCGCCGGACCTTCGCTTTCCTTGGCGGGATCGAACGCCGTCGCGCCGAACATCGGCACGTTCCGCTGCGGCCAGTGGATCTGGTAGAGGTCGATGCAGTCGATCTGCAGGCGCTCGAGGCTCGTGCCGACCGCCTCGGCGATAATGTCGCGGGTCAGGTCTGTCCGCCCCTGCCGGATCCAGTCCCGGCGGCCGGGTCCGGCCACCTTGCTTGCGATGACCAGGTCGTTCCGCTGCCGGCGCGCGAGCCAGTTGCCCAGGTAGGTCTCGGTACGGCCCTGCGTGACGGCGTTCGGCGGGGCCGGGTACATCTCCGCCGTATCGATGAAATTGATTCCGCGCGCCACCGCATAGTCGAGTTGCTCATGCGCCTCGGCTTCGCTGTTCTGCTCGCCCCAGGTCATCGAGCCCAGACAGACTTCGGAAACGCGCAGCGCAGTGCCGGGAAGAGTTCGGTATTTCATCTGGCTCCAGGTAGCAGGTGCGTAGGGGCGGGCGGCGACGCGATGCGCCGAGAGCGACAGTTTTCTAGATCTGCGGTCCGAGCAGCGCCGCAGCGTGTTCCCATAACTTCTCCACCACCGGCCGATGGCGCCATTCATCGACGCTGATGCGACGCGATGATTTCAGATCGCGCTCGAAGACCTCGACCTGATGTGCGGCGAACGCGGCGTCGTAGATATTCAGGCTTGCCTCGTCGTTCAGGTGGAACGAACGGTCGTCGAAATTCGTCGAGCCGACCGACACGACCAGTCCGTCGACGACCAGCACCTTGCAGTGGAACATCGTCGGCTGATACTCGTAGATTTCGGCCCCCGCTTCGAGCAGGTCGCCCCACAGCGCGCGCGAGGCGCGGCGGACGGTCTCCGAATCGATGTGCGGACCCGGGGTGATGATGCGCACGCGTACGCCGCGGCGCAGTGCCGAGACCAGCGTCTCGAGGGAAAGCTCGTCCGGCACGAAATAGGAGCTCGACAGCTCGATCGAGTGTTCGGCCGCGGTGATCATCAGCAGGTACATCAGTTGCATGCTTTCGCTGCCTCCGGTAGGCGAGCTCGCGAACATCTGGCCGGCGCCATCGCCGGCGGCGGCCAGCGGCGGGAAATAGTCGGGTCCGTCCAGGACTTCGCCGGTGGCCTTGACCCAGTTGTCGCCGAACACGGCTTGCATCTGCGCGACCACCGGTCCTTCGGCGCGGAAGTGGCTGTCTCGCCAGTGCTGCGGGTCCTGCGCGTGACCGGTCCATTCGGGAGCAATGCCGACGCCTCCGGTGAAGCCGATCCGCCCGTCGACGATAAGCTCCTTGCGGTGGGTGCGGTTGTTCATCTTGTCGAGGTTGTACCAGCGCGGCTCGTGATAGCGCCGGATCTGCACGCCGGCATCGCGCATCTCGGCGAGGAAAGACTCGTCCATCTTGCTGCTGCCGAGCCAGTCGAGCAGCACATGAACCTTGACGCCGGCGCGCGCCCGTTGCGACAGCGCATCGGCAAATGCCTTGCCGATCTCTCCAGACCAGTAGATGTAGGTCTCGAAGGTGATCGTCTTCTGCGCGCCTTTGATCGCCTGCAGCATCGAAGGAAAGATCTCGTCGCCGTTCAACAGCGTCGCAAAGCGATTGCCGGGAAGAATCATCGGACCGAGCAGGACACCCATCGTGCGCTGGAACTGCACATCATGGATTCCGTAGCGGTGCACGAGCTGTTCCTTGACACGCTTTTCGCCCGTGGTCAGGTTCAGCACGAAAAACACGACCACGAGTGTCGCAATGACGCTGATTAGCGCTGTCCACATGACCGATCGCTTCTGCCCGCGTGAGCCTGTCCGTTGCATCGACGTGACCTTTCGCGCCACCGGCGATCATAGCCGAGAGTCGGCGGCTTCCCAACGACTTCGCGCCGTCCGTCGCGACGGCTGGGGACGCACTCGCCCGGGCCGCCGCCGGCCCAGGCCGGCGTTTTCGCTCTCGTTGGAACAATCCTTGCATTTTCACTGGATGAGCCGGTGAAATTGAACGAATTACAAGACCATCCCCAAACTCTGGAGCGCGTTATGAAACTCGTCCGATCCTTCCTCGCGATACTGCTCGTGGCCGCGTCGGCGAATTTTGCGCCGGCATCGGCGACGTCGTACTCGACCGATCAGTCCGACCTGTGGTGGAACCCGTCGGAATCGGGCTGGGGCATCCAGTTGGTGCAACGGGGCAACCTGATCTTCGCGACGATGTTCGTCTACGATCCGTCGAAAATCCCGATCTGGTACGGCGGCACGCTTTACCCGACCGGTGCTTCTTTTACATGGTCGGGCTCCAATTACGAGACGTCGGGACCCTGGTTCGGCAATGTTCCCTACAACCCGGCGCAATTCACCAGCCGGGTCGTCGGCACGATGACCTGGGCGGCAACGTCGACCACGACCGGGACGCTCACTTACACCGTCGACGGAGTCTCGGTGACCAAGTTGCTGACGCGGCAGACACTGATCTTCGACGACTTTTCCGGCAACTTCCAGGGCGCGATCCACCGCGCGGCAAACAGCTGCTCGAATCCGGGCAACAACACGACCACCGAGCTCGGCGCCGGTTTTGTCATCAACCAGGTCAACAACACCTCGATGAGCATCGACACGTCTGATGCGCTAGGCGCGATGTGCAACTACTCCGGCGGGCTCACGCAGGCGGGACAGATGGGTTCGATCTCCGGCGCCTACAGCTGCAATACCGGCGACAGCGGCAACTTCAATATGTTCGAGCTGCAGGTCAACATTTCCGGAATCACCGGTCGGTTTGCGCAAAACAGCTCGGTGACCGGCTGCGTCAGCAATGGATGGTTCGGGGCGATGCGAAACTCGCCCTGAAGCGGTGCGGCTGGACGCTAGCGTTCGCGCCGGATCAGCGCGAAGCTCGCCGCGGTCATCGCGATGAAGAACACCAGCGTCCACCCCGCGATCGAGAGGTGGAGGAACTCCCAGCCCTTTTCCGCGCATTCGCCGCTGCCTTCCAGGACCTTGCGCAGGACGTCGGTCAGCGGCAACGTGTCGAGCATGTAGTTGAGGCCCATGCCGCACGCGGGTACCTGATCCTTGGGCAGCGATTGCAGCCAGACCTGGCGCGCGGCGAAGCCGGCGCCTGCGCCGCCGATGATCAACTGCAACAGCGCGTAGGCGGTCGTGCCGGTGCGTCCGGGATTGTGGAACGCGGCGATCAGGAATACCACGCCCATGCCGATCACGCAGATGCGCTGGAACACGCACAGCGGGCACGGCTCGAGGCCGAGCCCGTATTGCAGATAGAGGGCATAGGCCATCAGTCCCGCGCAGACGGCGAAGCCGAGCAGGTAAGCGAGACGGCGAGGGGGCAACGCGAGCAGTGCAAGCGAAGTCACGCCCACCGCCATGATCGCGATGGTATAGACGGTCAGCGGCGCGTCGGGTCCTGCCGCCTGTCGAACATAGTCCTGTCCGACCAGCGCGCAGCAGAGCAGGAGTCCGACCCATGGCCAGGGCAATGCCGGGTAATTCGCAGTCTTCATTCGAAGCGATCTTCCTGGCCGATGTTGATCGCCATGGCGTCCGGTCAGGCCTGCGCCCGCGTCAGGGCCTGATCGATGTCCCAGAGAATATCATCGAGCGTCTCCAGACCGACCGACAGGCGGATCATTTCGGGCAGCACGCCCGCGGCGCGCTGCTCGGCGTCGTCGAGCTGGCGATGCGTCGTCGACGCCGGATGGATGACCAGCGTCTTGGCGTCGCCGACATTGGCCAGATGCGACATCATCCTGGCGGCCTCGATGAATCGTTCGCCGGCAGCCGCGCCGCCGTGCGCGCCGGCTTTCAGACCGAACGTGAGGATGCCTCCGGCGCCGCGCGGCAGATAGCGCTGCGCGAGCTTCCGGGTCGGCGCTTCCGGCAGGCCCGGATAGTTGACCCAGGCGACCGCCGGATGCTGCGACAGGTGCTGGGCGACCGCCAGCGCCGATTCGCAATGGCGCGGCATGCGCAGGTGCAAGGTCTCGATCCCCTGCAGCAGCAGGAACGCGCTGAACGGCGACAGCGTCGGTCCCAGCGTGCGCATCGTTTCCATGCGCGCCTTCATCGTGAATCCGAAATCGCCGAAAGTCTCGTGAAAAATCACGCCGTGGTAGCCGCGCGACGGCGTCGTCATCTGCGGAAACTTGCCGTTGCCCCAGTCGAATTTGCCGGACTCGACGAGGACGCCTCCCATCGTCGTGCCATGGCCGCCCAGATACTTGGTGACCGAATGAATGACGATGTCGGCACCATGCTCGATCGGCCGGCACAGCCACGGCGAGGCAAGCGTGTTGTCGATCACCAGCGGGATGCCGGCCTCGTGCGCGATGGCGGCGACCGCGGCGATGTCGAGGACATTGAGCTGCGGATTGCCGATCGTCTCGGCGTAGATGCACTTGGTATTCGGCCGGATCGCGCGACGAAACGTCTGCGGATCGTCGGCGTCGACGAAGCTGGTGTCGATGCCGAATTGCGCAAACGTCACCGCGAACTGCGAATAGGTGCCGCCATAGAGCGTGCGCGCGGCGACGATGTGGTCGCCGTTCTGCGCCAGCGTCAGCAGGGCGAGCATCTGGGCGGCCATCCCGGTGGCGGCGGCGAGCCCGGCGCGGCCGCCTTCGAGTGCGGCGACCCGCTCCTCAAGCGCGGCGACCGTCGGATTCGAGATGCGCGAATAGACGTTGCCGAACGTCTGCAGGTTGAACAGGCTCGCCGCGTGATCGGCGCTGTCGAAGACGAAAGACGTCGTCTGGTAGATCGGCAGCGCCCGCGCGCCGGTTGCCGCGTCCGGAATATGTCCGGCGTGCAGGCAAAGCGTTTCGAAGCCGAATTCGTGGTCAGCCATCGCAGCCGTCGGGTCGTGGCGCTCCGGGGCGGTCGCCTGACATGATGTTCATACCGGGTCGCCGCGGGTTCTCATCCCGGCCGCCTGGCCGAGACGATGCCGGTGTTGACACCAGCCCAGTTGAGGCCGCCCAGGATGCGGGCGTGCTCGATTTTCACGCACCGATTCATCACCACATCGAGCCCGGCGTCGAGCGCGATTTCTGCCGCCTCGTCATTGCGGATGCCAAGCTGCATCCAGAGCACCCGGGCGCCGATAGCGACCGCATCGCGGGCGATCGGCGGAATCTCTCCGGGCTTGCGAAAGCAGTCGACGATGTCCACTTTGTGTGGAATATCGCGCAGCGTCGGATAGCATTTCTGGCCGAGCACTTCGGCGTAACTGGGATTGACCGGAACGACGCGATAACCGTGATCCTGCATGTATTTGGCCGCAAAAAAACTTGGGCGGTACCAGTTGCCGGACAGTCCTATCACCGCGATGGTGCGCGATTGCAGCAGGATGCGGCGTATCCCCGAGATGTCATCGACCAGCGCCATCGGAGCCTTACCTCGCGCGTCCGGCGCGAAGCGCTGACCGGGGCTGTCGGTGCACGCTGGAGTTGCCGGCGACGGGTCGGTAGAATCCGGGCGGCATGGCGATTGGCAGGCTGGCGTCGCGGTGGCTTTGGCGCCGCAAATAGCCATCTGCGGCGAAACAGCGACATTTTAAAGCATCCGACTCCGCCCCGCTCCGGCCGAGCTGTAAGGTGGATGTCGCCGGCGTCGACCAAGGAGCGCGGAAACCTTTGGCACCGAAAAGCCGTCCAAGGGCGCGACAGCATGGAGGTCTCACGATGAAACGAAGGCACTTATTGGCATCGCTCGCCGCATGGCCGCTGGCCGCAGCCGGCTTGGGCCGCGCCATGGCGGCCGGGACCGACGGAACCGCCGGGCGCCGCTCGATCGCACAGATGCAGCAGGACTGGCGGCAATTTCTGGCCAAGGGCGCCGACGTCGCCGAATCGACGGCCCCGCTCACGAAAAGCGAAGCCGAATGGAAAAGCTCGCTGCCCGAGCAGCAGTTCCACGTGCTGCGAAAGGAAGGCACCGAGCGGCCCTTCAGCAGTCCGCTGAACGATGAAAAGCGCCGCGGCCTTTTCGTCTGCGCCGGCTGCGCGTTGCCACATTTCACGTCGGAAATGAAGTTCGACAGCGGCACCGGCTGGCCGAGCTTTTTCACCAGCATCCCCGGGCATCTGGCGACCCGGCAGGATTACCTGTTGATCGTGCCGCGCACCGAATACCACTGCGTGCGCTGCGGCGGCCACCAGGGTCACGTATTCGAAGACGGTCCGCCGCCGACTGGTCAGCGCTGGTGCAACAACGGCGTCGCGCAGCGATTTATTCCGGCGACCGGCAACGCATAGCAGGCGCGCTGGCAGCGTCGCTCAGCCGGCCCCTGGTCGCGACTTCGCTCCTGCCTTTTTGCGTTCCTCGAGCTCATTGCGCAAGTCGCGCAGGCGAGTTTCAACGACCGACGACTGGAAGAAATCTGCGTCGCGCGCCTTGGTCGCAAGCTCGAACTGGACGATCGCACCCTGCAGATTGCCCAGCCACGCGTAGTACTCGGCCTGATGCTGGTGCTCTAGCATCGGCTTCCCCAGCGCTGCATAGATGCGAGCCGCGATCTGATGCAGCTGTCCGTCGGACGGATATCTGATCAGCTGCTGGGACACGAACGAGGCGGCCTTGGCCGCCTGATCGTGCTTCAGAAGCGCCTCCGGATAGTCGTAGATCAGCTGCTTTTTCTCCGGATAGCGGGCAAGCGCGGTCTCATAGCGGCTGATCGCCTGGGCCAGCTGTCCTGATTGCATCAATACCTGGCCCGCCATCGCATCGATCATCGGATGCGGCGGCGAGAGTTTTTCCAGGGTCGCGAGCTCGGTCAGCGCGCGCTTGAAGTTCTGCGCGCGCAGCAGCGATGCGACCAGCCCGTAGTGCGCCGCGATCTCGCTGTTGTACTTCTTCTCGGAGAGCGCGTCGTCGAAGAAAAAGACCGCATCGCGGGGCGTGCCCTCGTAGCTCTTCAGCAGAGCGCGCACCATCTGGAAGTCGAGCGAGTCGGGGACCTGGCGGAACGGCTTGGTGAACGAGCGTGCCTGTGCTTCGGCGATACGCTGGTAAGTCTCCGGGTGATCGCGCAGGTACGACGGCGAGTCGCCCTCGAACCAGGTCGCAGCGCGCTGCAGCCTGCCAAAAAAAGTCGCCATCGCGGTCGGGTCGAAGCCCGCTGCATAAGTCCGCTCGAAGCCGAGGCGATCGGCTTCCTCCTCGTTCTGGCGCGTGAAATTGATCTGGCTCTGGATCGCGAGGCCTTGCGCGCTTGCGATCGCGGCCTGGGTCATGTCCCCGCTGGACGAGGAATGAGACTGCGAGGCCAGCACCGCGGCTGCGAGCGCGGCGATCGTGAGCAGCATCGCATCGCGCTGGTTGCCCATGCTGCGCGCGATATGGTGCTGCGTAACGTGCGTGATTTCGTGGCCGAGGACCGACGCCAGCTCGGATTCGCTCTGCGCAAGCAGGATGAGCCCGGTGTGAACAGCGATGAAGCCGCCCGGCAGCGCAAATGCATTGATCGCCGGATCGGCGATCGCGAAGAACTCGAAGTCGAAAGGCGCGCCGGGAATCGCGGTAACCAGGCGATTGCCCAATTCGTTCAAATATCCATTGACCTCGGGGTCGTTCAGGTAGGCGCCCGAGCTCCGGATCTCGCGCATCACGCCTTCGCCGAGCTTGCGCTCCTGCGGGGCGGACATAGACACCAGCGACGGATCGCCGAGCTCGGGCAGATTCTGCTGAGCCGCCACGATCGGCGAGAACGCGAACAGCGCGGCCATCAGCAGCGCGGTGCCGCGCTGAAAGGCGGAGACAGAGTGCTCTGTCATGGTGCTATGATTGCCGCGGATCGCGCAAAGTTTCAGGAGCGGGCCGATGGCGGGGACCAGAGCGCAGTTTACCCATTTTGACGCCTCGGGTCAGGCGCAAATGGTCGATGTGGGCGACAAGCCTGTAAGCAAGCGTGTCGCTCGCGCCGCCGGCCGAATCCTGATGCAGCCCGAGACGCTGGCGCTGATTCGCGACGGCAAGGCCAGCAAAGGAGACGTTCTCGGCGTCGCGCGGATCGCCGCGATACAGGCCGCCAAGCGCACCGCCGAACTCATACCGCTGGCGCACCCATTGCCGCTGACGCGCGTCGCCGTCGAATTCAGGCTCGACGCAGACGCCGTGGCGATCGAGGTGACGGCGGAAACGCTCGATCGCACCGGCGTCGAGATGGAAGCGCTGACGGCAGCCAGCGTCGGGCTCTTGACCGTCTACGACATGTGCAAGGCGGTCGACCGCGGCATGCGCATCGAAGGCATCCATCTGGTCGAAAAGTCGGGCGGCAGGTCAGGCCATTTCAAGGCAGCGTAATCCCCGTTCGGCCGAATCACCAGTTCCACATCGAGCCGTCTTCGAGCCGGTTGACCGGCAGCGAGCTCGGCTTGTACGGATAGTTCGCGGCGATCTTCTCGTCGATGTCGACGCCGTGCCCGGGCGCGTCACCGGGATGCAGATATCCGTCGCGGAACGAGTACGCGTGCGGGAACACCGAGTCGGTCTCCGGCGTATGCCGCATGTATTCCTGGATGCCGAAGTTGTGCACCCAAAGGTCGAAGTTCAGCGCCGCGCCCATGCATACCGGCGACAGGTCGGTCGCGCCATGCGAGCCGGTGCGAACCTGATAGAGCTCGGCCAGCGCCGCGATGCGGCGCAGATGGGTGATTCCGCCGGCATGCACGACCGTCGTCCGGATGAAATCGATCAGCTGCTCGGTGATCAGCGTCTGGCAGTCATAGATCGTGTTGAATATCTCGCCGACGGCGATCGGCGTCACCGTGTGCTGCCGGATCAGGCGGAATCCTTCCTGGTTCTCCGCCGGCGTCGGATCCTCCATCCAGAACAGCCGGTAGGGCTCCAGCGATTTTCCCAGCCGCGCCGCCTCGATCGGCGTCAGCCGGTGATGGACGTCGTGCAGAATGTGATGCTCGAAGCCGAAACGGGCGCGGATCGCCTCGAACAGCCGAGGCGCATGGTCCAGGTACCTCGAGGTCGACCAGACGTTCTCCGACGGCAGCGCGGCGTCCGCCGGCTCGTAGTACATCCGGTCTTTCGACACGCCATAGGTGGAAGCCAGCCCCGGGACGCCGGACTGCGCCCGGATCGCCTTGTAGCCCAGGTCGATGTAACGCGCCACTTCGTCGAGCGTCTCGGCGACATCCCTGCCATTGGCGTGCCCGTAGACCATGACGCCGTCCCGGCTCCTGCCGCCGAGCAGCTGATAGATAGGAAGTCCCGCGACTTTGCCCTTGATGTCCCAGAGCGCGGTGTCGACGGCGGCGATGGCGCTCATCGTCACCGGCCCCCGCCGCCAGTACGCGCCGCGGTACAGGTATTGCCAGATGTCCTCGATTTGCGCCGGGTCGCGGCCGAGCAGCGTCGGAATTACGTGCTCGGTCAAGTACGAGCCGACGGCCAGCTCTCGGCCGTTCAGGGTCGCATCTCCGATACCATGCACGCCCTCGTCGGTTTGTATTTTGAGCGTGACGAAATTTCGTCCCGGCGAGCAGACGATGACGCGGCAGTCGGTGATTTTCATCTGGACGATCGGCGAAGAAGTCGAATGGGCCGCCAGCGCGGCGGGCGTCTTGCCATTCGCGCTTCGAGCTGCGTTGCCCTTAGCATCGGACAGCGCCGGCGCTTCCTGGCTGGTTGTGGTCTGGTGGTTCGACCACTTGACCACAAGTATAACCGCGGACTAAGATGCCGTCGAGCGCGCCGCCGCGAAGTCTCTTCGCAGCGTTTCGCGGCGGCCCCGCGCCTTTTCGCATCGGGCGGCTGGCCCGCTGACAAGAGCCGGATTCGTCCGGCCGCCACCGGAGGTGAGCGAAAGATTCGCCCCGGCTTGCAGTTGACTGGAGGAGCAGCCTTGCCGTTGCAGGCCGTCGAGCCCCGCCGTCTGTACCGACAGATCGCCGAGCAGATAGCTCAGCTAATCGCGAGCGGCGAGTTTCTGCCGGGATCGCGGCTGCCCGCCGAGCGAGAACTGGCGGCATCGCTGGGCGTGAGCCGTGCGTCGGTGCGCGAAGCGATCATCTCGCTGGAGATCGGCGGCCTGGTCGAGGTGCGCGTCGGAACCGGCATCTTCGTCGCGGCCACGGCCGTGCCACGCGGATCCGGGGCGGACGAGGGCCCCGGACCCTTCGAGCTGCTCGATGCGCGCAAGCTGGTCGAAGGAGAGATCGCGGCGATGGCCGCGGTCAGCAGCCACGCCTCGGATATCGAGGCATTGCGTCAAAGCGTCCGCGCGATGGAAGCCGGCATCCGCGATTTCGCCCTGCGCGAAGCGATCGACCGCGAGTTTCATCTGCTGATCGCGAAAGCGACCGGCAATGGGTCGCTCGAGCTTGTCGTCGCCGGATTGTGGGACCAGCGCGCCGAGCTCTGGGGGCGCATGCAAAGGCATTTCCACACCCCCGAACTCGCGCTCAAAACCATCGAGGACCATGATGCGATCGTCGGCGCGATCGCCTCCCGCGACGCCGAAGGCGCGCGCGCTGCGATGCACCGGCACCTGGCGCGCGTCGCGCGCGAATTCCAGCGTGGAGTCGACGGCGGCAGGCGGGTCACGACGCCGCGCAAGCCGGCTCGGCCGCGCGCCGGGGCGAAGCCCCGTCAACCGAGACCACGCCCATGAACCTTCCAAAGCCCGCAGTCGCAGGATCTCGCCAACGCAATACTTGAGCCCTGGTTAAAGTCGTCATCAACAACGGAGGAGTCACATGAACAAGCATCTTTCCCGCTTCAAGCCCGCACGCCGCAGCGTGCTGCAAGCCGCGCTCGTCGGCCTTTGCGCCGCCGCGGCAGCCGCCATCGGCGTTCCGGCAGGGGCGCAGGTACCGGCGATGCCCAAGAGCCCGGTGACGATCAATATCGTCGACGTCGCGGGAAATCTCGCGCTGACGCAAAGCGCGATCGAGCAGTACCAGAAAGACCACCCGCAGCTGGTCAGCAAGATCAATTTCACCAAGGCTCCGGCTCCCGAGCTTCCGGGCAAGCTGAAGGCGATGCAGGATGCCGGCCGCAGCGACATCGACCTGGTGATGACCGGCACCGACTTCCTGGCCGCCGGCATCGAGCAGGGCGTCCTGACCAAGCTGCTTCCTACCTATTCGGCCAAGTTCCCGAATCTGATTGCGAACTATCAGCCGGCGGCGGCAAAAATGCAGGAGCTCACGCAAGACTACGGCGTTGCCGTGGTGTTCATGCCTGCCGGCCCGCTGGTCGAGTACAACCCGGACAAGGTCAAGCAAGCGCCGACGACGCCGGCCGAATTGCTGGCGTGGTGCAAAGCGAATCCGAACCGGCTGATCTATGCGCGCCCGGCGAACTCGGGCCCGGGCCGGACGTTCATCATGGGACTGCCGTACATACTCGGCGACAGCAATCCGAAGGACCCGGTCAAGGGCTGGGACAAGACCTGGGCGTATCTGAAGGATCTCAATTCCTGCATCGAATACTATCCGACCGGCACCGGCGCGGTAATGAAAGAGCTCGGTGAGGGCTCGCGCGACATCACGCTGACGATGACCGGCTGGGATTTGAACCCGCGCATACTCGGAATCGTGCCGAAATCCTACAAAGTCGTGCCGTTCAAAGGCATGACCTGGGTCAACGACGCGCATTACATGGTGATCCCGAAGGGTGTCGCACCGGAAAAAGTAGCGGTCGTGCTCGATCTGATGGCGTATCTGCTGACCCCGCAGGCGCAGGCCTATACCTATGACAAGGGCTACTTCTACCCCGGTCCGGCGGTGAAGGATGTGCCCTTGTCGATGGCGCCGAAGGAAAGCCAGGATCTGATCAAGGAATACGGCCGTCCAGAATACGAAGGCTGGCTGAAGGAATTCCCGCATACGCAATCGTTGCCGCCGCAAGCGCAGGTCGAAGCGTTCCGCATCTGGGATCAGCAGGTCGGCGCGCAAAAGACCAAGTAAGTATCAATCCGAAGCGGCCCGTCGATTCAGACGGGCCGCGATCGGATGACGAAGAGGTCCGTCAGCGTCAGCGCGGACGATCCGCAGCGAATCAGGGGGAAGCATTTTGACAATCGATCGGACAGCAAAACCGACAACCATCGCGCTGCGCGCGAACCGCGGTTTCTTAAGGCAGTGGACGCGGCGGTTCGTCGCCGCCGTGCTGTTGGCCGGAGCGCCGGCGATGGCCCTGGCGCAGGCGCCACAGCTTCCAAAGAGTCCGGTCACGATCAACGTCGTCGACGTCGCCGGCGATCTCGCGCTTACGCAAGGCGCGATCGAGGCGTACCAGGCCAGTCATCCGAACCTGGTTGCCAAGGTTAATTTCACCAAGGCGCCGGCGCCCGAGCTCCCCGCCAAGCTGCAGGCGATGCAGGCGGCCGGGCGCAGCGACATCGACCTCGTGCTGACAGGCGTCGTCGCGCTGTCCGCCGGCATCGACCAGGGCCTGTGGGTCAAGATGCTGCCCGACCATGCGGCGAGCTTCCCCGCCGTGCTCGACAACTATCTGCCGGCGGCGCGGAAGATGCAGGATCTGGCGCAGGGTCAGGCGCTGGTGGTCACGTTCATGCCCGCGGGTCCGCTGCTCGAATACAACCCGGACAGGGTCAAGCAGGTGCCGACGACGCCGGCGGAATTGCTCGCCTGGTGCAAGGCCAACCCGAACCGCTTCGGCTACGCGCGTCCGGCCAATTCGGGACCAGGATTCACCTTCCTGATGGGCCTGCCGTATCTACTCGGCGACAAGGATCCGCGCGATCCCGTCAAAGGCTGGGACAAGACCTGGGCGTTCCTGAAGGAGCTCGACACCTGCATCGAGTACTACACGACCGGCACCGGAGCGATCATGAAGGAGCTGGGCGAGGGCTCGCGCGACATGACGGTGACGATGACCGGCTGGGACCTGAACCCGCGCATCCTCGGCATCGTGCCCAAGAACTACAAGGTGACGCCGTTCAAGAACATGACCTGGGTCAACGACGCGCACTACATGGCGGTGCCCAAGGGCGTCCCTGCGGAAAAGCTCGCGGTGCTTCTCGACCTGATGGCGTACATGCTCAAGCCCGAGGCGCAGGCGCTGACCTACGACATGGGCTACTTCTATCCGGGGCCGTCGGTGAAGAACGTGCCGCTGTCGATGGCGCCGAAGGAAAGCCAGGACGCGATTCGCGAGTTCGGACGTCCCGAATACGAAGGGTGGCTCGCCCAGTATCCGCATGTGCCGACGCTCGAGGCCAAGGCCGTCGTCGAGGCGTTCCGGCGCTGGGACAGCGAAGTCGGCGCCAAAAAAACCAAGTAGTGTTATCCCGTCGCATGCGCGACGGGATAAATCGCGGATTCCCGCGACACGAGATGGGGTTGGATAGCTGATGAAACACGATTTTTCCGAACTTAGGCTCGATCACGTCACGCGCCGCTTCGCCGGCGCCGGCGGCAAGGCATTCAATGCGCTGGACGAGTTGACCTTGACCGTCAAGCGCGGCGAATTCATCGCGCTTCTGGGACCGTCGGGCTGCGGCAAGTCGACCGCGCTCAATTGCATCGCCGGGCTGCTCGGCCTTTCCGGCGGCAGCATCTGGCTCGACCAGACGCGCATCGATACGCTGCCGCCCGAAAAGCGCGGCTTCGGCATGGTGTTCCAGAATTACGCGTTGTTTCCGCACATGAGTGTGGCCAAGAACGTCGGCTTCGGCCTGCGCATGCGCGGCATCTCCGGCCCGGATGCCGATGCGAAGGTCGCGCATGCGATGAAGCTGGTGCAGCTGATCGGCCAGGAGCACAAGCTCCCGGGACAGCTCTCCGGCGGCCAGCAGCAGCGTGTGGCGATCGCCCGCGCGATCGTCATCGAGCCCCCGTTGATCCTGATGGACGAGCCGCTGTCGAACCTCGACGCGAAGCTCCGCATCGAGACGCGCGCCGAAATACGTCGCATCCACCGCGAACTCGACCGGGCGACGATCTACGTCACGCACGACCAGGACGAGGCCTTGTCGCTGGCCGACCGCATCGTCGTGATGAAGGACGGCGTCGTGCAACAGATCGCCGCTCCGAAGGAAGTCTACGAGCAACCGTCGAACCTGCATGTCGCGCGCTTCATGGGCTACCGCAACGTCCTCGAGCTCGACGTCGTGCGCGAGGACGGGGACCGCGTCGCACTGGCCGGTCCCGACATCGCGCTGAACGGCGTGCGCAAGCAGCCGCTCAACGGGCGCCGCGCCGCGGTCGCGATCCGTCCGGACGATATCGTCGTCGGCGGCAACACCGGCGACGTCAACATCGTCGTCGCCAGGGTCGAGAACGTCGAATATGGCGGACGCGATTCGCTGCTCGACGTCGTCACGCCGTCCGGCACGCTGCTGCACGTGCGCGGGCCGGTAACGACCGCGCGCGGCGACAGCGTCCGCGTGCACGTGCCGGTCCAGCGCGCGCTCGTCTATCCGCTCGACTGACCAGTGCGATGACGACCGCGACCTCAGCCGCTGCGCGCGCCCCGTTCGACCGGGCGCTGCTGCTGGTGATGCCGGCGGCCGCGTTCATGCTGCTGCTGTTCATCTATCCGTTCATTTACGGCCTGCTGCTGTCGTTCAATCCGAAGAGCGGCGGGTCGCTGGCGAACTACACCCACTTCTTCACCACCGACAACCTTTGGCCGACGATCTGGACGACGCTGAAGCTCGCGCTGCCGGCGACCTTGATCAACGTCGGCCTGGCGCTGCCGATCGCCTACAAGATGCGCAACAAGTCGCGCTACCAGCGCTGGGTGACGACGATACTGGTCGTGCCGATCACGCTGGGCACGGTGCTGATCGCCGAAGGCATGCTGATCTATTTCGGGCCGAAAGGCTGGCTGTCGCAGTTCCTGCAGCTGCTCCACCTGTACACCGGCCCGATCCGGCTGACGCACAATTTCTGGGGCGTGTTGATCTCGCTGGTGATCTCGGGCTTCCCTTTCGCCTTCCTGCTGATCCTGTCGTACATCACCGGCATCGATCCTGTGCTGGCGCGCGCAGCCTCGACGCTGGGCGCCGATCCGAACGCGCAATTCCGGCACATCTACCTGCCGCTGCTGGCACCCGGGCTGGCGATGTGCTTCTGCCTCGCCTTTGTGCAGGCGTATTCGGTGTTCCCGTCCGCCGTGCTGCTGGGCTCGCCGGCCGGACCGACGCGGGTCATTTCGATCGCCGCGTATGAAGCGGCATTCGAGCAGTACGACTATTCGCTGGCCTCCGCGATCGCGATGATCATGGGCTTCGTGCAGCTGATCATCGTCGCGGCTGTGCTGGGCTTGCGCAACCTGTGGTACCGCGGCCCGGTCAGCGGAGGGAAGGGTTGATGGGTACGACGGCGAAACCAATGAACAACGCGGGCTCGTGGTTCGATCGCGCCTGGCGCGGACTGCTGCTCGGCACGATGACGCTGTTCGTCGTCAACATCGGACTGATCATCGCGGCGGTGGCGACCAGCTCGTTCGCGCGCCGCTGGCTCGGCACCTGGCTGCCCGACGGCTGGACAACCACTTGGTATACCGAGGCGTGGCGGGAGTTCCAGCTCGGCGGCATATTGTGGGTGACTGTCGAGGTCGTCTTTGCCGTCGTACTGCTGGCGCTGCTGATCGGCGTGCCCGCGGCGTATACGCTGGCGCGGCGCGACTTCATCGGCAAGCGGCTTTTAATGCTGCTCTTCCTGCTGCCGCTGATGGTGCCGCCGATCACCTATGGCATCCCGATGGCGACGGTGCTCTACAAGCTGCAGCTCGCCGGCACGATCTACGGCGTGATCCTCGCGAACCTCGTTCCTGCCGCGCCGTTCGTGATCCTGGTGATGACGCCGTTCATCGAGCAGATCGACCCCAATCTCGAGTCGGCCGCGCGCGTGTTCGGCGCCAGCACGGCGCGAATGTTCTGGCACGTGCTCGTGCCGCTGCTCGCGCCCGGCATCCTCGCCGCGTCGTTGCTGGTGCTGGTGCGCACGATCGCCTTGTTCGAGCTCACGTTCCTGACGGCAGGACCGGATTCGCAGACGCTGGTCGTCGCGCTGTATTACGCGGTATTCGCCGCCGGCGTACGCGCGCCGCAGTCGGTCGATGCGATGGCGATGGTCTACATGCTGGTGACGCTGACCTGGCTGCTGATCGCGCTGCGCTTCGTCAATCCGACGCAACTCGTGTCCCGGGTGAAAGAGCATCCGCAGCCGGCCGCGTGAGCCCGCGGTGCGGCTCGACCTTTCCACACTCGACAATCTGCCGCCGGCGGTCGACACGCCGAAATACGATCCGCGCCTGATCGGGATCGGCATCGTCCACCTCGGTATCGGCGCGTTCCATCGGGCGCAGACCGCGGTCTTCAGCGACGACGCGCTGGCGGTGGAGCGCGCCGACTGGGGGATCTGCGGCGTCAGCTTGCGCTCGGCCGATGTGCGCGACCGGTTGGTGCCGCAGGACGGGCTGTATACGGCGGTGGAAAAGAGTCCGGCCGGCACGCGGCGCCGCATCATCGGCAGCGTGCGCGAAGTCCTGTTCCTCGGCGATCAGCGCGACGCGATCCGCACGCGGCTGCTCGAAGCGGAGACGCGAATCGTGTCGCTGACGATCACCGAAAAGGGCTATTGCCACGATCCGGCGACCGGCAAGCTCAATCCGGCCCACCCCGACATCGCGCACGACCTCGCAAATCCCCACGAGCCGAAAAGCGCGATCGGACTGATCGCCGGTGCGCTGGATGCGCGCAGGCTCTCGCACGGCCGCGCCTTCACCGTGCTGTGCTGCGACAACCTTCCGCACAACGGCGCGTTGGTGCGCGGGCTCGTGCTCGCCTTCGCGGAGCTGCGTGACCCGGCGCTGGCCCGGTGGATCGCCGAGCAGGCGAGCTTTCCGTCGACGATGGTCGATCGCATCGTGCCGGCGACGACCGAATCGGACATCGCCGACAACGACCTCGCGCTGGGCGTGCACGACGCCGCGCCGGTCATCCACGAGCCGTTCAAGCAATGGGCGATCGAGGACAATTTCGTCGACGGTCGGCCGGCGTGGGACAGGGTCGGCGCGGAGCTCGTCGCCGACGTCGCGCCTTATGAAGCGATGAAGCTTCGTTTGCTCAACGGCAGTCATTCGGCGCTCGCCTATTTGGGTTTTCTGTCCGGCCGCGAATTCATCTATCAAGTCGTAGCCGACCCGTCGTTAGTCGCCTACATGCGCCGGATGATGGAGCGCGAGGTCGCACCCAGCCTCACCGTGCCGAAAGGCGTCGACCTTCGCTCGTACCAGAACGCGCTGGTGCAGCGATTCAAGAACCCGGCGCTGCCGCATCGAACGCAGCAGATC
>DATBBM010000031.1:0-3091 GCA_036270955.1 Casimicrobiaceae bacterium | reverse complement strand
ACCTCGCGCAACAGGTCAAGCCGCTTGCCAATAAGCTCGGACTGTCGGATTGAGATTCCAGTAACGTTGCCGCCCGGCCGGGCCAAACTTGCAAACAAACCAGCACCAGGGTCGGACGCCACAGCCAAGACTATGGGAATGGTCGTTGTCACCTGCTGTACTATAGCAGCAGCGCTTCCATATGTGACGATTACGTCGACGTTTCGTCGCAGGAATTCAGCCGTGAAATCGCTCACACGCTTGGAGCTTCCCCCGGCCCAGCGATAATCGACATCGATAGTCTCTCCCGTAGTCCAACCGAGTTCTCGCAGGCGGGTGACAAAAGCAACCGTCCACGAACTCCAGACCGTCGCGTCCGCGCCGAGTACCCCGATACGTCGTAGCTCGCCTCCTTGCAGCGCGTGCGCAGCAATGGGCCATGTGCCAACTAGGCCACAAACAATTTTGATGAATTCCCGCCGCTCCATGGTTTCCCCACCGTCGCAAGTCGGCGTTCCAAAAGAATATCAGATAATCGATGGGGAGCTGTTACCTGCGTCACACCTCAAAGGGGGAGTTCCCCATGTCCGCTTTGGGTCAAAAGCAGACATCACACTCTGAAATCGCCATGTCCGCTATTCCACCGAAAGGGAAATCGCCGAACACAGTCGGCATGTCTGCTAAGTGCGATTAGGCGACGTTCACGCGCCGCGGGTTAGATCAACGCAGCCGGTCCTGCGAGCGAAAGCAATCAGTCCGTTACAGCTTCAGCGCTTGACGATCCTGGACCGATCGGGCGCGGTCGAGAGCACATGCGTCGACAGCGACCGCATCTGGTCTTCGATCTCGCGCACCGCGGTCAGAGCCCCCTCGCCCCCGGCGGCGGCAAGCAGCGCGGCCAGCGTCTCGGCGACCGCAAAGGCTGGCGTCACCGTGTGAAAGAACGACGGGCTCTCGGTCGGCACCAGGATGGCGGCGCCCGCCACGCGCGCGAGCGGCGATACAGCGCTGTCGGTGATCGCGATGACGCTCACGCCGCGGCGCGCCGCGTGGCGCGTGACCTCAACGGTGGTGCGGGTGTACGGCTTGACGCTGATGGCGAGGAGCGCGTCACCTTTCTGCGCATCGCGCAGGACATCGCTGCCGGTGCCGCCGGGCGCATCGAGTAGCTGGGTCCAGCCGCCGGCCAATCCGAACACGTAAGCGAAGTGGAAGGCCACCGGGTAGCAGGAGCGCTGGCCGAGCACGAAGACGCGGCGCGCCTTCGCGATGACGCCGACCGCGGCCGCAAGCTGGCCGAGACTCTCCGTCGCTGACAGTCCCGCCATCTGGTGGACTAGGGTGTCGATGAGATCGTGAGCGAGCGCGGCTTCTCCGGTGAGCTTGCGTCGCGCCACTAGCGCAGCGGCCTTGGGTGAGAACACCGACGAAGCCCGGCGGCGCAAATTCTCTGCATAGAGATCGCGCACTGCGTCGTAGCCATCGAAGCCGAGCCGCTGGGCGAGACGCGTCATCGTCGCCGGCACGACGCCGGCGCGCTTAGCCTGCTGGCGCACCGTGAGCAGCGCGACGTCCTGCGGATTGTCGAGCGCCCAGCGCGCCGCCGCCTGCAGCTGCTTCGGCATGTGGTCGAACACCGCGAGCATCTCGACGTGCAGCGGCGCATCCGGCCTCGACGGTGGCGTGGCGCTGCGCCGGGGCGATCGCTGTGGAGGCTTCGCCATCGACGCGCCCTTCAGCCGCCGCTCGCGTAGAGCCAGCGTGCGACCAGCGCATCGGTGTCGCCGCCGAACGTGACGCGCGATCCGTGCGACGCGACGCTGCCGTTCTTGACCACATAGAGATAGTCCGCGATTGCCAGCGCGCTCTTGATGTCCTGATCAACGAGCAAGATCGCCTTGCCGGCGTCGCGGGCAAGCGACGCGATGAGCTCGTAAATGTCCTCGCTGGTGCGCGGATCGATCCCCGCAGTCGGCTCGTCGATGAGATAGACCGGCGGCTCCGCCAACAGGCTGCGCGCGATCTCGACCTGGCGCTGCTGGCCGCCGGAGAGCTGGCCCGCCGGCTGGTGGCGCTTCTCGCGCGCCATCGGGAAGCGCGTATAGGCCTGCTCAAGCTTGCGCCGCACCTCCGCCTTGGGAACGCGCGCATGCCAGAGCCCGAGCTTGAGATTGGATTCCACCGTGAGATACGGAAACAGACTCGGCCGCTGCGGCAAATAGGCGACGCCGGCGCCGAGCATATGGTACGGCGCGGTGCCGGTGACATCGGCGCCCTTGAGCGTCACTTTGCCGTTCCGCGGCCGTAAGAAACCGAACAGCGCCTTGAGCAACGTTGACTTGCCGGTGCCGTTCGGACCGACCACGCAGGAGATGCGGTGCGGCCAGACCCGGCACGACATGTCGCGCAGGATATCGATGTCGCGCGTATAGCCGGCGACGAGCCCGTCGGCCGCGAGCACGGCGTCGCCGTCAGCAAAGCTCGCTTCGGCGGTCATGGGTGGGCCTCCATCGCTTTGCGGGTGCCCGTATAAGCGTGGATCACGGCTGGATCCCGCAGCACCTCTTCCGAGGGACCGTCCGCGATCTTGCGGCCGCGGGCCATGACTAGCGTGCGCCGTACCACCGAACGCACCGCGTCGAGATTGTGGTCGACCAGCACGATCGTGTAGCCCTGCGCGCTTAGCGTGCGGATGTGCTCGACGATCTGCTCGAGCAGACGCGGATGCACGCCCGCGAACGGCTCGTCGAGGAGCAGGAGGCTCGGGCGCAGCATCAGGGCGCGGCCGAGCTCCAGCAGCTTCTGCTGGCCGCCGGACAAGGTGCGCGCATAGGTCTCGGCGAGGTGCTCGAAGCGCACGAAGGCCAGGATCTCGCGCGCCCGCACCTCGGCCTGCCGGCGGCTCGTGCGCGTATCGGTCAGCGCTGGCACGATCAGATTCTCGGTCACCGTCATGCGCTTGAACAGGCGCGGCACCTGAAAGGTCCGCCCCACGCCGGCGCGCGCGAACGCATAGGCCGGCATGCCGACGATGTCGCGTCCGTCGAGCACGATCGAGCCATTGTCGGGGCGCAACGCGCCCGCGACCAGGTTGATGGTCGTCGTCTTGCCC
>DATBBM010000030.1:0-75079 GCA_036270955.1 Casimicrobiaceae bacterium | reverse complement strand
ATGTGTCGCCAGATGCCGCGCTGGCCGGCGAGCGTCATCAGCGCGGCCAGCTGTTGCCAGTCCGGCAGCTGGCCGCCGATTTCGCGCGCGGGCAACTCGACCAGCAGCGCGGCCGGAGTTTCGGCCAGCTCGCCGAGATCGCGGGCCGACGTCGGCCGTTCACGTTCACCCAGCAGAATTGCCCGCAGAGAATGCAGCCGCGCGTAAGCACGCTCCTCGTGCAGCTCGAGATGCGAGGTCGGATGCATCGCGATGAGCGGGTTATTTGCGCGGTCGCAGGCGATGCGCAGCGCGATCTGCTGCGCCATCGTGCCGCTGGGCATGAATGCGGCGGCGGGCTTGCCCAGGAGCGCGGCCACCCGGGCCTCGAAGGTACCGATCAGCGCGCCATCGCCGTAGCGATCAGCGTGCCACCCGTTCCGGCTGCACCATTCGGCGACACGCGCGAGCTCCGCGCCGGGGGCGTCATCGCCGTGGCCTGAAACGACGATCGCGCATTGCCGGCGCAGCGCATCCTGCTCGTCGGCGCGCAACGGCAGCGATGCGGCCTGGCGAATCAGGATTTGGCCGGGGAAGGAGACGACACGCTAGCGCTCGCCGCCGGAGCCGGCGCCCGGGGCGTCGATACGTTCGCTGCGCGTGTGCTTTTCATAGGCGCTGATGATTTTCTGGACCAGCGGGTGGCGCACGACGTCGGCGGCGGTGAATTCCGTGAAGGCGATGCCGCGAACGTCGGCCAGGACGCGGCGCGCCTCGATCAGGCCGCTTTTCTGGCCGCGCGCGAGATCGATTTGCGTGACGTCGCCGGTGATCACCGCCTTGGTCCCGAATCCGATACGCGTCAGAAACATCTTCATCTGTTCAGGTGTAGTGTTCTGCGCTTCGTCGAGAATGATGAACGAATGGTTGAGCGTGCGGCCGCGCATGTAGGCGAGCGGCGCGATCTCGATCGTGTTGCGCTCGAACAGCCGCGCCGTCTTGTCGAAACCCATCAGGTCGTAGAGCGCGTCGTAGAGCGGCCGCAGGTACGGATCGACCTTCTGCGCAAGGTCGCCGGGCAGGAAGCCCAGGCGCTCGCCCGCCTCGACCGCGGGACGCACCAGCACGATGCGCTTGACCAGGTCACGCTCGAGCGCATCGACCGCGCACGCAACCGCCAGGTAGGTCTTTCCGGTGCCCGCCGGCCCGGTGCCGAACGTGATGTCGTGCTCCTGGATGTGCTTCAGGTACAGGATCTGGTTGGTCGTGCGGCCGTGAAGATCGGCGCGGCGCGTGCGCAGCGTCAGTGCCTCGGACGACGCTTCTCCAGTGTGCGGCGTTGCCTCGCGCTCGGCGACGCTGCGCAACTCGACCAGGCCGAGCTGGATGTCGTCGATCGAGAGCGGCGCGTGCGCCTCGGCGTAGAAGCGCTCGAGCGCCGTGGCCGCCTGCTGCGTCTGTGCCGGCTGTCCGCGCACGGTGAACGCGGCGCCGCGGCGCGCAATCGATACGTCCAGCGCCGATTCGATCTGGCGCAGGTTGGCGTCCAGCGCGCCGCAGAGATTGGCGAGCGCGCGGTTATCGACGGGCGAAAGCTCGACGTCGAGAGTCTGCGTCTTCAAGGCTATGCGTCGGGCCGCAGTATTGGCGCCTTCAGTGCTTCGTCGAGCGTATTCTCGCACTCGGCAAGGTGCGCGCGCGCCTCCTTGGAGAGCGAGGCGCGCGACTGGGCAGCCTTGAGCTGTGCCAGCAGTTGTTTCGCGTTGGCGCGCTGCAGCGCCCGGCCATCGGCGTGATCGGACGACGACGGATGCACGATCGTCGTCGCGACCCGCCGCAGATATTCGCGTTGCAGATTGCGCCGGAACGGCGTGATGTCGCGGCCGGTTTTCAGCTCGCTCCAGACGGCGCCCTGCAGCGTGTCGTAGAGCTCGGACAGGCGGAACGCTTCGCTGCTCTTCGTCTGACGATAGGCGCTCTCCTCGATTCGCGTTGCCACTGTGTCGGAGAGGAGCTGATCGAGCAGCGCGCGCTGCACGCCCAGCATCCGGTCGGAAAGCGAAATGTCCGGCGAGATCGCGCTGATTCCCGCGTCTTCGCGCCCGCGGTCGAACTGGTCGACGGTAAGCCTGCGTACGAATTCGGGACGCAGCCGGAAGCTGTCTACCGACAGCAACCCATCGGCGATCAGCTTCAGCGCGGCGCGCTGCTTGTCGGGCGCCACCGGAGTGAAAGGCTCGCGCCCGCTGCCGGCGTGGTCGCGCACGTAGACCACGCCGCCGACGTATTTGGCCGCGACCGCGCCCGCGTTGGAGAGCTGCGTCAGGCCGGCGACGAAATTGCGCCGCAGCACTTCGTAGCTCTGCCCCGGCGCAAGTTTGCGGTCCTGCAGCCTCGCCCAGAGCTCGCGGGAGAGCTTGAGGCGGCGGATCGCAAACTCGAGCGGATCGCTGCCCAGGTCGCGCCGGTTCACCTGCGGGTCCATGCCTTCGGCCGCGCCGCCGAAGCCGGCGTCGATGTCATTGGCGAATGCGAGCTGCGGCTCGCCGCTGCGAGCGGCGATCTTCGCGAGCTCGGCCTTTTCCTTGTCGGGCTCGATCGGCTTGTACGCGTACTCGATCGCCCAGTAGTCGTAAGGGCCGATCGTCGGCATCACATAATCGCCCTGCCTCTCGCTCTCGAGCGCCAGGTTGATCGCGTTGTAATCCATCACCGAGCCGCCGATGCCGTTCGCATGCGTGAACGCCGGGTCTTCCAGCTGTTTCTGCGTGTAGATCGTCGACGCGCGGAAGTTGTGCTGCAGCCCCAGCGTGTGCCCGACCTCGTGCGTCACCACGTCCTTCAGCGTCGCCAGGACGTACTTCTGCGCTTCCGGACCTTCCGGATCGATCTCGCCGCGCGCGACCAGCACGTCGAGCGCGAACGCGAGCTCGTCCATTGCGATGTCGCCGTACTCGCAGAACGTGTCCTCGCCGGCGGGCATCGATCGGGTCCTCGGATGGAATTGCTCGGACGCCTGGCGCCGCGGCAGGCGGGTCCAGCCGTCCTCGATCTCGATATCGGCGTCCAGAATCTCGCCGGTGCGCGGATCGGCGCGGCTGGGACCGATCGCCAGCGCGCCAGGCTCGTCGCGCACGACCCAGCGCACCGAGGCATGGCGCGCATCTGCGGTGTCGAAATCGGCGTTCTCGGGTTGAACCTCGACGCGCAGCGCATCCTTGAACCCGATCCTTTCGAATGCCTTGTTCCATTCGAGGATGCCGGCCTTCACCGTTTCACGGTATTTTTCGGGAATATCCCGGTCGAGCCAGTAGACGATCGGCTGTTTCGGCTCGGACAACGCCGCTTCAGGATCTTTTTTCTCCAGGCGCCAGCGCTTGACGTAATAGACTTCGGGGAACGCCTTGATGTCGTCGGAAAAGTCCCAGCGGCGCGTGACGAAATGCCCGATGCGATCATCAGCCGCGCGAGCGTGCATCGGCTCGGGCAGCCTCGCGAAGCTGTAGTAGTAGCCGAGGAAGAGACTGCGCGCATCCTCGAGATGCGCCGGCGGCGGCGTGCGCGAAGCCGCGGCCGAGGGGGTCGTCGGCCGCGAAGGCAGCTTCGACACCGCGTAATGCGCGGTCACGCCGAATCCGGTGAGGTCGGCGCCGTTGTGGATGCCGGTGAAGCTCGAATTGCGGGAATCGAAGGCGTAGGGAATGCGGTACGCCGACTCGAGAGCGCTCGACCCGGCCGGAAGATCGCTCAGCAGCAGAGGATTGAGCTCGATCAGGACTGACTTGCGCTCCGGGTGCGGCTGACTGGCGACGGGCACCGAGCCGAGCAGGCTATCGCTGGTCGACTCGCGTACTGCGCGCGCAAGCGGCGTGCCGGCAAGCGCGATGAACTGGCTGTTCTTGGCGATCAGTTGCACCAGATTGCCCACCCGGTGAAATTCGACGATGTACGAGCGCAGCATCGGGCTGGGAAACGGGTCGCGCTCGCCGATACCCTGCGTGCGATTGGCCTGGAGGAAGAACGGCCGATCGATCTGCTCCGGCTGGATTTCCAGCCAGATCTTTTCGTCCTTGCTGTAGACATTGAAAAAGCCGGGCTGCTCCTTGGCATCCTTGACCACTTCGGCGAACGGTTTCTGCTGCGCCGCTACGGCAGCCGCCGCCGCGGCCGCGGCGGCAGCCGCAACGGCCGGCGCGCCCGCTTTCGCGCTTCCCGGCTCGGAAGGAGCATGGGCGGCGCCGGTGGCGATCGGTGAGGTATTTTCGGTCGCGGCGCGCGCCGCGCCGGTCGCGGCGACCGCAGCTGCGGCCAGCGTCGCCGAATCTGCGGCGGGGACGGTTGCGCAGCCGCCGGCCAGCAGCGATGCGGCGGCGAGCGCGAGCGTGAGTTTCGAAAGCGGGGAGAATTGTGCGGTCATGGTGCCTTTGCGTGATTCTCGAGGATTGAAGGTGAGCGGGCCGGTTGGACCGGGCGCAGCTCGCCCTCGACGGTGGCGAGCTCGCCGCGCAGCGAGTGTGCGCGCGCCGCGGTAATGCGGAGTTCGGCATAGCGTCCGATCAGATCGGCGCTGCCGGCGAAGTTGACGACACGATTGCACGCGGTCCGCGCCGAGAGCTCCGCTGAATCCCTGCTGGCGCGGCCGGTGACCAGCGCGCGCTCGACGGTCCCCACCATCGCCGCGCTGTTTGCCGCGTATTGCTCGTCGATCCGTTGCTGCAGGCGCGCGAGCCTCGCCTGTCCGATTTCCCGCGGCACGGCGTCGCCGAAATTGGCCGCCGGCGTGCCGGGTCTCGGGCTGTACAGGAAGCTGTAGCTGCCATCGAATCCGAGCTCGTCGATCAGCCGCATCGTCTGCTCGAAGTCGGCATCGGTCTCGCCGGGAAATCCGACGATGAAATCGGACGATAGCGACAGCGCGGGACGGGCCTTGCGCAAGCGGCGGACGATCGACCTGTATTCGAGCGCGCTGTAGCCGCGCTTCATCGCCGCCAGCACGCGATCGGATCCGGATTGCACCGGCAGATGAAGCTGCGAGACGAGCTTCGGCACCGTGCGGTAAGCATCGATCAGCCGCTGCGACATTTCCTTCGGATGCGAAGTCGTGAAGCGGATGCGCTCCAGGCCGTCGATCTCGGCCAGGTGCTCGACGAGTGCGGTCAGATCGGCGACCTCCCCCTCGCCCGCGCTGCCGCGGTACGCATTGACGTTCTGTCCGAGCAGGGTGATCTCCCTGACACCCTGGTCGATCAGGTCGGCGATCTCGGTCAGCACGTCGTCGAACGGCCGCGACACTTCCTCACCGCGGGTGTAGGGAACGACGCAGAACGAGCAGTACTTGCTGCAGCCCTCCATGATCGACACGAATGCCGAAACCCCGTCGACCCGGGGCGGCGGCAAATGGTCGAACTTCTCGATCTCGGCAAAGCTGATGTCGACTTGCGGCTTGCCGGTCGCACGCCGCCGCGCGATCAACTCGGGCAGGCGGTGCAGGGTTTGCGGGCCGAAGACCACATCGACATAGGGTGCGCGCGCGACGATCGCAGCACCTTCCTGGCTTGCGACGCAGCCGCCGACGCCGATGATCAGGTCGGGATTCGCATCCTTCAGTGCCCGTACGCGCCCCAAGTCATGGAATACGCGCTCCTGCGCTTTTTCGCGCACCGAGCAGGTGTTGAACAGGATGACGTCGGCGTCGTCCGGTCGGACTGTCGGCTCGAGGCCCTCGGCGGCGTGAAGCACGTCGGCCATCTTGGCCGAGTCGTACTCATTCATCTGACAGCCAAACGTGCGGATGTACAGCTTGCGGCTCACGGATAGCGTTCGGGCGTCTTGGGCTCAATGCGAAGGGCCGAAAATTATAGCAGTCCCCGGAAGCGCACGCCGTCTGTCACCGCGGAGCGGTATACTCGGCCGCAGCAGGTGTCCGCCGCGCCACTTTGGCGCCGCGGGTGAAACGGGAAGCCGGTGCGCCACGCACGTTGCGTGGCAAGGCCGGCGCTGCCCCCGCAACGGTAAGTCGGTGCGGACGGTCCTTTGTATGCCACTGTGCGCCCCGCGCATGGGAAGGCGGACCGCCCGGGCGAAGGCGGTCAGCCTTTGCATACCGGCCAGCCCGGAGACCGGCCTGCCCCGGAATGCCTGACGTACGCGTATGGCTTTCGGACCGAGACACATCGCGGGGAGGCGATGTCCGGCCGGATGCCGCTTGTCGCTGGGGCTTTCGCCCGAACTTTCTCCGCGTTGCTTGCGCGCCAACCGCCGTGCGGGGACGCACGGCATTGCGGAGAAAACGATGTCTCGTCTGCCGTTTCTGGTCAAAGCCCTTCTGGTCGCTATCGTCCCTGCCTGTTGCGCCGAGTTCGCGAGCGCGCAGCTCAGCCCCGCCGCGCCGGCCATCGATTCTCTGGTGATCACTGCGGCGCGCTGGCCGCAGCCAGCCTCGGAGCTCGTCGCCGACGTCACGGTGATCGGCCCCGAAGAGATCGCCCGCGCTGGGGCGCAAAGCCTCGCCGAGGTCTTGCGACGCGTACCCGGCGTCGAGATCGTCATGAATGGCGGCCCGGCGTCGACCAGCGGCGTGTTCCTGCGCGGCGCCAACAGCAACCAGACGCTTGTGCTGATCGACGGCCACCGGGTGGGCTCCTCCACCTCCGGCACCGCGGCGCTGGAAGCCATTCCGATGGACGCGATCGACCACATCGAGATCCTGCGCGGGCCTGCGTCGAACCTGTATGGCGCCGACGCGATCGGCGGCGTCATCCAGGTCTTCACGCGCAACGGCGGCGAAGCTTTTACCGCGCACGCCACCGCCGGTTACGGTACCTACCGCACCGGCGCCATATCCGGCGGCGTTTCGGGCATCGCGGGCGCCTGGCGGTACGCGCTCGACGTCGGACACAAGCAAAGTGCCGGTTTCAATGCAATCGACAATCCGGCGAATTTCAGCTTCAACGATGACCGCGATGGATACCGCGGCGACGACGTCTCGGGCAGCGTCTCGTTGCGTCTTGCGCCGGAGCAGGAACTGTCCGCGCGGTTCCTCAAGAGCCGGCTCAACGCGCAGTTCGACGCCGAGCCCACGTTCGACGATCGCACGATCACTACCGTCGATAGCTATGCGCTCGCCAGCCGTAACCGGCTTACCGCCTGGTGGACCAGTAGGCTCGATGCCGGCCGGACCGACGACATCAGCGACTCGCGAACCGGATTCGGGCCGGGCCGATTCACGACGCGGCAGCGTCTGTACGTTTGGCAGAACGAATTCCTGCTGCCGCGAGGCTCGCTGGGCGCGGCGCTCGAGCGCCGCGAGGAACGCGTCGGCGGCGATGCGGCGTTCGCGGTGAACTCGCGCGACACCAACGCCGCGGTCGGCGTCTATCGGCTCGCCGAAGGCCCGCACTTCGTACAGCTCAATCTGCGGCGCGACGACAGCACGCAATTCGGCGCCCGAACGACCGGCGCGCTGGCCTACGGCTACGGCTTCGCCCCCGGCTGGCGCGCGAGCGCCAGCTACGGCACGGCGTTCAAGGCCCCGACGTTCAACGACCTCTACTATCCGGGTTTTTCCAATCCGGAGCTCAAGCCCGAGACGGCGCGCAATGCCGAGCTTGCGCTTCGCTACGCGTCGGACGCCTTTGCTGCCGGCCTCGTCGCCTACCGCAACCGGGTGCGGGAACTGATCGTCTTCGAATGCGATGCCGACTTCAACTGCGCGCCGCAGAATGTCGCCGCCGCGACCTTGGAGGGGGTCACGCTAGACATGCGCTTTCGCCTCGGCAGTGCCGCGGCGACCGCCAGCATCGACCTGCAGCGGCCGGAGGACGACGCCAGCGGATTGCTGTTGCCGCGCCGCGCGCGCCGGCATGCGGCGCTCGCCGTCGAGCATCCGTTGGGGTCGGTGCAGTTCCGCGCCGAGTTGATCGCATCGTCGGCGCGCTTCGACGATGCCGCCAACACGCGCCGGATGGGCGGTTACGCGCTGGTCAACCTGTTGGTCGAATGGCCTTTCGAGGCGCGTTGGACGGCGTTCGCGCGGCTCGACAATCTGCTGGACAAGCACTACGAGCTGGCAGCCGACTACCACACCGCCGGCGCGAACTTGTTCGCCGGCGTACGCTGGCGCTACTGATGACTGTGTGTCTGCCAGCCTGGGTCGCGGTTGCGCTGATGCTGGCGCTTGCGGGGCCGTGTCGCGCCGATCCGGTCACGGTGATCGACGGGACGGGCGCGGCGGTTGCGCTGGCCGCGCCGGCGAGGCGCATCATCAGCCTGGCACCCAGTGCGACCGAGCTCCTCTACGCGGCCGGAGCGGGAAATCGCGTCGTCGCGGTCACCGACCCCGCCGACTGGCCGCCCGAAGCGGCACAGCGCCCGCGCGTCGGCGACGCGCGCGCTCTCGATCTCGAGCGCATTGTCAGTCTCAGTCCCGATCTCGCCGTAGCGTGGCCGTACGTGGCGCCGGCACAGATCGAGCGGCTGCAGGCGCTGGGGATCCCGATCTATCGCACCGATCCGCACACGCCGGAGGCGATCGCCCTCGACATCGAGCGGCTTGGCGCGATCGCCGGCACCGCGGACGTCGCGCGCCCGGCCGCGGCGCTGTTCCGTTCGCGGCTGGGGGCGCTGCGTCAGCGCGGGCGCGCTGCGAGCCCGGTTCGCGTGTTCTACGAGATCTGGCACCAGCCCTTGTATACGATCGGAGGCGCGCACCTGATCAGCGCGGCGATCGAGCTTTGCGGCGGCGAGAACGTCTTCCGGGAACTCTCGCTGCCGGCGCCGTCGGTCGGCGTCGAAGCGGTCCTGGCGGCGCGGCCTTCCGCGATCATCGCCGGAACCGACGGCGCGATTCGTCCGGCGTGGCTCGACGACTGGTGGCGCTGGCCCGATCTGCCGGCCGTGCGCGCGGGGAATCTCTTTGTCGTCGACGCCAATCTGCTGCACCGCGCCGGCCCGCGCTTTGTCGATGGCGCCGAAGCCCTGTGCGCGGTCATCGACCGGGCGCGAGCCAACATCGCTCGCTGAGCGACCGGCACGCGCGTCAGAGCGGAGCGAACACCGGCCCGCGCTCGGTCTCGATCGCGCGCAAGGGCACGCCGTAAAGCTGCGACAGCCGCGCCGCGGTCAAGAGCTCGGTCGCCGGGCCCGCGTGCGCCACGCCGCCCTCGAGCAAAAGCGCATGGTCGCAGAAGCGGACGGCGAGGTTGACGTCGTGCAGGACCATCAGCACCGCCTTGCTTCCGCTTCGCGCCACCCCGGCCAGGCGATCTAGCAGCGCGAGCTGGTGCGCGAGGTCCAGGTGGCTCGATGGCTCGTCGAGAAACAACAGATCCGGCTGCTGGGCGAGCAGCGCTGCAAGTGCGACGCGGCGTCGCTCGCCGCCGGAGAGCGTGCGCACGTCGCGCGCTTCGGCGCCGCCGATATCCATTGCCGCCAGTGCGGCGCGTGCGATGGTGAGATCCGCGGCACTTTCCCATTGCCAGCGCGACAGATGCGGATGCCTGCCGACCAGGACCGTTTCCAGCGCCGTCGCGGCGAACGCGTCGCTGTCGTCTTGCGGCAGAACCGCGCGGCGTCGCGCGACATCGCGCGACGACCAATCCGCGAGTGGCCGTCCGGCGAGCTCGATCGTGCCGGCGGCCGCCGGGCGCAATCCGGCCAGCGTGTGCAATAGCGTCGTCTTGCCCGCGCCGTTGCGCCCCAGAATTGCCCAGCATTGCCCTGGCGCCACCGAAAATTCCAGGTTGCGGCATACGGTCAGCGCAGCGATGCGAACCGTCAGTCCGCGCGCGGAGAGCAGCGCCCTCTCGCTCATCGCTCGCGCCGCAGCAGGATCAGGAACACCGGCACGCCGATCAGCGCCGTGACCACCCCGACAGGCAGTTGTGCCGGCGCGGCGAGCTGCCGAGCCAGCGTGTCGGCGATCAGCAGCATTGCGCCGCCGGCAAGGGCCGAGGCGGGCAGCAGCGCGCGCTGGTCGTTGCCGATCACCAGCCGCACCGCGTGCGGCACGATGAGCCCCACGAAGCCGATTGCGCCGGCGGTAGTCACGGCGACGGCGGTCAGCATCGCCGCGAGCGCGAAAATCAACCAGGGAAGCCGCGCAATCGATACACCAAGCGCCGCCGCGACCGCGTCACCGCGCGACAGCGCGTTCAAGTCGCGCGCAAAGGGCAGTGCGATGGCCATTGCAAGCCCGAGTACGACCAGTGGGGTCCATGCCGCAGGCGGCGCCGACAGGTCGCCGATCAGCCAGAACAGCATGCCGCGCAGCTGGGCCTCCGGCGCCAGCGAGAGTAACAGCGCGACCACCGCTCCCCAGCCTGCCGCGACGATGACACCGGTCAGCAATAGCCGCGTCGGCGACCAGGCGCCGGAGCCGCGCGCGAGCGCGAAGACCAGCACGGTCGAGACGAATGCGCCGGCAAACGCCCCTGCCGGGATCAGCCACGCGACCGCGCCAAGCAGCATCGCGGCTAGTGCGCCGACCGCCGCACCGCCGGAAACGCCGAGCACATACGGATCGGCCAGCGGATTGCGCAGCAACACCTGCAACAGCGCGCCGGCCATCGCCAGCGATCCGCCGGTCGCGAACGCGGCGAGCGCGCGCGGCAGACGCAGCTCCTGCACGATGGTGCGCGGCATCGCGTCCCCGCCGCCGGCCAGCGCGCGCAGGACGGCCATCGGGTCGAGCGCGATGCTTCCGACGCCTAGCGCCAGCGCGAATGCCGCGAGCGCGACGACGGCGAGGGTGGCTAGAGCCAGCGTGGCGGGAATCCGGGTCATCGCGGCGGGCTTCTCGACCGCCAGTCGCAGTTCGGCGGCAATCCGAAGGGCAACGATTATAGCGTCCGGCAGGTGGACTATAATTTGCTTCCGGCCGGCGTTGCGCCGCGCGCCTTTGCCTCGCAACGGAGACTCTCGGGCCGCGAGGCGGCCAGGACATTCGATTCCATCGATGAGCAAGGCATTCACCCGCGAAGACGACGACGACATCGAAGACGATGTCGAGGAAGCGTCGCCGCTGCCCGAAGGCGCCCGGAACTACATGACGCCGGGTGGGTTTGCGCGCCTCAAGGCCGAGCTGAACGGGCTCGTCGACAAACAGCGGCCCGAGGTCGTCGCCACGGTCGCCTGGGCGGCGAGCAACGGCGACCGCTCCGAGAACGGCGATTACATTTACGGCAAGAAGCGCCTGCGCGAAATCGACCGGCGCATCCGTTTCCTGATCCGCCGTCTCGACATCGCCGAGATCGTCGATCCGATGGCTCGCCGCGACGCCGACGACATCGACCAGATATTCTTCGGCGCCACGGTGACCGTGCGCGATTCACACGGCGAAACCCGCACCGTGAGCATCGTCGGCGTCGACGAGATCGACACGAATCGCGGCTACATCAGCTGGGTGTCGCCGATGGCGCGCGCCTTGATCAAGGCGCGCGAAGGCGATCTCGTGACCTTGAAAACGCCGGGCGGCGTCGAAGAGCTGGAAATTCTTGAAGTGCGCTACAAGTCGCTGGATACGGCATGACGGCGCGTGGCCCCGTTGACTCGGTCCGAAGCTTGACCCTATAGTGCAGCGACGATGGAATCCGAATTCACCGAATTCGCCGGACTCGAGCAGAAGCTCGCGCTGCTGCTCGCGGACTACAACAGGCTCCGCGCCGAGAATGAGTCGCTGAAGCGCGAGCTCGGCCGGGCGCTCGAGCAGAACCGGGCGCTGACCGCGCGCATCGGCGCGGCGACGTCGCGCATCGACTCGCTGCTGCAGCAGCTTCCCGAATCGCTGAGCTGATCCGATGGATGATCAGGCGACCACGCTCGACGTCTCGATTCTGGGCCGCGAATATCGCGTCGGCTGCAAGCAGTCCGAGCGTGACGAGCTATTGCTTGCCGTGCAGTTGCTCGACCGTCGCATGCGAGAGATCCGAGATTCAGGCAAGATCGCCGGCACCGAGCGCATCGCGGTGATGGCGGCGCTCAATATCGCGCACGAGCTGCTCCAGGCCAAGGCAGGCCACGCCGGCCCGGCGAGCACCGCCAGTTTTGACAGCGCCGGCGTTCGGCGTAGAATTTCCGCGATGCAGTCTGCCATCGATCGTGCGATGGCGGATCAGGACAAGCTGTTCTAGAGGCCGTCACGCGCGCGTGCGGCAATCCCGATTTTTTAAGTTCATTGTCCCCTGCGGTGTTCGAGCTGGCCATACACTCTTTGAACCAATGCTAACTTAGCGAGGTTGCCGAGCCTCAAACGGACCGGTGTGCGTTCCCTACGCGGAAGCGCCTGATGGTCCTGGCAGGCGACCCTCTTGAACTCAGGTTCAAGATGACGGTTGGCACGGCACAGGTGGGGGGCACCCTTTGAGGCCCTCGCTCCGATGCGGAGCGAGGCGCCTGATCGGCGTCGAGCCAGCACGGCGCCGCGACTGCTTTGGGTTCCGATTCTTCTGCGCTGCGAGGACTCCGCTCTTCCCGCGGAGCGCGGGTCAGAACTTGGCCTTAAGACCGAGCATGAAGCCCTGCGGCAGGACTCCGAGAATAATCGGGCTATCACGCGTATGAGCGAAGTACGCGGTGCCGGTACCGAGCGCGAAACCGGCCAGCACGTCGGTTTGCCAGTGCGCATGGACCTTCACTCGGGCGATCGCATCATAGAGAGGCAACAGCTCCAGCGCATAAACCGCCGGATGATCATGCGCATATTCGAACACAAACGGCGAAACAATCGCGGTCACTGCGGTCACTTCGCCGCTGGGAAAGCTGTAATGGCCATGGCCCTGGAACCAGAGATTCGGATCAGGTGACTGGTCGGGCCGCGATCGCGTGAAAATGTGCTTGAGCGCCTCGGAAGAGAGGGCGCCGATAGCGGAGGAATCGATCGACTGCCAGAACGTTTTGCCCAGCCGCGTATCGCCGCCCTCCCACAGTGCGCCGACAATTTCACCTCCGATCAGCAGATTGACCAGCGCCGTCTGGTTGCTGCGCTTCCAGATTCCGCTGTCGTCAAACTCGACGAGATGATCGATGCCGCTCGCGAGTGGACGTCCTGCGCAGAGGAACAGCAGCAGGAGCACGCTGGCGCCATGAATACGCCAGCGAAACACCGGATTCGCTGCCGAGTGTACCAACGGTCCACCCCATGCTTCTATCGCACCGGAATGCGCGCGCGACGCCGCGATCGGATGCGAGCCGGTCGACGCTCGATGCGCTTACGTGGATGAGCCTACGCCCCGAAGCTTGAGCTGTGCTGACACCTTCGCCCTCGGTTCGTCTTGTCGCGGCCGATGATTCCGCAAACGTGGCCGAGAAAATCCTGCGCCACAAACCTTTCGCGATACTGACACATCGCATGCCGGCGATTCGTTGACGCACGTCACGCACGCCGCGCGACAGAACCTTGCTGATTACTGACATCGAGAATGCATTTTTGATCTTGACTTACGGAGTGACTTTCTAAAAGATGCATTGCGTACATACGGGCCTTACATCACCAAAAAAATCAGAAGACCCAGCGCCGCTTGCCGCCGGTCTTGCGTGTTGCGCAGAGTAGCTCCGCATACTTGAAGGAAGGTACATGGGATCTGGAAAGACCAACACGAAGTCCATGTTCGCGTCACCCTGGACTCAGCTTGTCATCGGCATCATCTGCATGGCGAGCGTCGCGAACCTGCAGTACGGCTGGACGCTTTTCGTCAACCCGATGGATGCCAAATATCATTGGGGGCGTGCATCGATCCAGATCGCGTTCACGATCTTCGTGCTGCTCGAAACCTGGCTTGTGCCCGTCGAAGGCTATCTGGTAGATCGTTTCGGGCCACGGTGGATCGTCGTCGTTGGCGGCATCCTGTGCGGACTTGCGTGGGCGATCAATTCGATCGCGAGTTCGCTGCCCATGCTCTATTTCGCCGCTGCGCTCGGCGGCATCGGCGCCGGCGGCGTATACGGAACGTGCATCGGAAACGCGGTGAAATGGTTCCCCGGACGTCGGGGCCTGGCGGCGGGACTGACGGCTGCCGGCTTTGGCGCCGGCTCGGCGCTGACGATCATACCGATCGCCGCGATGATCAAATCGAGCGGTTATGAGCAGACTTTCCTGACGTTCGGACTCGCACAGGGCCTGATCGTGACGGTTCTCGGGTTCGCGCTCTTTGCTCCTCCGGCGAGCATGCTTGTCGCGCCCGCCAAATTGGCACCCGGCGCGGGGAAGCACCAGGCGACGCCGGGCGAGATGGTCAAGTCGCCGATTTTCTGGCTGATGTATCTGATGTTCGTGCTGATGGGCGCCGGCGGATTGATGGCCACTGCGCAGCTTGCGCTGATCGCCAAGGATTTCAAAGTCGCCGACGTCCCGGTGGACCTGATCGGATTGACGCTGCCAGCGCTGACGTTTGCGCTTGCACTCGACCGCGTATTGAACGGTATTACGCGACCGTTTTTCGGCTGGGTTTCCGATCACATCGGGCGGGAAAACACGATGTTCATCGCCTTCGGCCTCGAAGGCATCGGCATATTGGCGCTGGCGAAATTCGGGACCGACCCGGTCAGCTTCGTCCTGCTCAGCGGACTGGTATTTTTCGCCTGGGGCGAAATCTACAGTCTCTTCCCCGCGACAGTGACCGACACTTTCGGCGCCCGTTACGCGACGACCAATACCGGACTGATGTACACCGCGAAGGGAACTGCGTCGCTGCTCGTTCCGCTAGGCAATGTGCTGATGACCGCCACGGGAACCTGGCTCGCCGTGTTCGTCATCGGCGCTTCGATGAACATCGCGGCCGCGGTGCTCGCGCTGTTTGTCCTGAAGCCGATGCGCGCCGCGTACACGAGGAGGGCTGCCGCGGCTGACCTGGCCTCGACCGCGCTGCGCGGCGCGGCACCCACCTAAGGTCCGCACCCGCGCTCCGCTACCGGCGACGCTCCGGCACGCGTCGCAGAAGCAGGCGTCGTTCGCAGCCAGGCAGCAAGTTCCTAGCCTTCGGCGTTCGCGTCGTAGGCGCTCGGACAGCCGCCAATCGCTTCGCGCGTCGCTTTCGGCTCATAATTCCCCTTTTGCCGTCGGTCGTGGCGGAGCAGGGTGAATGGATCCGACTATGCGCTACTGGCTGATGAAGTCCGAGCCGGACGAGGTATCGATCGACGATCTCGCGGCGATGCCCAAGCGGACGGTCGCCTGGTATGGCGTACGCAATTATCAGGCCCGCAATTTCATGCGGGACCAGATGCGCGTCGGCGATCTTGCGTTTTTTTATCATTCGAGCTGCCCCGAGCCCGGCATCGCCGGCATCGTCAAGGTGACGAAGCAGGCCTATCCGGACGAGTCGCAGTTCGACAAAAAGAGCCCCTACTACGATGCCAAGGCGACGCGCGCTGCGCCGCGCTGGATGAATGTCGACGTCACGCTGGTAAAAAAGACACGGCTGGTCTCGCTCGCCGAGCTCCGCGCCCGCCCCGATCTGGTCGCGATGCGCACGCTGCAGCCGGGCAACCGCCTGTCGATCACGCCGGTCGACCCCCGGGAATGGAAGATCATCACCGACAAGCTGATGAAAGCGTAGCGTGGACTGGACGCTGGTCCCGATCTTTCTCGCGATCGGCGGCGTTGTCGGATTCATCGCCGGTTTGCTGGGCATCGGCGGCGGGATGACGATGATCCCGCTGCTTACGCTGATCTTCAGCTACCAGCACTTTCCTCCCGAGCACATCCTGCACATCGCGGTGGCGACGTCGCTGGCGACGATCGTGTTCACCTCGATTTCCAGCGTGCGGACGCACCACGCGCACGACGCGGTCGTCTGGCCTATCTTCTGGAGGCTCGCGCCGGGCATCCTCGCCGGATCGCTGCTCGGCCCGCAACTGGTCAGCGGCCTGTCGACGGCGGCCTTGTCGGGCGTGTTCGCCGCATTCGCGGCGTTCACCGCGACGCGGCTGCTGCGCAACTCCAGGCCCAAGGCGACTCGCGCTCTGCCGGGCACGCCCGGCATGTTCGCCGTCGGCAGCGCAATCGGCGTCCTGTCGAGCATGGTCGGCGCCGGCGGCGCGTTCGTCTCGGTGCCGTTCATGACCGCGTGCAATGTGCGCATCCATAACGCGGTCGCGACGTCGGCGGCGCTCGGCCTCCCGATCGCCGCCGCGGGCACTGTCGGCTATCTGATTGCGGGATTTCGGCAGCCCGACCTGCCGCCATACACGGTTGGCTATCTCAACCTGCCGGCGCTCTTCTCGATCGCCAGCGCCAGCGTGCTGGCCGCCCCGGCGGGCGCGCGGATGGCACATCGCTGGCCAGTCGCGCGTCTGCGCCGCGCGTTCGCCGCGCTGCTCTACGTCATCGCTGCGTTTTTCCTCTGGAAAGTCTTTGCCGGTTGATCCGTTCGCTACCGCCACGGAAGTTTTCGGCCCGTGGCACCCGGGGATCCAGTCGCAGGTCCCAGAGGATCTGCGTCATTTGTGCACGATCTTTCGTCCGGAAAACGTCTTTACCAGCGTCGCGCAAGCCGGGGAGCTGCAGGATCTCACCGGCCTCGACTCGAGCGAGCTGGTGGCATTCCGGCCCGGGCGCCTGGCGCTGCACGAGGTCCTGATTCGTGTCACCGCCGATCTGTCGGTGCCGGACGGTACGAAGATCGAGGATCTCGGCATCAATTTCCGCAAGATCACGCGCACGATCCTGGCCGGGCACCTAGAGCCTCGAAGCGCGGAGATCGAGGCTGCCTACGACACGTTGCGTCATCGGCTCCGCGAGCTTGTCGATTCGGAGCTGTCGTCGTTGTATGCGCCGGCCGCTGCGGAGCGGATCCCGGCACCCGGGCGAGACCGCAGCCTGCTCGCGATCTTCAAGTCGCGCAGGACGCGCACCGAGCCGTCGTCCTCTGCTGAAACCGGCATACGGCAGGCATTGCTCGGCTGGGAAAGCCGCACTCATACTGCCGCCGATGCATTGCACAAGGCAGCGTACCGCGCGCTGATCAAGGTCGTCTCGGCTCTGCTGATCCGGCACGGCGAGCTATGGGGAAGCAGCGAGCTCGTCGCCGCGATCGCCACCGACATCGCCTGCAACGACTTCGGCGCCGACGAGATCGGCCGGCTGATCGCCCCTTGGCTGATCGATGCCGCCACCGCCGAAGGCTACACGCTGCTGCCGCGCCAGCAGCGGCCGTTCGTCATGAACACCAAGGGCCCATCGGCGTCGGGCAAGAGCACGCTGCGTCCGCTTCAGAAGAAGCTCGCCGGCGATATCGGCGTCAACTGGAGCGACTTCGCGCTGATCAGCCCCGACATATGGCGCAAGCAATTACTCGACTACGGCTCGCTAGGCGCGGCGTACCGGTACGGCGGCTCGTTCACGGCGGAAGAATTGCAGATCGTCGACCAGAAGCTCGATCGGTACATGGCGCACAAGGCCGAGCAGGGCGGCATGTCGCACCTGCTGATCGACCGGTTCCGCTTCGACAGCTTCGCTCCCGATTCCGACGAGGCTGGAAGCAACCTGCTGACCCGGTTCGGCCGGGTCGTTTATCTCTTTTTCATGATTACCCCGCCCGAATCGCTGGTCGAGCGCGCTTGGAAGCGCGGGCTCGACGTGGGCAGGTACAAGGCAGTCGACGATACGCTGGCCCACGCCGTCGAGGCCTACTCGGGCATGCCGCAGCTGTTTTTTACCTGGATCGAGCGCACCGACAAGCAGGTGCACTTCGAATTTCTCGACAACAGCGTGCAGCTCGGCGAGCGGCCGCGAACGATTGCCTTTGGCTGGAACGACACCTTGAACGTGCTCGACGTCAAATGCCTGCTCGACGTCGAGCGCTATCGCAGGGTGGATATCAACGCGACCGCTCCCGAATTTCTGTATGGCGATGAGAGCTTGCTTCTCCCGGAGCACAACACCGGTTTTCTGCGGCAGTGCGTCGACCGGTTCCGCGAAATCAATGTTGCGACGCAGGCCACGGGGCGCATATATGTGCGCCTGGTCGATGGCAGGCCGGTCTGGGTCGATCGCGGAATGCTGGCGGAGGCGACGGCGGAGCCCGACACGCACGCCGGATTGCGCGCCATCGCACCGTCGATATTCGACGCCGAGGTACCGCAACCAGAGCGGCCGATGCATCTTCAACAGATGATCGGCGACGGGCGCATCCCGACGCTGGGCCGCTGGGGAGGTGCGGACGCCGGCTTACGCGTCGCCCAATGAATGGGCGCGCGCCCCGGAGGAGAACGCGCGCCCTGCCGAGCTGGGGCTCGGCGTAAACGTAGAACCGTAAACCTAGAACCGTAAACCTAGAACCTGTAGGCGACGCCGACCGAAACGCCTTCGACTCGACCGCCCGAGAAGCAATGCGGCCCGGTGTTGGTCACGCCGCCTGTCGTCGGATCGAACGCCGCAAGCGGCGTCGAATCGTGGCAGTCGGTCGTCACGCCATGGCCCCCGGCACCGAGGTCGTAATGTGCATCCGCGGCATTGACGGTCATTGCCCAGTCGGCATAGATGGTGGTGTTCTTGTCGATCATGTGCCGCCAGGCCAGCGAATACATGTTGGCGGAATTGTCGAACGTCGTCTGGGTGTCGGGCGTGTTGTGCACGCCCAGGAACCCCTTCGACTTGCCCGCATGACCCCATCCGAAGCTTGCACTGTCCTTATCGGTCAACACTTGCGTCACTGCGAGCCAGGTGGCGTTGGGGCGCGAGCGCTCGTTCTGAAAGTCGAGATCCGACGGAATGTCTCGCTTGGTCCTCTCCCACAGAGCGCTTACCGTTGTTTTGGTCGCGAATGTGTACTGGCCGCCGACCTTGAAGGCGCTCTCGTCTCCCACGTCCCGGGGATCGAGATTGGCGAGGTCGCTCGTCCGATTGACGTTCCTGTGCATTTCGTACGCCGCGGTCAGGTACAACGGGCCACTCGCGTAGGCGGCGCTCAGGCTATAAAGGTCGCCAAACGAGCCGTCGTTGCAGGTCGGGGGCAGCGCGCCGCTTCCGGGAATGTTGCCGCCCGCGCAATCCGGTTCTGACGAGGGAACGATGCTGCTGGTGTCGTCTCGGTTCATGCCCGGCGAGTACATCGCCTTGAAGGAAGCACCGCTCCAGCTGGGCGACTCATACCAGATGGCGTGCGAAGCGCGCAGACCGAACTCGACCCGGTTGTCGCCGCCGGTATTGCCGATCATGACGCGATAGTCCCCGAGCATGCCGGAGAACGGATTCAGGCGATCGGTCGAGGTCTTGTACGGCGTCTCGTTCTTCCCGAGCATGACCGCGCCCCAATCCTTGCCGGCGAAGCCGACAAAGCTGTTTCGTGAAAACAACGCGCCGTTGACCGTGTCGCTGGTGTTCGAGGTTGTTTCCTTGGTGCCAGGCGTCGCGGAAATATCGATGCCAGCTTCCAGTTGCCAGATCAGATTGAAGTCGGGCTGCAGCGGATGCGTTCCCTTGACGCCCAGATAGGACAGATTGGTCGAGATGGCCGGCTGCCAACCCATCTTCCCCACGGGCATGCCGCCATTGTCTCCATAGTCGCTCTTCAGGCCCTTGGTCGTCTCGTCGAACGAGACGTCGAGGTTTCCGTAGAATTGAACTTCGCCTCCGCCCGGAACGAGAAAGGTCGCTCCGGAATCGGGTTTCAGGCGCACGAACGGGGCGCCGGGCGCTTCCTTGGTCTCTGCGGCCTCCTTCTTTTTCTCCTGCTGCATCTCGTAGAGCTGCGTCTTCACCTGATCCAATTGCTTTTGGAGCGCCTCCATCTGCGCCTGAAGGTCGCTGACGACGTCGGCGCGCGCGGTTCCCGCGCCGAAAAGCGATAGAGAGCATGCGACAACAAGGATTTTTTTTCCGTTCACGTGGTCTCTCCTCCGAACGTTTGCGCGCACACACGAAGTTCGCACGACCAGCCGTCGTAGCGCTCCGCAATTGGTGGTGCTTCCCAAGTCGAGAGGAGCAGCGGCCCCCCGTATCGTCGCCGCAATAGACTTTTGACCAACGTCGTTCGATCTTGGAAAACCGATCGTACGCGTGCAAACTGTCGGAGTGCTGATCGATTGCTGACTGCTTGCTGACAGACCGGACGCGCGGCTTTGCCGGTAACATTGCGTGGACGTTCGTGCTCGAACAGATGACTGGAGAAACGATGCGCATACTTGTCGCTGAGGACGATGCTTTGCTCGCCGAGGGCCTCACCCGGTTATTGACCAAAGCCGGTCATGGCGTCGATCGCGTAAAGGATGGCAACGGAGCAGACAGCGCACTGCGGGCTACGCCGTACGAGCTTCTGGTTCTCGACATCGGCTTGCCCGACATCGACGGTTTCGAGGTCCTGCGAAGGTTGCGACAGCGCCGTTCGCAAACGAACGTTCTGGTCTTGACCGCGCGAGACGCGGTCGAGGACCGCGTGCGAGGACTCGATCTCGGCGCCGACGACTACCTGACCAAGCCTTTTTCGCTGACCGAATTCGAAGCTCGCGTCAGGGCGTTGTTGCGGCGAACTTCGCTGCCTTCGGGCCCGATCGTGATCGGCGCATTGTCGATCGATATCGAGGGCAAGCGCGTCACCGCCAACGGCATTGCGGTCGACCTCACTGTTCGCGAGTGGGCGCTGCTCGAGCTGTTCCTCACGCGTCCCGGACGGGTGCTCAGCAAGGACTTCATCGGTCAGCAGCTATTCAACTACGACGACCATCTGTCGATCAACACGATCGAAGTCTATGTTTCGCGTCTGCGCGCCAAGATCGAGACGGCGGGAATGCACATACGCACCGTTCGCGGCTTTGGCTATCTGTGGGAACAGCTCGATGCCTGACCCCGGGACCGCCGCCGCGACAAGCATCCGCCGCCGGCTGCTGTTCTTCCTTATCCCGTCGCTGCTGTTTCTGGTGCTGTGCGGCGGCGTGCTGACCTACGGCGTCGCACTGAGCGTGGCCACCTCGGCGTACGATCGCTCGCTGCTGGATCCGGCGCTGGACATGGCCGAGAACATCCGGGTCGGAGCCGACGGCCCGCACCTCGATCTGCTGATGCAGGCGCAGCAAGCGCTGATGTACGATCATGTCGATACGATGGTCTTCCAGATTCGCGACGCGGAGGGAAGAGTCATTGCCGGCGCCGACGACCTCGCGGCTGCCCCGGCGCTGCGGGACGGTGAAACCAGGTTTTTTGACGGCGTTTATCGCAACGACCCGGTGCGCATCGCAGCGGTGCGCACCGACGGCGGATTCAGCGTCCAGGTCGGTGAAACGCTTTTCAAACGGCAACTCCTGATCTGGGAAATTCTCGCTGCTGAGCTGGTACCGACGCTGCTTATCGCATTTGCGGCGATCGCCCTCGCCTGGACAGGCGTCAAGCACGGCGTTGCTCCGCTGGCGCGAATCCGCACCGAGCTGCTCGGGCGCGGTCCGAACGATCTTCGGCCGCTTACGGAGACCGGCGCCCCGGCGGAGATCGCGCCCGCCGTGAAGGCTTTCAACAAGCTGCTCGGCCGGATGCGCGAGGCCAGCGGCGTTCAGCAGCGCTTCCTCGCCAACGCTGCGCACCAGCTGCGCACGCCCTTGGCGGGCCTGCAGATGCACCTGGAGCTGCTACTGCGGCGCGAACTGGCTCCGGATGTCAGAAGCGAGATCGAGGGCATGCACGTGGCAACGATGCGGGCAAGCCATCTGGCCACGCAATTGCTGGCGCTCGCCCGCGCCGAGGCGGGCGGCGTCAATGAGCGCAATGTCCAGCATTTCGACTTGCGCCAGATCGCCGACGCGGCCGCGCAGGAATGGGTACCGCGCGCGATTGCGCGCAACATCGACCTCGGCTTCGTCCTCGAAAGCGCGATTGTTTCGGGAAATCCGCTGCTTCTTTCCGAGTTGCTGAACAACCTGGTCGACAACGCCTTGCGCTATACGCCGTCCGGCGGCACGGTGACGGTCCACTCGGGAATGGATGATGATGGCCGTCCGTATCTGAGCGTCGAGGACAACGGTGTCGGCATTCCCGAAGATGCGCGCAGCAAGGTGTTCGAACGCTTTTATCGGATCGAAGGAACGCCGGGAGACGGCTCCGGACTCGGACTCGCGATCGTCAAGGAAGTGGTCGATCGTCACAACGGCGTCCTGACCGTGCAGTCGGGCGCGACGTCGGGGACGAGGATCGTCGTGACGTTCGCCGCCCCGGCAGACGCGCCCGTGCGTCAAGCCGCGCCGACCTCCCATTCAGCGCCGACCGAGGTCGGCCCCGATGCGGCGGTGTTGCATCCGCAAGTCACCGCTCACGATCGGGTCCCGGGATAGCGCTCGCGCAACACGTTTTTCTCGACCTTGCCCATCGCGTTACGCGGCAGCTCGTCGACCACGTATACGCGCTTGGGCACCTTGAAGCCCGCCATTTCCTGCTTGAGCAGCGCAACGATGTCCGCTTCGCGCAGGACGCGGCCGGGCTTCGCGACGACGACCGCGGTCACCGCCTCGCCGAAATCGGGATCCGCGACGCCGATCACCGCGGACTCCGCAACGCCCGGCAACGCGTCGATCCTTTCCTCGACCTCCTTTGGGTAGACGTTGAGGCCGCCGGTGATGATCAGGTCTTTGGCTCGTCCGACGATTCGCAAGTAGCGGTCGGCGGCCATCTCGCCGACGTCGCCGGTTCGAAAGTAGCCGTCTTCGGTGAATTCCTCCCGGGTGCGGTCCGGCATCCGCCAGTAGCCGGAGAACACGTTCGGCCCCTTGACCTGGATATCGCCGACCGCGCCGGGCGCGCAAGTCGCGCCGTCGGCGCCGACGACGCGCACACTGACCCCGGGCAATGCCACGCCGACGCTGCCGCAGCGGCGCTCGCCGTCGAGGGGATTGGATGTATTCATGCCGGTTTCGGTCATGCCGTAGCGCTCGACGATCGCCCGTCCGGCGCGCGCGGCAAAGTCGTTGAACGTTTCCGGCAGCAGCGGTGCCGAGCCGGAGATGAACACGCGAATCGTGGTGCAGGCCTCGGGGCCGAATGAGGGCTCGGCAAGCAGCCGCGAATAGTACGTCGGGACGCCCATCATCACCGTCGCGTGCGGCAAGAGCTTGACCACTTCCGCGGCGTCGAATCTCGGCAGCCAAAGCATGCGGCTGGCCGACAGCAGCGCGCAATGGCAGGCGACGAACAGGCCGTGCACGTGAAATAGCGGCAGCGCGTGCAGCAATACATCGCCCCGCGTGAAGGCCCAGTGTTCGACCAGCGCCAGCGCGTTGGTGGCAAGGTTGCGATGCGTCAGCATCGCTCCTTTCGAGCGGCCCGTCGTTCCCGAGGTGTAGAGCAGCGCCGCGAGATCGTCCGGGGCCGAGGTCACGGTCTCGAACTCCGCCGGATGGTCGCGAGCGCGATCGAGCAGGCTGCCTTCGTCGCCGGCAAGGGTCAGCACCGTCGCCGCGGTCCGCAGCGCGGCGATGTCGGCGGCGTCGGAAGGAGCGCACACGATGACGCGCGGTTCGGCATCGCCGAAGAAATCGGCGAGCTCGGCTTTGCGATACCCGGTGTTGAGGGGCAGGTAGACCAGGCCAGCGCGCAGGCAGGCCAGATAGACAGCCAGGACCTGCCAGCATTTGTCGGTCTGCACGGCGACGCGATCGCCGGGCACGCAACCGGCGGCGAGCAACGCGTGCGCGATGCGCGCCGCGGCCGCGTCGAGGTCGTCGTAATGAATGACCGGGCCGCCCGGAATCAGCACGCAGGGCTGCTCGAGATGCTCGGCAAAATGGCTGCGTAGCAGCGCGTAAAGGTTGGCGTTCATGAGCAAGCGTGTTCGCGATGCCGTGCGCGCCGGTAACGTGCGGCGAGGCGGGGCGCTCCGACGTCGGCTATTCGACCGGTCGCTGCTCGGACAGCTTGTCCGGTTTAGCCGGAATGATGGCCTTGAGAACCCGGGAAAGCAGCGGCCAGAACAGCATGATCACCGCAAGCGTGGTGATACTGCCCACCAGCCAGTTCGACCACATGATAGTCATGTCGCCCTGCGACATCAGCATCGCCTGGCGAAACGCGTTTTCGGCGTTGTTGCCGAGCACCAGCGCCAGCACCATGGGCGCCAGCGGATAGTTGAGCTTCTTGAACAGGTAGCCGATGACGCCGAAGCCCAGCATGAACCAGATGTCCTGCATCGCGTTGTTGACGGTGTAGGCGCCGATCGCACAGATCGCGACGATCACCGGGGCGATGATCGAGAATGGAATGCGCAGGATGCCGGCGAACAGCGGTACCAGGCTCAGCACGACGATCAGTCCGGCGACGTTGCCCAGGTACATGCTTGCGATCAGTCCCCAGACGAAATCGGGCTTTTCGGCGAACAGCAGCGGTCCCGGCTGAAGTCCCCAGATCAATAGCCCGCCAAGCAGCACAGCGGCGGTCGGCGAGCCCGGGATGCCGAGCGTGATCATCGGCAGCAGCGCGCTGGTTCCGGCGGCATGCGCCGCGGTCTCCGGCGCTACGACACCTTCCAGCACACCGGTGCCGAATTTGTCGCCGTCCTTCGACATTTTCTTGGCCACGCCGTAGCTCATGAACGACGCCGGCGTCGCACCGCCGGGCGTGATCCCCATCCAGCAGCCGATCGCGGTGCTGCGTATGAAGGTCATCCAGTACGTCGGCAGCTTTTTCCACGTCTCGAGCACCACCTTCGGATTGATTTTGGCGGGTACGCCGTGAAACGCCAGCCCTTCCTCCATCGACAGCAGGATTTCGCCGATGCCGAAGAGTCCGATCACGGCAATCAGGAAGTCGAAGCCCTTCATCAGGCTCGGGAAGCCGAACGTCAGGCGCAGCTGCCCGGTCACGATGTCGATGCCAACGGCCGAGAGCGCAAATCCCAACATCATTGAAATGATGATCTTCCAGGCCGATCCCTTGCCCATGCCGACGAAGCTGCAGAACGTAAGCAGATAGACCGAAAAGAACTCCGGCGGGCCGAACTGGAGTGCGAAACGCGCGATCAGCGGCGCGAGAAAAGTGATCAGAAGCACGGCGACGAATGCGCCGATGAACGATGAGGTGAACGACGCCGTCAGCGCCTCGCCGGCGCGCCCCTTCTGCGCCAGCGGATAACCGTCGAACGTAGTCGCGACCGACCAGGGCTCGCCGGGAATATTGAACAGGATCGAGGCGATGGCGCCGCCGAACAGAGCGCCCCAGTAGATGCACGACAACATGATGATCGCCGAGGTCGGCGGCATCGTGAACGTCAGCGGCAACAGGATCGCGATGCCGTTGGCGGCGCCCAGGCCCGGAAGCACGCCGATGATCACGCCCAGAACGATGCCGAGGAACATCAGGCCGATATTGAACGGCGTGAGCACCACCGCGAACCCGTGAAACAGAAGATTCAGGTCAGACACCCAGTGCTCCCGAGTTGATTACCGTGCCTCTCGTCGCCCGCGCTGTCACGCCGCTCGCGAGTCGAAATTTTCAGAAGCCGGTCCAGCCGGTCGGATTCCAGTAGCCCTTGAACAACGGGACCTGGAACCACACTTCGAACATGAAGAAGAAAAGTACGCTGATCGCAACCGCCAGAGGCACGCTCTTTTTCCACGGATAGTCGCCCAGGAGGTTCATGAACAGCGCGATGTAGATCGCCGACGCAACGTAGATGCCTATCAGCTGGATGCCGAGGACGAACAGCCCCGCGGGGATCAGCACTTTCAGAACCTGCTTCAGCTGCCCCCGCTCGACGAAGCTCGCCCGCCCGGCGGCATTCTTGCTGAGGATCGCCTGCAGCAGCGTGGCGCCGCTTGCCACGCAGATGAACAGGCTCACGTAGAACGGAAAAAAGCCCGATTGCGGGCCGTCATCGGCCCAGCGGAACCCGAGCTTGTAGCTGCTGTACAGGAACGTCGCGCCGAACGCCAGCAGGATCGCCGCGATGGCGATCTCCATCGTCCGCATCGAGACGATCGAGCGGCCGTCGTCCGGGCCCGTAGAGTCGTGCTTTGCCATCGTCATTGCCTCGCGGCGTTGGATGTCAGTCGCGATGGGGCAGCGGGCAAGCTGACGCGATTCGGTACCGGCATTCGACGATGCCTGGTCCGGTACCTCGTTCGCGTCAGAGCGACGCCGCCCTAAAGTGCGCCGATCTATTGCTTGGCCAGGAACCCGGCTTTCTCCATCAGGCCCTTGTGCATGTTTTCGGCCTGCTCCACCCATTTGGCGTATTCCGGGCCGCTCATGAACGATTGGTTGAACGCGGCCTGCTCGGTGAACGCCTTCCAGTCGGGCGTCGCCCGAACCTTCTTGAACAAGTCGACGTAAAAGTCTACCTGCTCCTTGCTGACGCCGGCGGGCATGAAGATGCCGCGCAGCATCAGGTACTCGACCGGAAGGCCGGACTCCTTGCAGGTCGGAATGTCGTACCAGGACATGTCGGCGGTGACTTTTTCCTTGTACGGCATCCGCTGTGCATCGAACACGCACAACGGACGAAGCTTGCCGGCACGCCACTGCGCGACTGCCTCGATCGGATTGTTGACCGTCGAATCGATGTGGCCGCCCACCAGCTGAACGGCGACGTCACCCCCGCCCTTCAGCGGAATGTAGATGAACTTGACGCCGGGATTGGCCTGCTCGATCTGCGCGGTAATGATCTGGTCTTCCTGCTTCGATCCGGTGCCGCCCATCTTGAACTTGTTGGGCGAGGCCTTGACTGCGTCGATGTACTGCTTGGCCGTCTTGTACGGTGTGTCGGCATTGACCCACAGCACGAATTCGTCGAGCGCGAGCATCGCCACCGGCGTCAGATCGCGCCAGCTGAACGGCACGCCGGTCGCGAGCGGGGTCGTGAACAGATTGGACAGCGTGATGACGATCTTTTCCGGATCGCCCTTGCTGTCCTTGACGTCGAGAAACCCCTGCGCGCCGGCGCCGCCCGACTCGTTGACGACGATGAACGGCTGCTTCATCAGCTGGTGCTTGCTCGCCACCCCCTGAATGAATCGCGCCATCTGGTCTGCGCCGCCGCCGGTGCCGGCGGGGACGATGAACTGGACAGGCTTTGAGGGTTCCCACGCGATCGCCGAAAACGGAACGGCTGCCGCAACGGCACCAGCGACCAGCGCGCACAGCGCCGTCCGCAACGTCGACAATTGTTGAATCTTCATCTCACCTCCTAGAGTGGCTGTGTTCCCTGAGAACCCGCCCGCTTGTCAGCGGGTTTCTTGTCTCTTCATGCCAAACGACTGCAGCTACAAAATCGGTTTGCGGGAATCGCGCCGCGCGGACACGTCTCCCGGCTATTTCACCAGCACGACGGGAACGCTGACCGCATGCACGACCTTGGCCGTCACCGATCCGAGCAGCATGCCGGCAACGGGGCCCAGTGCGCGGGTTCCCATAGCGATCTGCTGCGCGGAGAGCTCCTTGACGTACCTTGCCACGGTTTCGCCGATCTCGCCCACACCGATGTGAAACGCGTGCCGAATTCCCGCATTGTCGAGGAGCTTGCGCCCCGGGGCCAGGGCCCGCATACCTTCGTCATGATAATAGTCATCGAGATCGCCGTGGCTGACGTGGCGTCCGATGTTACCCGGAGTTACCGGCATCTGTACGTTCAGCAAGTGAATCTCCGGGGCCTCCTTGCATAGTGCTGACGTTGCGATGACGTAGCCAACGGCGCGGCTGGAGCTCTCCGAACCGTCGACGAGTGCCAGGATCTTCAACACCGGAGTCCTCTGGTCCGCCGGCTTCAGTGCGACCGGCTCTGCCGCGCGCTCGCGGCGAGGTCGATCGGCTTGGACTCGGCACGCACGGCGCGCGCGGCCAGCACTTTTCCGATCGCGACGACCAGCACCGCGCCAGCGATCTGGCTCCAGCTGATCTCGCCGACCAGCGGCAGCGTGAACTGCAGCCAGGGCATGTGCGCCGCGATCCAGCCGACGAGGATCGGGTCGCTGTCCAGCATATCGCCGGCCACCCAGCCCAAAAGACCCGCGCCGAACGTAATGATGATCGGAAACCGGCCGATCAGCTTCATGACGATCGTGCTGCCGAATACGACCACGGGAACGCTGATGCCGAGCCCGAGCATGAGCAGCAGAAGGTCGCCCTTGGCGGTCGCCGCGACGCCGATGACGTTGTCGGTGCTCATGATCAGATCGGCGATCAGAATCGTGCGCATCGCCGACCATGCGCTTTTGCCGCCGTCGACGTTGCCCTCGCCTTCATCGCCGGGAATCAGCAGTTGCACGGCGATCCAGAACAACAACAGGCTGCCCACCAGTCGCAGATAGGGCAGCTCGAAAATTTCGGCTGCGATGATGGTCAGCACTACCAGGATGACGGTAGCCGCGACGCTCCCCCAGATGATCGCCTGCTTTTGCTGCCGGGGCGGCAGCGAGCGCGCGGCCAGCGCGATCACGACCGCGTTGTCGCCGGACAGCACGATGTTGACCATGATGATTTCGCCGAGCGCGACCCAGAACGCCGGGCTGGCCAGATGATGGATCATGCGGACATCGGCGGCGAACGGTGGGCGGACAAGCCGATGCTCAGATCAAGCCCGCGCCACGGGCCCATTGGTATTTGGCGCCGAGGACCGCGACCGGCGTTTCGGTCGTGTACGGATACGCGGGGATGCCGTGTGCGAACAGGTGCTCCGCCGCCTCCTCCACCTGAACGTCGCCCGCGAGCGAGACCACGACAGGCTTTTCGATCCCCTTCGCCCTCATTTCATCGATCACTTCGACCATTTTCTGTGCGAAAACCATCGGCGGCGTGACGATCGTATGCCAGTAGCCCAGGATCAGCGCATGGATGCGCGGATCCTCGAGGCCCAGGCGAACTGTGTTCTGATAGGTCTTCGGCGGCTCGCCGCCGGTGATATCGACCGGATTGCCGGCCGCGCCGAACGGAGGAATGAACTTGCGGAACGCCGCGTCGAGGTCAGGCGGCATCGCCATCAGCGTCAGCTTGTTGTCGACGCAGGCGTCGGACAGCAGCACGCCCGAGCCCCCGGCGCCGGTGATGATGAGCACGTTCTCGCCCTTGGGCGTCGGCAGCACCGGAATCGCTCTGGCGAACTCGAGCAGATCGCGCAACGAGCGGGCGCGGATCACTCCGGACTGCTTGAGGACGTCCTCGTAGATCCTGTCGTTGCCCGCGAGCGCGCCGGTATGCGAGCTCGCCGCGCGCGCGCCCATGCTGGTGCGCCCGGCCTTGAGCATGACGATAGGCTTCTTTTTGGACACGCGCTTCGCAACCTCGGCAAACGCACGTCCGTCCTTCAGATCTTCGCAATGCTGCGCGATGATGGTCGTGTTGTCGTCCTGCTCGAAGAACGTCAGCAGATCATCCTCGTCGATGTCGGACTTGTTACCCAGGCCGACGATCGCCGACACGCCCATCTTGGCCGAGCGCGAAAAGCCGATGATCGCCATGCCGATACCGCCCGATTGCGATGACAGGGCGGCATGGCCCTTGACGTCGTACGCCGTGCAGAAGGTCGCGCAGAGGTTCTTCCACGTGTAGTAGAACCCATAGATGTTCGGACCCATCAATCGCACGCCGTACTTCCGGCCGATGTCCTGGATCTCCTTCTGGCCTTCGACGTTGCCGGTCTCGGCGAAGCCCGACGGGATCAGCACCGCGCCGGGGATCTTCTTCTCTCCGACCTCGATCAACGCCTGCGCGACGAACTTGGCAGGTATGGCGAACACCGCGACGTCGATCTTGCCCGGAACGTCCTTGACGCTCTTGTAGGCCTTGCGGCCCATGATTTCGCCGGCGGACGGATTGATCGGGTAGATCTCGCCCTTGTAGCCGCCGTTGATCAGGTTCTTCATCACCGAGTTGCCAATCTTGCCTTCCTCGGACGATGCGCCGATCACCGCGACGGCGTCGGGTTTCATGATGCGGTTCATGTCGCGCACGATGTCGTCATGGGCCGGCCGGAAGCGCGGCGAGGGCGGGCTGAAATCGACGACGATGCGGACGTCGGCGGCGGTCGCGCCGCTCTTGCTCGCGAACACCGGATTCAGATCCATCTCGGTGATCTCGGGGAAATCCGCGACCAGCTGCGAGACATTCTGGATCAGTGTCGCAAGCGCGTCGCGGTGCACCGGATCCGCGCCGCGTACACCCTTGAGTATTTCGGCCGCAGCGATGCCGTCGAGCATCGACAGCGCGTCTTCGCGCGTCGCGGGCGCCAAGCGGAACGTGATGTCCTTGAGCACTTCGACCAGGATGCCGCCGAGACCGAATGCGACCAGCTTGCCGAACGACGGATCGGTCACCGCGCCGATGATCACTTCCTGCCCGCCGTGCAGCATCTGCTGGATCTGAACCCCGAGCAGCTTGGCGTTCGGGTCGTACTTTTTCGCGCTGGCCATGATCGTCGCGAAGCCCTTTTCGACCTCGTCGGCGCTCTTCACGCCGACCAGGACGCCCCCGGCCTCCGTCTTGTGCAGGATTTCCGGCGATACGATCTTCATCACGACCGGAAAGCCGATTCCCGACGCGAGCCTGGTCGCTTCGGCGGCCGAAGTCGCCACGCCTTCCTTCGGCACCGCGATGCCGTACGCGTCGCAGACGAGCTTGCCCTCGGGCGCCGTCAGCGAGGTGCGGCCCTCCGCCTTCACCTTGTCCACGATCTGTCGGACTGCCGTCTTGTTGTTCGCCATCGCTTGGTCCTCCGTCGTACGTGGTTATCGCATCGGCGCCTTGAGCGCCGTCGCGCTCTAGATCACTTTCGCGGCGCGCAGCGCGGCGACCTGATCCTTGTCATAGCCGAGCTCGGTCAGGACCTCGTCGGTGTGCTCACCCAGCAAAGGCGAACGCTTCACCTCGGTCGGGCTGTCGGACATCTTGATCGGGTTGCCCACGCTCAAATATTTCCCGCGCGTCGGATGGTCGACTTCGACCACGGTGCCGGTCTTGCGCAGCGACGGTTCTTCGGCGATTTCCTTCATCGACAGGATCGGACCGCAGGGAATGTCGTGCTTGTTCAGGATGTCCATCGCCTCGAACTTGGTCTTGGTCTTGGTCCATTCCTCGATTTGGCCGAAAATCTCCATCAGGTGCGGCAGCCGCGCCTTGGGGGTCGCGTAGCGCGGATCGGTCAGCCATTCCTCGCGGCCGATGACCTCGCAGATGTCTTTCCACACCGGCGCCTGCGTGATGAAGTAGATGTACGCGTTCGGATCGGTTTCCCAGCCCTTGCATTTGAGAATCCACCCGGGCTGGCCGCCGCCCGAAGCGTTGCCCGCACGCGGAACCGCGTCGCCGAACTTGCCGTTCGGGTATTGCGGATACTCTTCCATCACCTGGGTGCGATCCAGCCTCTGCTGATCGCGGAGCTTCACCCGGCAAAGGTTGAGCACCCCGTCCTGCATCGCCGCGAGGACGCGCTGGCCGCGTCCGGTGGTCTTGCGCTGATAGAGCGCGGCGACGATGCCGAGCGCGAGATGCAGGCCGGTGCCCGAGTCGCCGATCTGCGCGCCTGTCACCAGCGGCGGGCCGTCGTCGAAGCCGGTCGTCGACGCCGATCCTCCTGCACACTGCGCGACATTTTCATACACCTTGCAGTCTTCATACGGCCCGGGACCGAAGCCCTTGACCGACGCGACGATCATCGCCGGATTGAGTTCCTGGATGCGCTCCCAGGTGAAGCCCATGCGGTCGAGCGCGCCCGGGGCGAAATTCTCGACCAGCACGTCGCATTTGCGCACCAGCGCCTCGAGCACTTCCTTGCCCTGCGGGTGCTTGGCGTCGACGGTGATTGAGCGCTTGTTATGGTTGAGCATCGTGAAGTAGAGGCTGTCCACGCCGGGGATGTCGCGCAGCTGCCCGCGCGTGATGTCACCTTCGCCGGCCCGCTCGACCTTGATTACGTCGGCGCCCATCCAGGCCAGAAGCTGCGTGCAGGTCGGGCCCGATTGCACGTGCGTGAAATCGAGAATGCGAACTCCGTCGAGCGCCTTGCTCATGATCGTTGCCTGCTTCCTATACGACGATATTTAATAGCCGCCGTGAGCGTCGGCGCGTCACAGCGTCCCAAGCCAAGATGCAGTTCCAACGACGCCCGAACACAGTCCCATCGCGTCGAGCGTCGGTGCGCCGTCACGACTTCTTTTTCGCCGAGGGATTCAGACTGGTGATGCGTCCGCTTTCGGTGCCGGCCTTTTCATCGATGACGGCGTTGATCAGCGTCGGCTTGCGCGAGCGGATCGCCTGTTCCATCGCGCTGCGCAGCTCGGCCGGCGTCTTGACCATGACGCCCACACCACCGAAGGCCTCCATCAGCATCTCGTAGCGCGCGCCTTTGACGAACACCAGCGGCGACGGATCGCGTCCTCCGGTCGGGTTCACCTCGTCGCCGCGATAGACGCCGTTGTTGTTCAGGATCACGACACAGACCGGCAGGTCGTAGCGGCAGATCGTCTCGCATTCCATGCCGGAGAAGCCGAAGGCGCTGTCGCCTTCGATCGCGATCACCTGCTCGCCGCTGACGACGGCCGCCGCGACCGAAAAACCCATGCCTATGCCCATGACGCCCCAGGTGCCGACGTCCAGGCGCTTGCGCGGCTTGTACATGTCGACGATGCTGCGCGTGAAGTCGAGCGCGTTCGCGCCCTCGTTGACGAGGATGGCGTTCGGATTCGCCTTGACGATGTCGCGCACGACATTGAGCGCGCTGTGGAAGTTCATCGGCGAGGGATTCTTCGCCAGGGCTTCGCTCATCTTCGCAACGTTCTTGTTCTTGCGCTCTGCGATGGCGTCGAGCCACTCGGACGGCGGCTTCAGCCAGTTGGCCCCGATGCCGGCGACCATGGCGGCAACGCACGATCCGATGTCGCCGACGACCGGCGCGTCGATGCGGACGTTGCTGTCCGCCTCCTGCGGCGAGATGTCGATCTGCACGAACTTCTGGCCGCCCCATGCCTTGGCGCTGTCGCCGCCCCACGTCTTTCCTTTACCCTGCGACAGCAGCCAGTTCAGCCGTGCGCCGACCAGCATCACGACGTCGGCCTCCGGCAGCACATAGGAGCGCGCTGCCGATGCGGATTGCTCGTGCGTGTCGGGCAGCAGCCCCTTGGCCATCGACATCGGCAGGTAGGGGATGCCGGTCTTCTCCACCAGCGCGCGAACGTCCGCGTCGGCCTGCGCGTACGCGGCGCCCTTGCCGAGGATGATCAACGGGCGCTTGGCACTCCTCAGCAGGTCGAGCGCGCGCTTGACGGCGTCCGGCGCCGGGATCTGCCGCGGGGCCGGATCGACGACCTTGATCAGCGATGCCTTCCCCGCTTCTGCTTCCATCGTCTGCGGAAACAGCTTTGCCGGCAGGTCCAGATAGACGCCGCCTGGGCGGCCCGAAAGTGCAGCACGGATCGCCCGCGCTACGCCTACCCCGATGTCCTCGGCGTGCAGGACGCGGAACGCGGCCTTGGCATGGGGCCGAGCGATGGCGAGCTGGTCCATCTCCTCGTAGTCCCCCTGCTGCAGGTCAACGATCTCGCGCTCGCTGGAGCCGCTTACGAGGATCATCGGGAAGCAGTTGGTGGTGGCGTTGGCCAACGCCGCCAGTCCGTTGAGAAAGCCGGGGGCGGATACCGTCAGGCAAACGCCCGGCTTCTGGGTCATGAAGCCGGCGATCGAAGCGGCATAGCCGGCGTTCTGCTCATGGCGGAAAGAGATCACGCGCAGCCCGGAAGCCTGCAATCTGCGCGTGAGGTCGGTGATCGGTATGCCGGGCAGACCGAAGATCGTATCGATGCCGTTCAGCTTGAGAGCATCGATGACCAGCTGAAATCCGTCGGTCTCTGACGATGACGCAACGATCTCGCCACCGCTGGCGGACGGGGCCGCCGGCTTCGCAGCCGGTTTCGCGGTCGTTTCTAACATGGAGGGCTCCGTGTTCGGGTAGGCTGGCTTTTTTTAGATATTCGGCATAACGTATGTTGTATATCACCGAAAGTCAACCGGGTTCAGGCACTTGGGCCGGGGCCCGGGAGCGGAGCGGGTCCCGCCGGGGCCACGCGGTTTTCCTCAGCGCGGACGCGCCGCTGACTTGCGGCAGAATCGGAAAAGGATCCATGGCACCGGGCATCGACCTATCGACGAAGCCGGCGCAGCGGCGGCGCCGGCCGGCAGCACCCCCGGACCCGGCAGCGCGCACGCTGGCACTGCAGCCGATCAACACCAATGTCAGCTTCCGCGACCAGGCGTATTCGGCGCTCAAGCAGGCGATCATGGACGCCGACATCTACGCCCATCGCGAAGAGCTGCGGCTGGACGAGCGGCAGCTATCCGAGGCGCTGGGCGTCAGCCGCACGCCGATTCGTGAGGCGATGACCTTGCTCGAGCAGGAGGGCTTCCTGCGCACGGTCCCGCGGCGCGGCGTCTTCATCGTCCGCAAGACCAAGAAGCAGATTATCGAAATGATCGAGATGTGGGCGGCGCTGGAGAGCATGGCGGCGCGACTGGCGACACTGAACGCCTCGGACCAGGACATCGGCGCGCTGCGCCACATGTTCGATGAATTCCGGAACTCGACGCCGGCCGAGCACATCAATGAATACTCGGACGCCAACATCGCGTTCCACCAGGCGATCATCCGCCTGTCGGGATCGCACCTGATGGGCAAGACGATCGACGACCTGTTCCTGCACGTTCGCGCGATACGCCGGATGACGATTTCGCAAAGAGACCGGGCCTCGCGCTCGATCATCGATCACATGCGCATCATCGAAGCGCTGGAAAAACGGGACACCGAACTCGCCGAGCGGCTGGTGCGCCAGCACTCGCTCGACCTGGCCGCGTACGTCGAAAAGCATTGCGATTTCCTCGATTGATGCCATGACGATCGCAGTGAACGTCACCGCCGCGGGCGAAGGACGATGAACGAGCAATCAGTCGTCGACATTTCCGGGCTGGACAGAAAGCGCCGTGCGCGCGCGCATCCGAAGGGCCGGCCGGTAGAACCACAGGCGCTGGCCGAAATCCGCGCCTTGCTGGGAGAGGCGCCGCGCAGACGCGACCTTTTGATCGAGTTTCTGCACAAGGTCCAGGACCGTTACGGCCATATTTCGGGTGCGCACATCGTCGCGCTGGCCGAGGAAATGAAGGTGGCGCGGACGGAAGTGTACGAGGTGGCGACGTTCTACCACCACTTCGACGTCGTGGCCACCGGCGAGGCGCCGCCGCCGGCGCTGACCGTTCGCGTCTGCGAGACGCTGTCCTGCCAGATGGCGGGCGCGGATGCGCTGCTCGCGGCGCTTCTGCAGTCGGGCCCATCCGGCGTGCGGGTGATCGGCGCGCCGTGCATCGGACGGTGCGAGCACGCGCCGGCCGCGCTCGTCGGCCGGCATCCGGTGGATCAAGCGACGTCTGAAAAAATCAGCGCGGCGATCGCTGGCAAGCGGATCGAGGCCGAGCCGCCGCCGTATATCGGCCTTGCCGCCTATCGCGCCGAGGGCGGCTATCGGACGGTCTCGGCTTGCATGCGCGGCGAGCGCACGGCCGAGGCGGTGACGGCGGCGCTGGAAGAATCCGGCTTGCGGGGCCTGGGCGGCGCCGGATTTCCGGCCGGCAGGAAATGGAAAATCGTCCGCGCCGAACCCGCCCCGCGGCTGATGGCCGTGAACATCGACGAGGGCGAGCCGGGCACGTTCAAGGACCGCTACTACCTCGAGCGCGATCCGCACCGCTTTCTCGAAGGCGTGCTGATCGCGGCGTGGGCGGTCGGCATCGCGGACGTCTATATCTATCTGCGCGACGAATACGCCGGATGCCGCGCGGTGCTCGAGCGCGAGATCGCGGCGCTTCGGGCCGACCCGCCGTTCCCGCTGCCGAGCTTGCACCTTCGCCGCGGCGCCGGCGCCTACATCTGCGGCGAAGAGTCGGCGATGATCGAATCGATCGAGGGCAAGCGCGGCATGCCGCGACTTCGCCCGCCGTATGTCGCGCAGGTCGGACTTTTCGGCCGGCCGACGCTCGAACACAACATGGAAACGCTGTACTGGGTACGCGACATTCTCGAAAAAGGCGGCGCGTGGTTCGCCGACCAGGGACGCAACGGGCGCAAGGGACTGCGTTCGTTTTCGGTTTCGGGGCGCGTGACCAAGCCGGGCGTGCACCTAGCGCCGGCGGGCATCACCGTGCGCGAGCTGATCGCCGAGTATTGCGGCGGCATGCTCGCCGGCCACGAGTTCTACGGCTATCTGCCTGGCGGCGCCTCGGGCGGCATCCTGCCCGCGTCGCTCGCCGATGTTCCGCTGGATTTCGACACCCTGCAGCCGCACGGCTGCTTCATCGGCTCGGCCGCGGTGATCGTTCTTTCGCAGCACGATCGCGCGCGTGACGCGGCACTCAATCTGATGCGCTTTTTCGCCGACGAATCCTGCGGGCAGTGCACGCCGTGTCGCGTCGGCACCGAAAAAGCCGTCGGGCTGCTGTCCCAGCCGAAATGGGATACTGCGCTGCTGGCGGAGCTTTCACAGGCGATGGCCGACGCATCGATCTGCGGACTCGGGCAGGCGGCGCCGAATCCGATCGCCTGCGTGGTCAAATATTTTCCGGACGAACTGGCATGAGCGAGACATGAACGCACCTGCAGAAGTCGCGCTTGCCGCCGAATTGATCGAGTTTTGCCTGAACGGCGAAGCCGCGTCGGCGCGTCCCGGCGAAACCATCATCGAGGCCGCAAAGCGGCACGGGGTCGAGATCCCGCACCTTTGCTACAAGCCTGGCATGCGACCCGACGGCAACTGCCGCGCCTGCATGGTGGAGATCAAGGGCGAGCGAGTGCTTGCGCCTTCGTGCTGCCGCAAGCCGACGGCCGGCATGGAAGTGACTTCCGACAGCCCGCGCGCCATTCACTCGCAGAAGATCGTCGTCGAAATGCTGGCTGCCGACGTCCCGGCGCGAATGTACAAACTGGATTCGGAGCTCGAGCAGTGGAAGCGCTGGCTGGGTATAGGCGAGCCGCGCTTTGCCGCGCGCGCGCAGCCGAAGGCCGACCTGTCGCACCCGGCGATCGCGGTCAACCTCGACGCCTGCATCCAGTGCACCCGTTGCGTTCGCGCGTGCCGTGAAGAGCAGGTCAACGACGTCATCGGCTATGCGTTCCGCGGCGCGCACTCGGCGATCGTGTTCGATCTCGGCGACCCGATGGGCGTATCGACTTGCGTCGCATGCGGCGAATGCGTTCAGGCCTGTCCGACCGGCGCACTGGCGCCGGCGAACGACGCGTATCTGGTCGTCGCCGACAAGATCGTCCCATCGGTCTGCCCATACTGCGGCGTCGGCTGCCAGCTCGACTATCACGTCAAGGACAACGAGATCGTCCGGGTCGAAGGGCGCGACGGCCCGGCGAACCACGAGCGCCTGTGCGTCAAGGGCCGCTATGGCTACGACTACGTGCATCATCCCCAGCGGCTGACCAAACCGTTGATCCGCAAGCAGGGTGTCGCCAAGACCGCGGACTTCGTCATGGATCCGGCCGATCCGCTCGCGGTGTTTCGCGAAGCGACCTGGGAAGAGGCACTGCAAGTCGCGGGCGGCGCGTTGAAGCGCATCCGCGACGAGCACGGCGGCAAGGCGCTCGCCGGATTCGGGTCGGCCAAGGGCTCGAACGAGGAGGCGTACCTGTTCCAGAAGCTGGTGCGCACCGGCTTCGGCTCGAACAATGTCGACCATTGCACGCGGCTGTGCCATGCGTCCAGCGTCGCGGCGTTGCTCGAAGGCATCGGCTCCGGCGCGGTGTCGAATCCGGTCATGGACGTGATGAAAGCCGAAGTCGTGTTGCTGATCGGCGCCAATCCGGTGGTCAATCATCCGGTCGCCGCGACATGGATCAAGAACGCGGTGAGGAACGGCACCAAGCTGATCCTCGCCGATCCGCGCCGCTCCGAGCTCGCGCGACACGCGACCCATTACCTGCAGTTCAAGCCGGATACCGACGTCGCGCTCCTGAACGCCATGATGCACACGATCGTCGAGGAAGGCCTGGTCGTGCAGAGCTTCGTTGCCGACCGCACCAGCGGCTTCGAGAAGATTCGCGACAATGTCGCCGGCTACAGTCCGGAGGCCATGGCGCCGGTATGCGGCGTTCCGGCGGAGACGATCCGCGAAGTCGCGCGAATGTACGCGACGTCGCGTGGCTCGATGATTCTGTGGGGCATGGGCATCTCGCAACACGTTCACGGCACCGACAATGCCCGTTGCCTGATCGCCCTTTCGATGATGACCGGACAGGTCGGCAGGCCCGGCACCGGCTTGCATCCGCTGCGCGGCCAGAACAACGTGCAGGGCGCGAGCGACGTCGGATTGATACCGATGATGTATCCGGACTACCAGCGGGTCGACAATGCCGGAACGCGCAGCAGGTTCGAGGAGGCGTGGGGCATGACGCTCGATCCGCAACCCGGCCTGACCGTCGTCGAAATCATGAACGCCGTGCATGCCGGGCAGATCCGCGGCATGTACATCATGGGCGAGAACCCCGCGATGTCCGATCCCGACGTCAGCCATGCGCGGCAGGCCCTTTCCGAGCTGGAGATGCTGGTCGTGCAGGACATCTTCCTGACCGAAACCGGATATCTGGCCGATGTGATCCTGCCGGCGTCGGCGTTTCCCGAGAAGACCGGCACATTCACCAACACCGACCGCAGCGTCCAGCTTGGCAGGCAGGCCCTCGAAATGCCGGGCGAGGCGCGGCAGGATCTGGCCATCATCGTCGCGATGGCGAGGGTCCTCGGGCTCGACTGGCACTACGATCATCCGAGCCAGGTCTTCCAGGAGATGCGGCAGACGATGCCTTCGATCGCCGGCATTACCTGGGACCGCCTCGAACGCCAACACGCCGTCACCTACCCTTGCGAGCACGAGGGCGATCCAGGACAGCAGGTCGTCTTCACCGCGGATTTTCCGACCGCCGACGGCAGGGGCCGCTTCGTGCCGGCGACGATCATTCCCGCGGCCGAGCGGCCGGACGGCGACTACCCGTTCATTCTGATCACCGGGCGCCAGCTGGAGCACTGGCACACCGGCAGCATGACGCGGCGCGCCAGGGTGCTCGACACGATCGAGCCTTCGCCGGTCGCATCGATCAACCCAGAGGACCTGGCGAAGCTGGGTGTCGATCCCGGCGACGCGATCACCGTCGCGTCACGTCGAGGCAGCATCACCCTGTCCGCGCGCGCCGACGAAGGCACGCCGCGCGGCGCGGTGTTCATCCCGTTCTGTTATTACGAGGCTGCGGCGAATCTGTTGACCAATCCGGTACTCGATCCATTTGGCAAGATTCCCGAGTTCAAGTACTGTGCGGTTCGTGTAAGCGCCGGCGGCGCGACCACCGAGCTCGTCGGTTACGACGGCTGAATTTAGCGACGGCGCACTCGGTGTTGCCGGCGGCAGCGCGGCCGGAATGCCAATGAAATGCGAACGGCCACAGAGCCGTCACCGGCCCAGGCCGCGATTCGAAAGATGCATTTAGGAGGAATCAGCATGAGCAAGTTCACGCACTTGGGCGCGCTGACCGCGCTGGCGGCAGTCGTCGTGGCAGGCTCCGTTGCGGCGGCACCGGTCACGCTGCGCGCTTCGCATCAATTCCCCGGCGGCAAAGGCGATGTGCGCGACGAAATGGTGCAAATCATTGCGCGCGACGCCAAGGCGGCCGGTGTCGACCTCGACGTCCAGGTCTATCCGGGCGCATCGCTGTTCAAGCCGAACGAGCAATGGAACGCGATGGTCAACGGCCAGCTCGACATCTCGTCGTTTCCGCTCGACTACGCGAGCGGCAAGGTGCGCGAATTCGGCGCCACCCTGATGCCGGGACTGGTGCGCAATCACGAGCGCGCTGCGCGGATGGGCAATTCCCAGTTCATGAAGGACATCAAGGCCAAGATCGAGAGCGCGGGCGTCATAGTATTGTCGGATGCCTGGCTGGCCGGTGCGGTCGCCTCCAAAAAAGCATGCATACGCACGCCGGATGACATCAAGGGACAGAAGATCCGCTCGGCGGGGCCGACGTTTGCCGCGATGTGGCAGGCGGCCGGCGCGTCGATCGTCTCGGTCCCGAGCAACGAGGTCTACAACGCGCTGCAGACCGGCGTCGCCGAAGCCACTGACACCAGCACCGGCAGCTTCGTCTCGTTCCGGATTTACGAGCAGGTCAAATGCATCACCGCGCCCGGCGAGAACGCGCTGTGGTTCATGTACGAGCCGGTGCTGATGTCGAAGAAGAGCTTCGATCGCCTGGACAAGAAGCAGCAGGACGCGCTGCTCAAGGCGGGGAAGAAGGCGCAGGATTACTTCGCCAAGGAAGGCAAGGGTCTCGACGACGAGATGATCAAGATCTTCAAGGAGCACAAGGTCGAAGTCGTAACGTTGACGCCGGCCGAATACGACGCCTGGATCAATGTCGCGAAGCAGAGCTCATACGCGGAATTCGCCAAGGAAGTCCCGGACGGCAAGCAGTTGATCGACGAAGCGCTCAGCGTCAAATAACGACCTGACCTCGGCCGGCGGGAATCGCATGCGTCCTGGCGACCCGCTTCGTCCACCTGGGATCGTCGCTCGCAGCAAGGCGATCGATCGCTTCATCCGGCGGGTCAGGCATCTCTCGACGGTTTGCGGCTTCGTGGCCGCGGCTCTGATCGCCGCCGGCGTCGTCGTCGTCTGCGAGATGGTGTTCGTGCGCTACGTGCTCAACCTGAACACCATCTGGCAGACCGACTTCGTCACCTACTGCCTGATCGCCGCAACCTTCGTCGGCAGCCCGTTCGTCCTGATGACGCGCGGCCACGTCAACGTCGACGTGCTGCCGCACTATGCCGGGCCGCGCGCCCGCCGGTGGCTCGCAGTGTTCGCTTCCGCGCTGACGATCGCCTTTTGCGTCGTGATCGCCGTGCTCACGTTCACGTTCTGGAAGGAGGCCTGGGACAACAAGTGGGTCTCCGACACGATGTGGCGCGCGCGGCTGTGGATTCCGTACGCATCGATGCCGATCGGACTGGGCCTGCTCACCCTGCAAAGCATCGCCGACCTGCTGGCACTGCTGACCGGCCGGGAGCCTCCGTTCGGCATCACCAAGGAACGCACGGCATGAGCCCGGGCACGCAGGGCGCTCTGGTGCTTCTCGTCACGCTGGTCGTCCTGCTCTCCGGGGCGCCCGTTGCGTTCGGGCTCGGCGCGATATCGATCGCGTTCGTTCTGTTCTTCCAGGGGTTCGACGCGCTGCATGTCGTCGCCGAAACTTTCTACGCCGGCCTGAACGACTTCACGCTGGTCTCGATCCCGATGTTCGTGATGATGGGTGCTGCGATCGGCTCGTCTCCGGCCGGCAAGGATTTGTACGAGGCGCTCGACCGCTGGCTTTATCGATTGCCGGGAGGGCTGGTCATTTCGAATCTCGGCGCGTGCGCGCTGTTCGCGGCGCTGACGGGCTCGTCGCCGGCCTGCTGCGCGGCGATCGGCAAGATGGGCATTCCGGAAATGCGCAGCCGCGGCTATCCGGACGACATCGCGACCGGATCGATCTGCGCCGGCGGCACGCTGGGCATCCTGATCCCGCCGTCGATCACGTTCATCCTCTACGGCATCGCGACCGAGACATCGATCGGCCGGCTGTTCCTGGCCGGCGTCGTGCCCGGAATCATGCTCACCGGGCTGTTCATGCTGTGGACGCTGTTCATCATCTGGAAGCGCGGCTTCCATGCCCACGCCCCGGATTTCCGCTATTCGTGGAAGCAGAAATTCGGATCGATTCCGAAGGTCGCGCCGTTTCTGGCTATCGTCATCGGCGTGATGTACGTGCTCTACGGCGGCGTCGCGACACCGTCGGAAGCGGCCGGCGTCGGCGCGGCGCTGTGCGTCGTGATGGCGGTGGTCATCTACCGGATGTGGCGGCCACGGCAATGGTGGAAGATCCTGCGGGACACGACGCGCGAGTCGGTGATGATCCTGATGATCATCGCCGCCGCCGTGCTTTTCGGCTACATGCTCACGTCGCTGTACCTGACGCAGACGCTGGCGCAAGGCATCGCCGACATGCACGTCAACCGCTGGGTGCTGATGGGGATGATCAACGTCTTCCTGCTGGTCTGCGGATTTTTTATTCCGCCGGCGGCGATCATCCTGATGACTGCGCCCATTCTCTATCCGATCATCAAGGCCGCCGGCTTCGACCCGGTCTGGTTCGGGGTCATCCTGACGATCAATATGGAGATCGGGCTTATCCACCCTCCGGTCGGGCTCAACATCTATATCGTCAGTGCGATCGCGCCGGACGTTCCGGTGACTCGCATCATGTGGGGCACGATTCCGTACGTGCTTTGCATGATGCTGCAGATCGTGCTGCTTTGCTTTTTCCCGGACATCGCCACCTGGCTGCCCGACCATCTGATGGGCGCCGTGCACTGACGCGATTACCGGCGGCGAGCGGCATCGAACAGCCGCGCCACCTGTTCGGCGCGATCGGCGAGCAGCGCGGCGGCGTCATCCAGGCATTGCTCGAGGCTTGCAGGGCCGGAAGGCAGTGAAAAGCAGCCGGCGAAATGGCGTCCCAGCTCGGGCAAGGCGGAGCGATCGATGCTTCCCGAGATCAAGGTCGCCGGAATCTGCCGTGCCGCGGCGCGCTTGGCCACGATCAGCGGCGTTTTGCCCAGCGCGGTCTGTGCGTCGCTCTTGCCTTCGCCGGTGATTGCCCAGTCGGAGCCGTCGAGCGCGGCGTCGAGTCCGATCAGGTCTGCGACGACTTCCGCGCCTGACCGCATCTCGCCCCCGATCAATTGAAGCGCGAAGCCCAGGCCGCCGGCGGCGCCGGCACCGGGCTTTTCCTGCGCACGCCGGTCGAGCGCACGCTCGGTCAGCGACGCGAAGTTGGCGACGCGGCCATCGAGCTCGGCGATGCGCTCGCGCCGCACGCCTTTCTGCGGGCCGAAGATCGCGGTCGCGCCCCGCTCGCCGGTCAGCGGATTGTTGACGTCCGACATCACGATGATTCTGGCGTCGGCGAGCCGCGGGTCGAGGCCGCTCGCGTCGACCGCCGCCAGCGCGGCGAGGCCGGCGGGCGTCGGCTCGATCGCACGGCCCCGCGCATCGCTAAGCGACAGCCCGAGCGCCGCGAGCATCCCGGCGCCGCCGTCATTCGTGCTGCTGCCGCCGAGCCCGATCATGAAGCTGCGAACGCCGGCATCGAGGCGATTGCGTATCATTTTGCCGACGCCGAGGCTCGTGCGATGCTCGACGTCGATGGCGGCGACGGCAGGATCGGTCAAGCCCACGACTTGCGCGACTTCGAGCACCGCGGTGGCGGGCTCGCCTAGCAATCCATAGGCGACGGCTTGCGGCTTGCCCGAGATATCGCTGATGCGATCGGTCAATCGCTGTCCGCCGCGTGAGAGTGCCGCGTCGAGCGTCCCCTCGCCGCCGTCGGCCATCGGACAAAGACGAAGATCCGCGTCGGGCCAGACGCGGCGCAAGCCCTCGGCGATTGCCGCCGCCGCGGTCGATGCCGACAGCGATCCCTTGAACGAATCCGGGGCGAGCACAACGGCGGGCCAACGTCGCGGCATGGGTTGCGGGTATGATCGATCGATGCGTTTGCGATGCAATGGTAGCAGGCGGTCGGGTACTCGACGGCGGCTATGCGCCTGACATTGCGCTTCGGCATCGCGCTACTCGCCTGCGCGCTGTTCGACGCGTGCGCGGCAGGCGCCGATTACGCGCGCGAGGACCGTATCATCGCGGAGATCGTGCCCGCAATCGTCGTGGGCGATGCGCTTTATCTGGCGACGCCGCGGCGACCGCGAGTGCTCGCGATCTTCACCGTGCCACAAGCAAAACCAATCGCCGGTGCCGTGATAATCCATGGGCTCGGGGCTCACGCCGACTGGGGATTGATCAATGGACTGCGTACCGATCTCGCCGACGCAGGGGTCGCCACGCTGTCGGTGCAGATGCCGGTGCTCGCGGCCGACGCCCCGCGCGCCGACTATGCGACCCTGTATCCGGAAGCCGGCGAGCGCATCGCTGCCGGGATCGCGTTCATGAAAAGCCAAGGCATCGAGCGAATTGCCATCGTCGCCCACAGCCTGGGCGCGACGATGGCGAACGCCTACCTGGCTTCATCGGCGGCCGCGCGCGTCGCCGCATGGATACCCATAGGCATGCAGGATGCGTTCGTTTCGTCGGGGGAACCGGTCCTCGACATCATCGGAGAGGACGATTTCCGCGAGGTGCGCGCTGCGGCGGCGGCGCGATCACGCGGGTTGCCGCGCGATGCGTGCTCGCGGCAACTGACCATCTCGGGCGGCGACCATTTCATGGCCGGCCGCCGCAAGCCGCTGTCCGAAGCCGTGGCGCGCTTCCTCGAAACCGTGGCCGCCGGTGCCTGCAGTCGGTGAGACCGCCGTAGATATCGTGCAAGCCCCAGGCCATCCCGGCATTGCGCCCACATGGACCAGCAGCGCCAAGGACATGGTGGGGTGCGCGCTCGGTCCTGCGCGCTTGTGGTTCACGACCGGCTACGGCATCGTCAACGAGGTCTATTACCCACGCGTCGACTTGCCCCAGATTCGCGACCTTGGCTTCATCGTTGCCGACGGCAAGGGCTTCTGGGTCGAAGTCAAGCGCATGCAGAACTACCGCATCGTGTTGCCCGATGCAGGCGTTCCCGTGATCGACGTCATCCACACCCACGCGAGGTTCGAGCTCCGCTTGCGCATCGTTCCCGACTCGCAGCGTGAAGTTCTGCTGCTCGGCATCGCGCTCGACGGCGATGAAGCATTGCGCCCTTATGCGTTGCTCGCGCCGCACCTCGGCGGCTCGGGATCCGACAACCTGGCCGAGGCCGCTGCGCATCGCGGCCGCAAAGTCCTATGGGCCGAACAGGGGCCGTTCGGCGTAGCGCTGGCCGCGAGCAGCGGCGAACGCCCCGACGCGTGGGGCGGAATCAGCGCCGGCTATGTCGGCGTGTCGGACGGCTGGCAGGACTTCGCGCAAAACGGGGCGCTGACCTGGCGCTTCGACACCGCGGGTCCAGGCAATGTCGCGCTGGTCGGGGAGTTGCCCAACCGCGCGACCCTCGCGCTCGGTTTCGGAACGAGTCGCGAATCGGCGGCGACGCTGGCCTTCAGTTCCCTGGCGCAACCGATCGAGGCGGTGCGCGAGACCTGCGTCTCCGCGTGGCAGGAATGGCACCGCGGAATGCGCCTGGCGACTCTCGCCGCCACGGGTCCCGGCGCCGAACCGGTTCCTGCGTTGCAGGCGCAAATCGCGACGTCGGCGATGGTCCTTCGCGTTCACCAGGATAAGACCTACCCCGGGGCGATGATTGCGAGCCTCAGCATTCCGTGGGGAAACAGCAGGGACGATATCGGCGGCTATCACCTGGTTTGGCCGCGCGACCTGGTGGAAAGTGCCGGGGGACTGCTGGCGTTGGGCGCGACAGCGGAAGCGGCCAATATTCTGCGCTATCTGATCGCCACGCAGCGCGCCGACGGCCGCTGGTCGCAGAACCAGTGGCTGGGCGGCAAGGCATATTGGAACGGGGAGCAACTCGACGAGACAGCGTTTCCAGTATTGCTGGCGACCGCGCTTGCCGACCTCGATGCACTCGACGGCATCGACATCCGCGACATGGTGCAGCGCGCGTTATCCTGGGTCGCAACCAACGGTCCCTCGACCGAACAGGATCGCTGGGAAGAGAATGCCGGCTTCAATGCCTTTTCGCTTGCCGTTGGCGTCGCTGCGCTGGTCTGCGGCGCGCGCCATCTTCCCGACCCCGCGAGAAGCTTCGCTCTGGACATCGCGGACTTCTGGAACAGCCGCATCGAGGTGTGGACCTCGGCCCGCGACACAAAGCTCGCGCGGGACTGCGGCGTCGCCGCGTACTACATTCGCGGCGTGCCGCCGGCGATTGCCGCCAGCGCCGAGGGGCTGAAGCACGTTCTGCCGATCAAGAATTGCCTTGTCGATCCGAGCCTGGCCGCGGACGAGCAGATCAGCACCGACTTCGTGCAGCTGGTGCGGCTGGGGCTGCGGAAAGCGAACGACGCGTTGGTTGTCGACACCCTCAAGGTCATCGACCGCCTACTCAAGGTGCAAACGCCGTTCGGACCATCATGGCATCGGTACAACGGCGACGGCTACGGCGAGCACGTGGATGGTGCTCCTTACGACGGTGTTGGAGTGGGCCGTGCTTGGCCGCTGCTTACCGGCGAGCGCGGCCATCTGGAGGTGGCAGCGGGGCGCGATCCACTTCCTTACCTTGATGCGATGGCCGCAATGACCGGGCCCGCCGGCATGATTCCCGAGCAGATATGGGATGCCGCCGCGTTGCCCGACCGTAATCTGTGGCCAGGCAAACCGACGGGATCAGCGATGCCACTGGTCTGGGCTCACGCCGAATTCATCAAGTTGGCTGCGAGCCGCCGGCTGAAGAGGCCGTTCGATCGTCCCGAAGCGGTGTGGCAGCGCTACAGCGGCAAGCGCCCGACGCCCGACTTTGCTTTGTGGACGCTTCGCGTCCCTGTCGACGAGATCGAGTCGGGACACGCGCTGCGTATCTGCCTGCCCGAGCCCGCGCGGGTGCACTGGGGCGTCGACGGCTGGCAGCGGATTACCGACACCGCAACGATCGATCTCGGGCTAGGTTTGCACGTGGCCGACATCCCTGGCGCGATCCTGGCGTCCGGAAAGCGTCTCGACTTCACGCTCCAGTGGGCCGCATCGTTGCGCTGGGAGGGGCGTGATTACGCAGTGCAGATCCGCGCCGCGTGACAGACGATCGCCTCGCGAACCGACGCCCCACCGCTGCGCATGACCTTCGCAGCCGAGATTGAGCGACGCGATCAATCGCGGTGCGTCGCCCGCCGCAACCGGTCGCCAATGGCGACCCAATCGGGTCCATCGGGCGGCGCTTCGATCCATATCTCATCGGCTTCGCGCGCGTCCAATGCGCGAAGATTGGCATAGAGTTGTTGCGCGTAGCGCGCGCTCTCGCCCGGCGCATCGAACCATGCGCCTTCGAACTCCGGAGGCTGCGCGACCGAATGGGCGAGCACCGAGATGTGCGCACCCGGCCCCCCGAGATCGGCCAACGCCGCCAGCAGCTCGTTGCGCGGCAGCAGCTTCGCCGGCGTTCGCGGCGCGTAGTGCGCTGCAAGCGTCCCCGAAGCGCGGGTAGCGCCGGCACCGCCTGAACGCGGCGCGGCGCCGAGCACGCGCGCGAGTTCGCCGCTGGTGATCGAGCCGGGGCGGAGTACGACCGCGTCGCCACTGCTGAAATCGACGATCGTCGATTCGATGCCGTGACGCGATGGACCGCCGTCGAGGATCAGCGCGATGCTGTCGCCGAATTCCTCGGCGACATGCTTGGCGGTCGTCGCGCTCAGCCGCCCGAAGCGATTCGCCGAAGGCGCGGCGATGCCGTCACAGCCCAGCGCGGCGAGTTTTGCGAGCAGCTCATGCGCGATCGGCTGCGCCGGGACGCGTAAGCCGACGCCCGCCTGTCCTCCGGTCACAGCATCGAGAACGCCGTCGGCGCGGGGCAGGATCAGTGTCAGGGGTCCGGGCCAGAAGGCGCGCGCCAGCGCATAGGCGCCGGCTGGAACCGTCTTGGCCCAGCGCGGCAGCGCGTCGGCGTCGGCGAGATGAACGATTACCGGATGCTCGGCGGGCCTGCCCTTCGTAGTGAACAGGCGTCCGATCGCCGCCGCGTCGCGCGCGTTCGCGCCGAGCCCATAGACGGTCTCGGTCGGAAACGCGACGAGCTCGCCCGCCGCAAGCGCGCCTGCGGCGCGGGCGATGTTTTCGGCGGTGGCGGGCACGATCATCGAAGCGCTTACCTTGAGATGGATGCTGCGGTCGACCCGGCAAATTTGCTAGAATTCGACTCTTTGCGTCGCGCGCGAACGTCGCCGCGAATCCGCGGGTCCATCCAGCAGGGAGCGGTAATGAACGAGTTTCTCTTTACCTCGGAGTCGGTGTCCGAGGGTCACCCGGACAAGGTGGCCGACCAGATTTCCGATGCCGTCCTGGATGCGATTCTAACGCTGGATCCGCACGGGCGGGTAGCCGCGGAAACATTGGTGTCGACCGGCCTGGTGGTGATGACCGGCGAGATCACGACGGACCACAAGCACGATTACGCGCGCATCGCTCGCGACACGATCCATCGCATCGGCTACACCGATCCCGAACTGCGCTTCGATGCCGAAGGATGCGCGGTGATGGTGTGCTACGGCCGTCAGTCGCCCGATATCGCGCGCGGCGTCGACCGCACGTCGGACGAATACATGAACCAGGGCGCCGGCGACCAGGGCTTGATGTTCGGCTACGCCTGCGATGAGACGCCGGCGCTGATGCCGTTCCCGATCTATTACGCGCATCGCCTGGTCCAGCGCCAGAGCGAAGTCCGCCGTGACGGGCGGCTGCCGTGGCTGCGGCCCGACGCGAAATCGCAGGTGACGGTGCGCTACACCGGCGGCAAGCCGACCAGCATCGACACCGTCGTGCTGTCGACGCAGCACCATCCCGAGATGAATCACAAGCAGGAGCAACTCGCCGAAGCCGTCGTCGAGGAGATCATCAAGCCGGTGCTGCCGCCGGAGATGCTGGTCAACACACGCTTTCTGGTCAACCCGACCGGACGCTTCGAAATCGGCGGCCCGCACGGCGACGCCGGTTTGACCGGGCGCAAGATCATCGTCGATTCCTACGGTGGAGCGGCGCCGCATGGCGGAGGCGCGTTCTCCGGCAAGGATCCGTCGAAGGTCGACCGCTCAGCCGCGTATGCCGCGCGCTACGTGGCGAAGAACATCGTCGCGGCCGGCATCGCCCGGCAGTGCCAGGTGCAGCTTTCGTACGCTATCGGCGTGGCAAAACCGATCAACGTAACCGTGTACACCGAGGGCACCGGCAGGATTCCGGACGAGAAGATCGCGGCGCTGGTCACCGGCAATTTCGACTTGCGGCCGAAGGGCATCATCCAGATGCTCGACCTGTTGCGGCCGATCTACCTGAAGACCGCCGCCTACGGCCACTTCGGGCGCGACGAGCCGGAGTTCACTTGGGAGAATGTTGACCGCGCCGATGCGTTACGCGCGGCAGCGGGCTTGTAGCTGTCTCAGGGGAGCGGGATGAATTCCGTTTCTCCGGGAACCGGCGGATAGCCCTGCTCGCGCCAGCGCGCGCTCGCGCTGTCAATTAGCTCCCTGGAGCTGGCTACGAAGTTCCACCAGATGAGCCGCGCGCCGTCCATCTTCGCACCGCCGAGCACGACCAGCCGCGAAGCCGACTTTGCTTCGATGCGTGCGGTATGCCCGGGCGCCAAGACCGCAATGTGTCCGACCGGCGCGGGCATGCCGCCGATCGCGACGTCGCCATCGATGACATACACGCCGCGTTCCTCGTGCTCGGGCGGCAGGTCGACTGCGGCGCCGGCCGTGAGGTCGATCGCCAGATAGATCATCGGCGAAAACGTCGGTGTCGGCGCGCGCTGCCCGAATGCCGTGCCGGCGAGTACTCGCATTTTCGCGCCAGGCTGTTCGATTTCCGGAAGCGATGCCTTCGGATGATGACTGAACGAAGGCTCGACCTCTTCGTGCGATTTCGGCAGCGCGACCCATGTTTGCAGTCCGTGCAGCCGGTGGCCCGCGGCGCGATCCTCGGGACCCGTGCGCTCCGAGTGCACGATGCCCTGGCCGGCCGTCATCCAGTTGACGTCGCCCGGAACGATCGCCTGCACATTGCCCAGGCTGTCGCGGTGGACCTGCCCGCCTTCGAAAAGGTAAGTGACGGTGGCGAGACCGATGTGTGGATGCGGCCGCACGTCGATGCCTCGTCCCGGCGGGAATTGCACCGGGCCGAAATGATCGAAAAAAATGAACGGTCCGACCATCTGCGTCGGAAAGGCCGGCAGCAGACGCTGTACGAGCAGGCCCCCGATGTCTCGCGTATTCGGCTTGAGCAGAGCGGCTATCGAGTCGGGCATGATGCGTCGGATCCTGCGTGCGATTGTATCGCGTCGAGGCTTGCGCTAAAGCGCGCCGCGCCGCAGCGACTTGACGATGAAGCGTCCCGGATCGATCGCATCGAGCAGCGCGTGCGAAAGCGGCGCCGGCTCGGCATCGAGCTCGCTTGCCAGCGTCTCGGCCGCCAGCGCCGACCACGACAGACCGCGCGAGGCAAAGGCGAACGCGCCGTACAGGCCGCCCACCCGCGGCAGATCGGCAAGATGGGCGCCGGCGAGCGCGGCCCGGTCGGCGCGGGCGCGATCGATGTCGACGATCGCGCCGACCATCGGAAGGCGGTCGTTCGCGACACAGCGAAAACCGACGGCGCCGTCCAGCGTTGCCGCGTCGATGCCGGAGGCGGAGCCGGGAAGCATGTGTTCGGCGCGGGCGAGGTTGGCGGCGTGGCTCACGGCGTTCGGACACGGATTATCGTCATCGAGATCGTAAGTGGCGCCCGCGACGGCGATCCCATCGATCGCCGGCAACACATAGCCATCGCCGCCGACCACGACGCGCGGCGCCGCGAACGGCGGCGCCCGCAAATAGCTTTGCTGGCCGCGTATCCGTCGCAGCGGGTCGCCGCCCAGGTCGACCAGCCGGGCGGCGTCGCAGGCACTGGCCAGAACGACCACCGGCGCGGCGGCGATCCTTGCACCGGAGGCGTCGCGCACTGCCCAGCAATCGCCTTCGCGCTGCAGGCTTGCGACATTGCGGTCGGTGTGGAGCGCCGGCGCCGGTCCGGTGCCGGCAGACCGTGCAGCATGGCCGAGCTGCGCCGCGACGATCGCCGACGGGCGCACGAATCCCGCCATCGGAAACCACCAGCCGCCGACCGCTGCGCGACGACCGGCGAGAGCGGAGGCATCGGCGCGCGTCGCATAAAGTGCATAGTCGAGCGGATGCGCCAGGGCGACGGCGGTGTCGGCGACCCGCAGCTCGTTCTCCGCGCCGTCGGCCAGTTGCAGCACGCCGCAACGGTGCCAGGGCGGCGTCGCGGCGGCGTCGAACGCGCCGGCCCATGCCCGCAGCGCATAGAGGAATCCGGCGCGGGTAAAGCGCGACAGCAGATTGTCGTCGCGCGAAACGTGCGGCTGGAAGACGCCGGCGCGCAACGCGGACCCGGCGGCTGAGGGCGCGCTGCCGCGTTCGACGAGATCGATGCGCCAGCCACGCACGGCGAGGCGAGAGGCGACTGCGGCGCCCGCCAGCCCCGCGCCGACGACGATTGCGTGGCGCTCCGGCCAAGGCGGCGGGTCTCTCGGTCGCAGCACCGGCCAGCGCGGCGCGTAGCGCCCGGCGAGCATGTCGCGCTTGCGCCCGAAGCCGGCCCGCTTTTCCACGTCGAATCCGGCTGCGATCAAGCCGTCGCGCACCACGCCCGCCGCACTGTAGGTCGCCACCGTCGCGCCTGGCGCGGCGAGCCGCGCCAGTGCTTTCAACAGCGGCGCCGACCACATCGCCGGATTGCGGTCCGGCGCGAACCCGTCCAGATAAAAGGCATCGCCGGCGAGCCTCAAGGCACGCGCGGCCTCGATCGCCTCGTCGAAGACGAGTGTCAGCGTGACACGGTCGTCGTCGAAGTGCAGCCGGTGCATGCCAGGCACCAGCGGAGGCCACGCGGCACGCAGGTGCGACGACAGCGCCGCCCATTCTGGATAACGCGCGTGCAGGGCGGCAAGGTCGGCTCGGGCAAACGGCCAGCGTTCGATCGACACGAAATGCAGGCGCGAGCAGCGCTGCGGGTCGTCGCGCCAGGCCTTCCAGGTCGCCAGAAAATTTACGCCCAGGCCAAACCCCGTCTCGACAATGGTGAACACGCGCGAGCCCGCCCAGCGCGCCGGCAGATCATTGCCGCTTAGGAACACATGGCGTGCCTGTCCTGCAGCCGAGTCGGCGCTGTGGTAGACGTCGGCGAACTGCGGCGAGAATGGATTACCCTGTTCATCGAAGGCGAGCGTCGCCGGCACGATGCGCCGAGCAGGACGCTCTGCCCTCATCGCGCCGTCGCAGCTGGAATTTGCAGCGCTTGCGGCACGCGACGAGTTCGGTAGACTAAAGACCGATGCGCTTTGCCTATTTCGACAAGCTCTCGCGCAACCGCCAACGAATCTACCTGCGCAGCGATGCGATCGAATCGCTCGGTTTGCCGCCGGACCTTGAGCTCGGCGGTATCGTCGCGCGGATCGCGGCGGGTCTGCGCGCCGAAGAGCGCACGACCGTCCAGGCCGGCTGCCAGGCGCTGATCAGTGCGCTGGCACGTGGCTACCACGTGCCGCCGGTTCGCGTCCGGGTGCTGGCGCGGCGTCCGGCGGACGGCTACGGCGAGCTCCATGGACTGTACGAGCCCGAGGACGAGGGCGAGACCGCCCGCATCACGGTCTGGATGCGCACCGCACAGAAAAAGCAGGTCGTCGCATTCAAGACGTTCCTGCGCACGCTGATCCACGAGCTCTGCCATCACCTCGACTACGAATTGTTCGCGCTCGAAGAGACTTTCCACACCGAGGGATTCTACAAGCGCGAGTCGAGTCTCGCTGGGGCGCTGCTCGAGCAGTTCGCCGCGCAATCGAGCCCGTCGGGCCCATAGCCTGCCGCGCACTAGCCGGGCGGCAATTGTGCGGCGTCCCAGCCTCCGCCCAGCGCCTTGATCAGCGTCACGCTCGCCGTCAGCCGGCGACCCAGAATCGTCAGCGCCGTGCGCTCGTTCGACAGCGCGACTGCCTGCGCGACGACGACCGCAAGGTAATTCGCCGTTCCGGCGCGATACTGGTTGAGCGTGATCGTCAGCGATTCGCGCGCCGATTTGACCGCCTCGTCCTGTACGAGAGCCTCCTGTTCGAGAATGCGCAACGCCGCCAGATTGTCCTCGACTTCCTGAAAGCCGCCGAGGACCGTCTGCCGGTAATTGGCTACGTTCTCGTCGTAGGTCGCTATCGCCTGCGCCGACTGGGCACGGCGCAATCCTGCGTCGAATATCGTCTGCGCCAGCGCCGGGCCGATCGACCAGTAGCGGCTGGGCAGCGTGAAGAGCTGCGATAGCACCGAGCTCTGGAACCCGCCGGTCGCCGACAAGGTCAGGGCCGGGAAAAACGCCGCTTCGGCTACGCCGACTTGGGCGTTCGCCGCGGCAACGCGGCGCTCTGCCGCCGCGATATCCGGCCGCCGCTCCAGCAGCTCCGAGGGCAGGCCGAGCGGGATCGACGGAAACGTAGTCGTGACCTCCTCCGGAGCGATGGAGAAATCCGCGGGTGGCTTGCCGAGCAGCACTGCGATCGCGTGTTCGAGCTGCGCGCGCTGGACGCCGGCATCCAGCGCCTGCGCCTGCGTCGACTTGAGCTGCGTCTCGGCCTGCGCGACGTCGGCGCGGGCAGCGACCCCGACCGCATACTGGTTGCGTGTCAGCTGCAGCGACTTCTGATAGGCGTCGACCGTTTCGGTAAGCAGACGAATCTGAGCGTCCTGCGCGCGCAGCAGGAAATAGTCTTCGGCGAGCTGTGCCTGCGCCAACAGCTTTGCTGCTTCCAGGTCGGCGACGCTGGCCTGCGCCGTTGCTTCGCCGGCCTCGACGGTCCTGCGCACGCGGCCCCAAAGATCGATCTCCCAGTTGACGTCGAGCGAGACGTTGTAGCTGTTGCGCACCGCTCCGCCCACGCCGCCGCCGCTGACGTCCGTGCTGCCGCCGATGGTGGCGCGGCCGCCGCCCCGCGTCGCACTGGCATTGGCGGTGACGATCGGAAAATACGCCGCCTGCGCTTGCTGTGTCAGCGCACGCGCCTCGCGAACCCGCGCTTCCGCCGCCTTGATCGTCTGGTTGCTGACTTCGACCTGGACGAGCAGCGCATCGAGTTGCGGATCGTTGAACACCGTCCACCAGGGGCCGCGCGGTTCGGTCTCGCGCGGTTGCGCCGTCTTCCAGCCTTGCGCTTCCTTGTACGCGGCGGGCGCTTCGGCCTCGGGCCGCGCGTAGTTCGGGCCGAGCGTGCACGCGGCGAGCAGCGATGCGGCGCCGGCGACCATCGCTGCTATGAGGCTCGCTCGGAGTTGGGGAGGGGTGTGCATCGTTCGCATCGTCCTGATCAGTCGCCGACAGCTGCGGCCGGACTTGCCCTCGGAATACGGCGCCGCCGCAGCTGTCGGGTCCAGATGCTGAAGCGATCGAGATAGAGATAGACGACCGGCGTCGTGTACAAGGTCAGCATCTGGCTGACGATCAACCCACCGACGATCGAAATGCCCAGCGGCCGGCGCAGCTCCGCGCCGTCGCCGCTGCCCAGCGCGAGCGGTATCGCGGCCAGCAGTGCGGCCATCGTCGTCATCATGATCGGGCGGAAGCGCAGCAGGCAGGCTTCGAATATCGCATCGCGCGAGCTCATCCCGCGGTGGCGCTCGGCCTCGAGTGCGAAGTCGATCATCATGATCGCGTTTTTCTTGACGATGCCGATAAGCAAAATGACGCCGATCAGCGCGATGACGCTGAACTCGGTCTGGAACAACAGCAGCGCGAGCAGCGCCCCGACCCCGGCCGACGGCAGCGTCGACAGGATCGTGATCGGGTGCACGTAGCTTTCATATAGGATGCCGAGCACGATATAGACGGTCAGCAGGGCCGCAAGAATCAGCCAGGGCTGGCTGTTGAGGGAGGCCTGGAACGCTTGCGCCGTTCCCTGGAAGCTGCCGCGTATCGTCGCGGGGACGCCCAGTTGCGCCAGCGCGCCATCGATGGCGACCGTCGCCTGGCCTAGTGACGTTCCTTCGGGAAGATTGAACGAGATCGTCGAGGCGACGAACTGCGACTGGTGATTCACCCCCAGCGCGGTATTGGTCGGTGCGTACCTCGCGATCGACGACAGCGGAACCTGCGCGCCGCTGTTCGTGCTCACGTACACGTCGTTGAGCGTGTCGGGCGCCTGCCAGTACTCGGGCGACGCCTCCATCACGACATGATACTGGTTGAGCGCGGAATAGATGGTCGACACCTGCCGCTGCCCGAACGCGTCGTTCAGGGTCGTATCGATCAGGCTTGGCGACACGCCGAGCCGCGCCGCCGTGTCGCGATCGATCACCAGCGAGGTCTGCAACCCCTTGTCCTGCTGGTCGGTGTTGACGTCGACCAATTGCGGGAGCCGGGAGAGCGCCGCGCGTATGCGCGGCTCCCAGGTGCGCAGTTCGTTCAGGTCGTCCGCCTGCAGCGTGTACTGGTAGGTCGCGTTCGCCTGTCTGCCACCGACGCGAATGTCCTGAACGGGGTTGAGAAATAGATTCGCGCCGGGTTCCTTGGCGAGCTTGATCCGCAGGCGTGCAATGATCTTGTCGGCAGACTCCTTGCGCTGGGCGAGCGGCTTCAGCTGCACGAACATCCTGCCTGTATTCCGTTGCGCGCCGCCGGTGAATGCAACGACGGTGTCGACTGCGGGATCGGCGCGGACGATGTCGACGAAGCTGGCGAGCTTCGGCTGCATTGCCTGGAACGAAATGCTCTGGTCGGCCTGGATGAAGCCGATCAGCCGGCCGGTATCCTGGGTGGGGAAAAAGCCCTTCGGGATGATCACGTACAGGTAGACGTTGAGGCACACGACCGCCAGCAATATCAGCATCATCAGGATGCCGTGCCCCAGAGCCCAGTCGAGCGTCCGCTCGTAGCTGCGCCGCACCCGCTCGAAGCCGCGCTCGCTCCACTCGTACACCTTTCCGTGCCGCCGTTCGCTGTCCGGACGCAGCAGGCGCGAGCACATCATCGGCGTCATCGTCAGTGAGAGCATCAACGAGATCAGGATCGCTACCGACAGGGTTACGGCGAACTCGCGGAAATAACGGCCGACGATGCCGCCCATCAGCAGGATCGGAATGAACACGGCGATCAGCGACAGGCTCATCGAGAGGACCGTGAAACCGACCTCGCGGGCGCCGATCAGCGCCGCCTTGAACGGCGCGACGCCTTGCTCGATGTGGCGAGACACGTTTTCCAGTACGACGATCGCATCGTCGACGACGAACCCGGTCGCGATCGTCAGTGCCATCAGTGAGAGATTGTTCAGGCTGAAGCCGCACAGATACATGACCCCGAAGGTCGCGATCAGCGAAACCGGGACGGCGACGCTGGGAATCAGCGTTGCACGCCAGTTGCGCAGGAAGACGAACACGACCAGGACGACCAGGCAGACGGCGACGATCAGCGTGCGCTCGACGTCGCGCAGCGACGCGCGTATCGTCGTCGTCCGCTCCATCACCACGTCCACCTTGATCGCGCTCGGGATCGAGGCGCGGATCTGAGGCAGCATTTCGGTGACGCTGTCGACCGTCTCGATGATGTTCGCGTTCGGCTGACGGCTGATGACGATCAGCACCGAAGGCTTGCCGTTCGACGATCCGGCGTTGCGCAGGTCTTGCACCGAGTCGACGACCCGGCCCAGGTCGGTAAGCTTGACCGCGGCGCCGTTGCGGTAGGCGATGATCAGCGGCAGATAGTCGACGGCTTTTTTTGCCTGGTCGTTGGCCTGGACCTGCCAATGGCGGTCGCCGTCCTCGACCGACCCCTTCGGCCGGTTGGCGTTGGTGGCGGCGAGTACCGTGCGCACGGTCTCGAAGCCTATGCCGTACTTGTTGAGCTTCTGGGGATCGAGCTCGACCCGCACCGCCGGCAGCGAGCTGCCGCCGACCGTCACGTCGCCTACCCCCGACAATTGCGAGAGCTTCTGCGCGATGATCGTCGACCCGGCGTCGTACATCTGCCCCTGGGTCATCGTGTCGGAGGTGAGCGCCAGGATCATGATCGGCGCGTCGGCCGGATTCACCTTGCGATACGTCGGATTGCCTGGCAGTCCGGTAGGCAAGAGGCTTCGCGCGGCGTTAAGCGCGGCCTGCACGTCGCGCGCGGCGCCGTCGATGTCGCGGGACAGGTCGAATTGCAGCGTGACGCGCGTCGAACCCAGCGAGCTGCTCGACGTCATCTCGGTAATGTCGGCGATACGTCCGAGCGAGCGTTCGAGCGGCGTCGCCACGGTCGCGGCCATCGTTTCCGGACTCGCGCCGGGCAACGATGCCGACACCGAGATCGTCGGAAAATCGACCTGAGGCAGCGGCGATACCGGCAGCAACCGGAACGCGGCGGCGCCGGCGAGCGCCAGACCGATTGTCAGCAGCGTGGTCGCGACCGGCCGCGCGATGAACGGCGCCGACAGGTTGACCTGTCCGGGCAGCGCGTCGGCTTCTTCGTCGGCCATGTCAATCTCCGGCCCGAGGAGCGGGCACGGATCCGGCCTTCCGGCCAAGGCGGCCTTCGACACGGCGAGCGAGGCGGTCGAACGCGAGGTAGATGACCGGCGTGGTGAACAGCGTCAGCATCTGGCTGACGATCAGGCCGCCAACCATCGTGATGCCGAGCGGATGACGCAATTCGGAGCCGACGCCCCAGCCCAGCATCAGCGGCAGCGCGGCGAGCAGCGCCGCCATCGTCGTCATCATGATCGGGCGAAAGCGCAGCAGGCACGCCTGGAAGATCGCCTCGCGCGGAGGCTTGCCTTCCTTGCGCTCGGCGTCGAGCGCGAAGTCGATCATCATGATCGCATTCTTCTTGACGATGCCGATCAGCAGCACGATGCCGATGATGGCGATGACGTCGAGGTCCTTGCCGAAGATCATCAGGCCGAGCAGCGCGCCGACGCCGGCCGACGGCAGGGTCGACAGGATCGTGATCGGATGAATGTAGCTTTCGTACAGCACGCCCAGCACGATATACATCGTGACGATCGCGGCCAGAATCAGCCAGAGCTCGTTGGCGAGCGAGCCGCGAAATGCCGCGGCGGCACCCTGGAAGCGAATCTGCGCGCTGGGCGGCAGCCCGAGCTCCTGCTGCGCTTTCTGTATCTCCTCGACCGCGTTACCGAGCGATGCGCCGGGTGCCAGGTTGAACGAAACCGTGGCCGCCGGAAACTGGCCGACATGCGTGACGAGCAGCGGCGTCGCGTGCTCGCTGATGCGTGCGATCGACGTCAAGGGAACCTGCTGCGGCGGCTGCGAGCTCGAACTGCTCGTACTGCTTCCTGCGCCGGGTGCCGCCAGCGCCGCGGAGGCGTTGGCGCCGACGGCGGCCGGCGCCGACGAGACGTTGCCGACCGGCACGTAAACCTGCGACAGCGCTTCCGGCCCGAGCTGGAACTCGGGCTTCACTTCCAGCACGACCCGGTATTGGTTGGTCTGTGTGAATATCGTCGATACCAGCCGCTGGCCGAACGCGTTGTACAGCGCGTTGTCGATCGCCGCGGGGGTGATCCCGTAGCGGCTGGCTGTCGCGCGGTCGATGTCCACGTACGCCTGCAACCCGCCATCCTGCAGGTCGCTGGCGACGTCGGCCAGCTGCGGGATGCCGCGCAGCCGCTCGACGATCCGCGGAACCCAGACACTCAATTCGTCCGGATTCGTGTCCTCGACGGTGAACTGGTATTGCGTGCGGCTGACGCGGTCCTCGATCGTCAGGTCCTGCACCGGCTGCATGTACAGCGCTATGCCTTCGACCCCGGCGACACGCGACTGCAGATTGCGGATGACGTCGGTGACGCGGCCGTGCCGGTCTCCGAGCGGCTTCAGATTGATCAGCATGCGCCCGCTGTTCAAGGTCGTATTGGTGCCGTCGACGCCGATGAACGACGACAGACTCTCGACCGCGGGGTCCTGCAGGATGACGGCGGCGAGCGCCTGCTGCCGCTCCGCCATCGCGGCGAACGACACGGTTTGCGGGGCCTCGGTGATCCCCTGGATCGCCCCGGTGTCCTGGATCGGAAAAAAGCCTTTCGGGATGAATATGTACAGGATGACGGTGAGTATCAGCGTGATTGCCGCAACCACCAGGGTCGCGGGCTGGCGGTCGAGCACCCAGTTGAGCATCCGGCCATAGCGCTCGATCAGGCGCTCGAAGATCTCGCCGCTTCGCCGATAGAGCTTCCCCTGCTTCTCCTTTTCGGTGTGGCGCAGGAAGCGCGCCGACATCATCGGCGTCAAGGTCAGCGAAACGACCGCCGAAATCAGGATCGATATCGCCAGCGTGATCGCGAACTCGCGAAAAAGCCGCCCGACGACGTCGCCCATGAACAGCAGGGGTATCAGCACCGCGATCAGCGAAATCGTCAGCGAAATGATGGTGAACCCGATCTGCTCGGCTCCCTTGAGCGCCGCAGCCAGCGGCTTTTCGCCGGCCTCGATGTAGCGGGCGATGTTCTCGATCATGACGATCGCGTCGTCGACGACGAAGCCGGTCGCGATCGTCAGCGCCATCAGGGTCAGGTTGTTGATCGAGAAGCCGGCCAGGTACATCACGCCGAACGTGCCGACCAGCGACAGCGGCACCGCGACGCTCGGAATCACCGTTGCCGAGAGACTGCGCAGGAACAGGAAAATGACCATCACGACCAGCGCGACTGCGAGGAACAGCTCGAACTGCACGTCGTGCACCGAAGCTCGTATCGTGATCGTGCGGTCGGTCAGCATCGTGACGTCGACCGCGGCGGGCAGCGACGCCTGCAGCTGCGGCAGCAGCTGCTTGATCCGGTCGACGACTTCGATCACGTTGGCGCCCGGCTGGCGCTGGATGTTGACGATGATCGCCGGCTGCTGGTTCGCCCAGGCGGCAAGTCGCGTGTTCTCGGCGCCGTCGATGATGTCGGCGACGTCGGTGAGCCGCACCGGCGAGCCGTTGCGGTAGGCGATGATCATGCTCTTGTAATCGTCGGCGCTCTTCAACTGGTCGTTGGCGTCGATGGTCGAGGCCCGCGTCGGCCCGTCGAAGCTGCCCTTGGCCTGGTTGGTGTTGGCATTGGTGATGGCTGTGCGCACGTCGTCGAGCGACATGCCGTAGGCCGCCAGTGCGGTCGGATTGGCCTGGATGCGCACCGCCGGCCGCTGTCCGCCGCTCAGGGAGACCAATCCCACGCCGGGCAGCTGCGACAGCTTGGTCGCCAGCCGCGTGTCGGCGAGGTCCTCGATCTTCGGCAGCGGAAGCGTCTTGGAGGTCAGCGCCAGGGTCATGATCGGGGTGTCCGCCGGATTGACCTTGTTGTAGATCGGCGGCGTCGGAAGGTCGGCGGGTAGGAAGCTGCCGGATGCGTTGATCGCCGCCTGCACTTCCTGCTCGGCGATGTCCAGCGACAGATTCAGATCGAATTGCAAGGTGATGACCGAAGAGCCGCCGGAGCTGGTCGAAGACATCTGCTTGAGCCCCGGCATCTGGCCGAACTGCCGCTCGAGCGGCGCGGTGATCGACGACGTAGTGACGTCGGGACTGGCGCCCGGATACAGCGTCACCACCTGTATCGTCGGATAGTCGACTTGGGGCAGCGCCGAAATCGGCAGCACGCGGTAGGCGATGATGCCGGCGAGCAGGATCGCGAGCATCAGCAGCGATGTCGCCACCGGCCGAAGGATGAATGGGCGAGACGGATTCATCGAACGCTTTGGTCGAGCGTGCCGCTTTGCGCCGGCGGCGCGTCAGCCGCCGCCCTTGCCGCGCCGTCCCTGGCCGTTTGCTCCCTTGCCGGCGCCCGGCGCGTTCTCGCGCGGCGGCGCCGCCTGCTGCGTCGCACGCGCGGCAGCATCGATCAATTCGACGCTCGAGCCGTCACGAAGCTTGTCCGCGCCGTCGACGACGACCAGATTGCCCGGCGCGAGGCCTTTGCTCACCTCGGTCGTCTCGCCGGACACCGCGCCGAGCTGCACCGGCGTCATCGCGACGGTCTTGTCATCCTTCACCAGGAAGACGAACGTGCCGGGGGCGCCGCGCTGTACGGCGGCCGTCGGGACCAGCGTCACATCTTCGTGCGTCTCGACCACCATGCGCACGTTGACGAACTGGTTCGGAAACAGCGCACTGTCGGTGTTGGGAAACTCGGCCTTGACCTTGACGGTGCCGGTGGTCGTATCGATCTGGTTGTCGATCGTCAGCAGCTTGCCTGTCGCGAGCTTGGTCCTGCCGCCGCGGTCGAACGCATCGACTGCGATGGATTGCGTGGTTTGCATGCGCTTGACGATGCGCGGCACATTGTCCTCCGGCACCGGATAGATGACGGTGACCGGCTGCACCTGGGTGATCGTCACCAGGCCGTTGCTGTCGGAAGCGTGAACGATGTTGCCGGGATCGACCTGGCGTAATCCGACGCGGCCGTTGATCGGCGCCGTGACGCGGGCATAGGTGATCTGCAGCCTGGCGTTGTCGATCGCGCCTTTATCGGACTCGATGGCACCCTGAAACTGTCGAACCAGCGCCGCCTGCGTGTCGACCTGCTGTCTGGAGATCGAGTCCTGGGCCAGCAGCGTCTGGTAGCGCTCGAGATCGACCTGGGCGTTTTTGAGCTGCGCCTGGTCGCGCGCCATCTGCCCGTTCGCCTGCGTCAACATCACTTCGAACGGCCGCGGGTCGATCTGCGCGAGCAGGTCTCCCGCCTTGACATTCTGGCCCTCGCGGAAGGCGACGCTCAGCAACTGTCCGTCGACGCGGGTGCGGACGATGACGTTGTTGAGAGGCGTAACGGTGCCCAGCGCGTCGATCGAGACGTCGATGTCGCCCTTGCGCGCCGGCGCGGCCACGACCGGCAGCGGACGCGAGGCGGCATCGCCCTTGGCCGCCTTGGCCGCGTCGCTCGCGCCATGCCCGAACCAGTACCACGCGGCGAGCGCGACTGCGGCAACCACGACCGCGGCCAGGATCCACGGCCGGCGACGCGCTCTTGGACCTGGCCGGGTCAGCGCGGGCTGCTCATCGACGGTCTCCACCACGGGCCGGCGGCCGGCGGCCGCGGGCTCGGGTTTCCCCGGATCGTGCGTTTGGTCATTCATCGCTTATCGGCACCATGCCCCAATGGGACAATCGTTGGATTGTCCGGCTTTTGCCTCGTTCGTTGCATGGGAGTTGTAACGAGGTATTTAGTCCCCTGCCGGAAAGTGTAAGCAGTTATTGGGCCCGCTGGTGCCGACGCCCCGGCGGGACGCCGGCGCCGGCACCCCGGAAGGCGGTTCCACGGTCGCCGGGCTTAGGCTAAAATGACCGTCCCCGAGGAGCGTTGCAACAGCCGCCTTCCGTAAGGCGCGGCTGCCAGGCTCGGGGCATTCCCATGGCAACGGCGCTCGTTAAACCGCGGCTTCCCGCGGGGAACGAGCGAGAAAAACCTCCTTTCCCCTCGCCAGCCGCTCGCTAACGGAGTGACCATGAACGCTACAACCGACATCCAGCAATTCACCGACTTCCGGGTCGCCGACCTGGACCTTGCTCCCTGGGGCCGCAAGGAAATCGCCATCGCAGAGACCGAGATGCCCGGGCTGATGGCGATCCGCGAAGAGTTCGCGCCCGAGCAGCCGCTGCGCGGCGCGCGCATCGCCGGCAGCCTGCACATGACGATCCAGACGGCGGTGCTGATTGAAACCCTGAAGGCGCTCGGCGCCGAAGTGCGCTGGGCATCTTGTAATATTTACTCGACGCAGGACCATGCCGCGGCCGCGATCGCCGCCAGCGGCGTCCCGGTATTCGCATACAAGGGCGAGACGCTCGACGAATATTGGGAATTCACCCATCGCATTTTCGAATGGGGCGGCCAGGGAGCGGGCGACGCGCCCAACATGATCCTGGACGACGGCGGCGACGCGACTCTGCTCGTGCACCTGGGCGCGCAGGCCGAGTCGGACCGGTCGCTGATCGGGCATCCGTCGAACGAGGAGGAGTTCGCGCTGTTCGCCGCAATCGCGCGGCGGCTGGCGCAGGATCCGCATTTCTATTCGCGCATCAAATCCAGCATCAAGGGAGTCACCGAGGAAACGACGACCGGCGTCAAGCGCCTGTACACGATGCACAAGGAGGGCCGGCTCGCCTTTCCGGCGATCAACGTCAACGATTCGGTGACCAAGAGCAAGTTCGACAATCTTTACGGTTGTCGCGAATCGCTGGTCGACGGCATCAAGCGCGCGACCGACGTGATGATCGCCGGCAAGGTCGCGCTCGTTGCCGGTTACGGCGACGTCGGCAAGGGCTCGGCGCAGGCGTTGCGCGCATTGTCGGCGCAGGTGTGGGTCACCGAAGTCGATCCGATTTGCGCGCTGCAGGCGGCAATGGAGGGCTACCGCGTCGTCACGATGGATTACGCGGCCGACAAGGCGGACATCTTCGTCAGCGCGACCGGCAACATCGACGTCATTACGCTCGCCCACATGAGGCGAATGAAGCACAACGCGATCGTGTGCAACATCGGCCACTTCGACAACGAGATCGACGTCGCCGGGCTCAAGCAATACACGTGGGAGAACATCAAGCCGCAGGTCGACCACGTCATCTTTCCCGACGGCAAGCGCATCATCCTGCTGGCCGAGGGAAGGCTGGTGAACCTTGGCTGCGGAACCGGGCATCCGAGCTATGTGATGTCGAGCTCGTTCGCCAACCAGGTGATGGCGCAGATCGAGCTGTGGACCGATGCTCGGACCAGGAGCAGCAAGTATCCGGTCGGCGTGTATGTTCTGCCCAAGCATCTGGACGAAAAAGTCGCGCGGCTGCAACTCAAAAAGCTGGGCGCGATGCTGACCGAGCTGTCCGACAAACAGGCCCGATATATCGGCGTGGACGTCCAGGGCCCGTACAAGCCGGAGACTTATCGCTATTGATGGTGTCGTCGCGCCGGCGCGTTGGGCCGTAAGCCTCGCTCGCGATCAACGCGCCGGGCATCGCGTCCGATCAATCGGCCTTGGGGAGAGGAAACATGCGACTGCTTCTGGTGTGGCTGATCAACGCCGCGGCGCTGTTCGCGCTGCCTTACCTGATGTCGTCGATCAAAGTCGATTCGATCGTATCGGCGCTGATCGCGGCGCTGGTGCTGGGGCTGATCAATACGTTCATCCGTCCGCTGCTCGTGCTGCTGACCTTGCCGGCGACCTTGCTGACCCTCGGCCTGTTCATTTTCGTGATCAACGGCCTGCTGTTCTGGTTCGTCGGCTCGTTCATCGAAGGCTTCCACGTCGCCGGCTTCTGGCCGGCCGTCGGAGGCGCGATCCTGTACAGCATTATTTCGTGGGCGCTGTCGGCGCTGCTCCTGCCGAAAAAAACGTAGCGGGCGCGGAATGAGCGGAGGCAGCGACCGCATTTTCAGTTTCGAGTTCTTTCCGCCGGCGACGCCGGAAGGCGCAACGAAGCTGTCGGCGACGCGAGAGCAGCTCGCGCAGCTCGGTCCGAAATTTTTTTCGGTAACCTACGGCGCCGGCGGATCGACGCGCGACCGCACGCTGGCGGCGGTGCTCGACATCCAGGCGAGCGGCCAGCGCGCAGCGCCGCACATTTCATGCATCGGCTCGACCCGGGAGACGGTGCGCGCGACGCTGGCCACTTATCGCGAGCACGGCATCGGCCATCTGGTGGCGCTGCGCGGCGACCTGCCGTCGGGCAGCGCCGACGTCGGCGAATTCCGCTATGCAAACGAGCTGGTCGCGTTCATCCGCGAAACCACCGGCGACTGGTTCCATATCGACGTCGCCTGCTACCCGGAATACCACCCCCAGTCGCGGAGCCCGCGCGACGACATGGCGAACTTCAAACGCAAGCTCGATGCCGGCGCCAACTCGGCGATCACCCAGTATTTCTTCAACGCCGACAGCTACTATCACTTTGTCGACGAGGCCGCGGCGCTTGGCGTCGACGTGCCGATCGTGCCGGGTGTGATGCCGATCGCGAGCTTCACCAAGCTGGCGCGCTTTTCCGATGCGTGCGGCGCGGAGATCCCGCGCTGGATCCGCAACAAGCTCGAGAGCTTCGGAGACGACAGTGCGGCAATCCGCGCCTTCGGCCTCGACGTCGTCACCGACCTGTGCGACGGCCTGCTGACGCATGGCGCGCCGGGCCTGCATTTCTATACGTTGAACCAGGCGAGCCTGACGACGATCATCTGGCAGCGGCTCGGCCTCTGAGCCGGTTCGCCTGCGATGGTTGAATGGATCCGGTGGGGTGCCGCCGCGCTGTGCGGACCGCCAAAGCCCTCGCTGGCGCGGCAGCGGCGCGCCTCGCGTGACCCGAGGAAGACCGGGCGCTAAGCGCGCCCGGGCCGGAACGCGACGAGCTCGGTGACCGTACGCTCGGTATAGACCTGCGTCGCGCCGCTATCACCGGGCTCGGCGTAGGTGGCTTCGCGCGCCTCGCGCACCGCCCCCTTGACCTCGGGTGCGTACCAGATCTGATCGCGGCGAGTCGTCCGCGTGCGCCACGGCTGCCCGTCGTCGAGATCCAGGACCCGGTAGATATGCACTGCGTCGAAGCTGCCTGCTGGAACGCTCACTTGCGCGCGGCCCTTAACGTCGCCGTAGACCAGGATGGCGTCGCGCAGGCCCGTGTCGCTGCGAAGCGTCGGGACGGTCTGCCGCCATGTCTTGCCTTGCTCGAGAGGAAACGCAAACAGCGAAGCGGCCGGGGAGAAGCGTCGCGGACCGACGTCGCCCAGAATGCCCGCGCGCAACCCGCCGCCGCCGTCGATCTCGTCGGCCCATTCGGTGCGCCGGCCGTCATCGTCGACCCGCACGAACTTGAGCGTCGCGACGCCACCGGCGACGCCCACTACCTCCGCATCGAGCTGCGAGATCGCGCCGCGGCGCATGTTGTCGATGACGCGGTACTGCCAATGATCACCGACGATGAGTCGCGGCGCCGCGACGGGCGCGCCGACCGGAGCGGAAGCGCATGCGGCGAGCAACGCCGGGGCAGCGAGCGACAGGATACGCAGGATACGGGTATGCAGGCGCACGGACACCTCCTCCATCGCATGTCCCCGAGCTCGTTCGCGCGACGCTCCGTCAGCCGTCGCGCACGCGGGCGTTCAGACCGAACACAGCCGCGATGATGAGCCCAGTGTTTACGATCTTGAGCGGCGTCAATGGTTCCGTCTACCAATGGATGCCGATCGCCGCGATCGGGGCCTTCCGCCGTGCGAGCCATCTCAGGCGTCGGTCAGCGCCCCGCGGCTCGCCGTCGACACAAGCTTCATGTACTTGGCCAGCACGCCTCGCGTGTAGCGCGGCGGCGGCGGCGACCATTTCGCGCGGCGCGCGACGATCCTGGCCTCGTCGACGTTGAGCTGAATCAGCCGCCGGTGCGCATCGATCGTGATCGAGTCGCCCTCCTCGACCAGCGCGATCATGCCCCCGACATACGCCTCGGGCGCGACATGCCCGACGACCATGCCCCAGGTGCCGCCCGAGAATCGGCCGTCGGTGATCAGTCCGACGCTGTCGCCCAGCCCCTGACCGATCAGCGCCGACGTTGGCGCCAGCATCTCCTGCATGCCGGGACCGCCTTTCGGACCTTCGTAGCGAATCACCATCACGTCGCCCGGCTTGATTTTTTTTCCGATGATCGCGTCCAGTGCCGCGGGCTCGGAGTCGAACACCCGAGCCGGGCCCGTGATGGACAGGCTTTTCAGGCCGGTGATCTTGGCCACGCACCCTTCGGGCGCGAGATTCCCCTTGAGGATCGCCAGGTGGCCTTGCGCGTACATCGGACGGTCCCAGGGGCGGATGACCTCCTGATCGCGACGCGGCGTGTCGGCGACGTCGGCCAGTTCTTCGCCGATCGTCTTGCCGGTGATCGTCATGCAGTCACCGTCGATGAGATCGTGGGCGAGCAGCATCTTGAGCACCTGCGGCACGCCGCCGGCGGCATTGAAATCGACGGCGACGAAGCGGCCCGATGGCTTCAGGTCGCACAGCACCGGCACGCGCTGGCGCACGCGCTCGAAATCGTCGATCGACCACTCGACGCCGGCGGCGGAGGCGATCGCGAGGTAATGCAGCACCGCGTTGGTCGAGCCGCCGGTCGCCATCACCAGCGCTATCGCGTTTTCGATCGACCGACGCGTGATGATGTCCCGCGGCTTCAAATCCAGCTCGATCGCATGAACCAGCGCGCTTGCCGACGCCGCCGCGCTGTCGGCCTTTTCCGGATCGGGCGAGGCGAGCTGCGAACTGCCGAGCAGGCTCATCCCCAGCGCCTCGAACGATGAGGACATCGTGTTGGCCGTATATTGCCCGCCGCAGGCGCCGACGGTCGGACAGGCGTTTTTTTCGATGCCGTCCAGGTCCTCCTTCGACATCTTGCCTGCGGTGAACGCGCCCACCGCCTCGAACGGGCTGACGATGGTCAAGGTCTGCCCCTTCCAGTGTCCGGGCTTGATCGTGCCGGCGTAGACGAAGATCGCCGGCACGTTCATCCGGGCCATCGCCATCATCGAGCCCGGCATGTTCTTGTCGCAGCCGCCGACGCACAGGACGCCGTCCATGCACTGTCCCATCACCGCGACCTCGATCGAGTCGGCGATGACCTCGCGCGACACGAGCGAATATTTCATTCCTTCGGTGCCCATGCCGATGCCGTCGGCCACCGTCGGGAAACCGAAGACCTGCGGCTTGGCACCCGCTGCGGCGAGCGCCGCCATCGCGCGGTCGACCAGCGGCTGGATCCCTGCGTTGCAGGGGTTCATCGTGCTGTGGCCGTTGGCCACACCGACGATAGGCTTGTCGAAATCGCCGTCGCCGAAACCGACGGCGCGAAGCATCGCGCGGTTGGGCGAGCGGGCGACTCCCTGGGTGATGATGCGGCTGCGTCGATTGTTGGGCATGGCGTCTCGAGGATCGGATGGGCTGTCGATGATAAGGCGCTGCAATCGCTTCGCGCGACTGCGGTGCGGATGCGTCAGTGCCTTGGCGCGGCGACGGCGGCGCGCCGGGCCTGCAATATTCCAGACAATATGAGCGCCATGCCGATCAGATGTTGCCAACCCGGGCGCTCGTCGAGAAAGGCGATCGCAAGCAGGCTTCCGAACAGCGGCACCAGGTGAATGAACAGGCTCGCGTGGACAGGGCCTACGCGATCGATCGCGTTGTTGTAGCAGAGCGTCGCGGCGAGGCTGGAGCACAGCGCGAAATACCCGATCGCTGCCAGTGCCTGCCACGACAGATCGGGCGTTGCCGACAAGGCGCGATCGACCAGGAAGACCGGCGTCGCGATCAGCGTGCCGATCACGCCGGTGACGAAGACATAACCAAGGGGGGAGAGATCGGCCGGGCGATAGCGGAGCAGCACCGCGTAGAAGCCCCAGATGAACAGCGCGGTCAGCATGATCAGGTCGCCGACGTTCGGCGCCAGCGTGAACAGCGCGCCCGGATGGCCGCGCGCGACGATGAACAGCACGCCGACCAGCGAAGTCAGGAACCCAAGCAGCGCGCGCGCCGGCGGCAAGTGCCTGAGCAGGATCCACGACGCGACCATCACCCAGATCGGGATCGTCGAGTTCAACAGCGTCGTGTTGGTGGCCGTCGTGTAGTGCAGCGACCAATAGGTCAGGGCGTTGTACAGCCCGGTGCTCATCACGCTCAGCAGCAGCAGAATCCGCCACGATCGAAACAGCTGCATCCGCTTGGCGACCACTTCACGCCAACAAAACGGCGCCAGCACGGCGATCACGATCACCCATCGCCAGTACGACAGGCCTATCGGCGACATCGCGTCGGCCACGGCGCGACCGATGACCATGTTGCCGGCCCAGAACAGCGAGGTCAGCGAAAGCAGCGTTGCCGGGTGCTGGCGGTCGAGGATCGAGGTGCGCATCGGTAGGGTCCCTAAGGGCTTTTTATAGCGCGCGGACTCTGATACTGTCCAATACACTTTTTCGCTATAATTGATGCACTAAAGGTATTAATGCTCGACCTTCGCCGCCTCCGCTATTTCGTGGCCGTTGCCGAGTCGCTGCACTTCGGGCGCGCGGCGGCACGGCTGCACATGTCGCAGCCGCCGCTGTCGCGGCAGATCCAGCAGCTCGAGCGCGAGATCGGCGCCCAGCTGCTTCGCCGCAGCAAGCGCCGCGTCGAGCTGACCGACGCGGGCGCCTACTTGCTCGATCAGGCGCGCAGGATGCTGGCCGATGCCGACACGCTCGCCGTGCGGACGCGGCGGGCGGAGTCCGGGGAGACCGGACGATTGACACTCGGTTTTATCAGCACCGTCGATTACAGCATCCTGCCCGGACTGCTGAGCGCGTATCGCGCAGCCCATCCGGACGTGACGCTCGAGTTGCGCGAGCTGACCAGCGACGTCCAGTTGCGCGAGCTGCACGAGGGGCGCATCGACGCGGGCATGCTGCTGGCGCCGGTCGACGATGCCGCGCTCGCGAGCCTGCCGCTGCTGCGCGAGGCGCTGGTTGCCGCGTTGCCGGCCGACGATCCTCTGGCACGATCGCGTCCGGCACTCTCGCTGGCCTCCCTGGCGGAGAAGCCGTTCGTCATCTTTCCCCGTTCCGCCGCAGCGGGCCCGTACGACGCGATCATCGAATTCTGCCGTCAGTGCGGCTTCACGCCGCGCATTGCGCAGGAAGCGATCCAGATGCAGACGATCGTCAGTCTCGTCTCCGCCGGCCTCGGCGTCGCTCTGGTGCCGGCGTCGCTGCGGCACATGCGGCGCCGCGGCGTCGTCTATCGCCAGCTGCGAGAGGAATCGCCGCGGCTGACAGTGCTGCTCGCGTGGCGGGCGGGCAACCGCAGCGCGTGCCTGTCGAGGTTCGTAGCGACGGCGCGCGCGTCGGTCCGCGCAACCGCGGCGGGCCGCCGGGTAGCCGCGGCGGCAGTGTCATAATCGTCCGATGCTGGTCCACCCGCAATTCGATCCGGTCGCGATTCACCTGGGCCCGCTTGCGGTGCGCTGGTACGGGCTGATGTACCTAGTCGGGTTCGTGCTGTTCGTGGTCTTCGGCAAGATACGCGCGCGGCAAAATCTCCTCACCGGCTGGCACCCGCGCGACGTCGACGACATGCTGTTCTACGGCGTCTTCGGCGTGATCCTGGGCGGCCGTCTCGGCTACATCCTGTTCTACAAGCCGATGTACTACCTGGCGCATCCGATGGAAACGCTCGCGCTCTGGCAGGGAGGCATGAGCTTTCACGGCGGCTTCCTCGGGGTTCTGATAGCGCTCCTGGTGTACGCCAGAGTTCGCCACAAGCGCTGGCTGGAGGTGACCGACTTCGTCGCGCCGCTGATTCCGCTGGGACTCGCATTCGGACGGCTGGGCAACTTCATCAATGGCGAGCTCTGGGGACGAGTCACCGATCCCGGGGCGCCGTGGGCGGTACTGTTTCCGCAGGCGGCGGACGAGGACAAAGCCTGGATGGTCTCGCACGCGCAGCAAGCGCTCGCACACAATCTCGCCGAGGTGTACGAGCGCACCGGCATGCTGCCACGCCATCCATCGCAACTCTATGAAGCCGGACTGGAGGGACTCGCGCTGTTCGCGCTGCTCTGGCTATACGCGCGCCACAGGCGGCCGCTGGGGGCAGTGTCGGGTCTGTTCCTCGTCGGCTACGGAGCGTTCCGTTTTATCGTCGAGTTCGCCCGCGAGCCTGACAACTTCCTGGGCCTCCTGGCGTTCGGATGGTCGATGGGACAATGGCTGTCCCTTCCAATGATTGTCGCCGGCGTCGGGTTGATGATCTGGGCGTATGCCCGAGCCCGGCGAGTGGAGCAGACGATCATCGGTTAGGGCCTCGCCCCGACCGATGCCGACGGCTAGTCGATACGGCGGTAGTCGCCGTCGAGCGGATCGCCGAATCCGTTGCCCGCGCTCTGCGTCGCAAGCTGGCGACCCAGATTGATCGGCAACAGCAACAGCGCGATGGCGAGCAGATCGGAGAGGATCCCCGGCAGGATGAACAGCATCGCGGCCAGCACCTTGCGTCCACTGTCGACCAGCCCGCGCATCAGCGGCTGATCGCCGCGAAGCGCGCCCAGCGTCCGCGCGCGGAAGCCGCCGCGCTCGTGGCGCAGCAGCAGCGTTCCGACGGCGGCCGATGCCAGCAGCCACACCAGGGTCGGGATCCCGGTCCAGCGCGCGAAGCGCATCGTCACCATCAGGTCGATGACGGGGAAAGACAGTAAAATGAACAGCACAACAAAGCGCATGGAGGCTCCTTGTCGCCGGCCGCGGCTCCGGAGAGGCCTGCACAGGGGCCAGGGGCGTTCATCCTCGTCCTGACCACGCTGCCGGAACGATCCGCGGCGGAAGCACTGGCACGCGAACTGCTTGAAGCCAGGTTGGCGGCATGCATTCACGTCGGCGCGACGTTGCGCTCACTTTACCATTGGCGCGGGGAAATCGAAACGGCCGACGAAACGCAACTGCTGATCAAGACGCGCGACGCGCTTTACGCGCCGCTGGAGGCCGCGATCCTGGCGCGCCACCCGTACGAACTTCCGGAGATTGTCGTTGTCCCCATCAGCCATGGACTTCCAGCCTACCTGCAGTGGATCGCGGCCGAAACCTCGCCTCAGGGTGATTGAGCGCGCGGCAAAGGCGCTGGCGGCCGCCGCCTTGCTGGCGGTCGCGGGTCAGGTGCTCGGCCAGGCCCATCCGCTGTCTCCGGAAAAGGCCTTCCTTTTTTCGGCCAAGGCGCTGGATGCGCAGACGGTCGAAGCCCGCTTCACCATCGCGGATGGGTATTACCTTTATCGTGACAAGATCCATTTCGCCATCGACCCGGCGAGCGGCGCCCTGCTGACGCCCGCACTGCCCGCGGGGAAGATCAAGCAGGACGAGTTTTTCGGCCGGGTCGAGACCTACCGGGGCAGCGTCACGGTTAATCTGGCCGTACGGAATTTCACCCCCGGCAAGCCTCTGATCATTCACGCCGAATCGCAGGGTTGCGCCGACATCGGCATCTGCTATCCGCCGACGACCCAGACGGCGACGGTCGCGCTTCCGGCGGGCAGCGTCGCCCCGAGCGCCCCCGAAGCGCCGAAAAAAACCTGGTTCAATTGAGCTTCGGCTCAGTAAGCGAGCGCTCGCTATGGTCTCAGATGGCGCCGCAGCTTCGTAATCACATCGCCTTCGCTACGGCTGCGGTTATCGCGCTGGCGGCCGGGATCGGTCTGGCCCTGTACGACCGCACGCCGGCCGACACCACCGCCCTGCTGGCGCTGTCGCTGCCGGACTCGGCTGGGCGGCCCCAGCCGCTGGCGCAGTGGCACGGCAAGGTCCTGGTAGTCAATTTCTGGGCGACATGGTGCGCGCCGTGCCGCGAGGAGATGCCGGATCTCGTCCGCGCTCAGAATGAATATGGCGCTAAAGGACTTCAAATTGTAGGTATCGCCGTGGATAATGCAGACAAAGTGCAGCAATTTGCAAAAGAGATCGATCTCAACTACCCGGCGCTAATCGGAGGCTATGCCGCGATGGATCTGTCGAAAGATCTGGGGAACAGCCTGGTGGCCCTGCCGTTCACCCTGGTCCTCGATCGAAAAGGCGAAGTCGCGTATACGCACCTCGGTCCAGTCAAGCCCGACAAGATTCGGGCTGTAATCACCAAGCTGCTCTAATCGCCGCCCCGGCGGAGCGGCGCCGCGGTCAGTTGGTCCGCCCCCGCCCTAGTTGACCGGCCGTGCCGTGCAAAACCGGTCAAACACTGGACAACGTGATCGTATCTCCTGCAAACTCGCCGTCTACGAGGGCAAGGGGGCCCCTAATTCATGCCTGGACAAAAGCGCGCAAGCGCCAAGGTGGCACCGAACGTCCGCGCACGGGGTAACAGCGTTGCAGTGCTGGTGCTGCACGGTCCCAATCTGAATCTGCTCGGGACGCGCGAGCCGGCGGTCTATGGGCACGACACGCTGCGGGACATCGATGCCCGGCTCGAGGCGCAGGCGCGGGCGGCCGGCATTCGTCTGCTGACCTTCCAGAGCAATCACGAAGGCGCGCTGGTCGACCGCGTTCAGGCCGCCCGCAACGAGTCTGTGCGTTACGTATTGATCAATCCGGCGGCGTTCACCCATACCAGCGTTGCGCTGCGCGACGCACTGGCCGCGGTGGCGATTCCCTATATCGAGATCCACTTGTCCAACGTCCATGCCCGCGAGCACTTCCGCCATCACTCGTACTTCTCGGACAAGGCGGTCGGCACGATCGTGGGACTGGGCCCGCTGGGCTATGAGCTGGCGCTCCAATTTGCGTTGCGCCAGCTCAAGGCGAGCTAGACCTTAGTTCCGGACGGACCAGCGATGGATCTGCGCAAACTCAAAACATTGATCGAGCTGGTCGAAAGCTCGGGCATCGCGGAGCTCGAGATCGCCGAGGGCGAAGAGCGGGTTCGAATCACGCGAGCATTGGCGCCCGCCGCACATCACCACCCGCTTCCCGTGCAGCATGCCAGCCCGATGCCCATGACCCACGTCCCTGTCCCGGCCACGGTGCAGGAACCCGAAGGCCATACGATCAAGTCCCCGATGGTCGGGACTTTCTATCGCTCCGCCTCCCCCGGCGCCAAAGCCTTTGTCGACATCGGCGACAGCGTGCAGGTCGGCGATCCGCTTTGCATTATCGAAGCGATGAAGCTGATGAACGAGATCGAGGCCGACAGGGCCGGCGTGGTCAAGGCGATCCTGGCCGAGAACGGGCAGGCCGTCGAATACGGCCAGCCTTTGGTGATCATCGGCTGACGTCGACGAGGCCGGCGCCCGATTCGCTCGACCGCGAATCGCGCGGACCGCTTCGTGGCCAACCATTTCCCGCCCCGTGGCAACCAAATCCGCCGGACAGCTGTTCGACAAGGTGCTGATCGCCAATCGCGGCGAAATCGCGTTGCGGATCCAGCGCGCGTGCCGCGAGATGGCAATCAAGACTGTCGTCGTCCACTCCGAAGCCGACGCGGACGCAAAATACGTGCGCCTGGCGGACGAGTCGGTATGCATCGGGCCGCCGCCGTCGGCGCAGAGCTATCTGAACATTCCGGCGATCATCAGCGCGGCCGAAGTCACCGACGCGCAGGCGATTCATCCGGGTTACGGCTTCTTGTCGGAAAACGCGGACTTCGCCGAGAAGGTCGAGAAAAGCGGCTTCGTGTTTATCGGGCCACGTCCCGACACGATCCGGCTGATGGGCGACAAGGTCAACGCCAAGATCGCGATGGCCAAGGCCGGCATCCCCTGCGTGCCGGGCTCCGAAGGCGCGCTGCCCGAAGATTCGAAGGAGATCGTCAAGATCGCCCGGGCCATCAAGTACCCGGTGATCATCAAGGCCGCCGGAGGCGGCGGCGGGCGCGGCATGCGGGTCGTGCACACCGAGGCCGCGCTGCTGCCTGCGGTCAGCCTGACCCGGTCGGAAGCGGGCGCGGCATTCGGCAACCCGACCGTCTACCTGGAAAAGTACCTGGACAAGCCGCGCCACATCGAAATCCAGGTGCTGGCCGACGAGCACAAGAACACCGTCTATCTGTTCGAGCGCGACTGCTCGATGCAGCGCCGCCATCAGAAAATCATCGAGGAGGCGCCCGCGCCCGGGATCGCGCTGCGTCTGCTGACGCGCATCGGCGAGCGCTGCGCGGAAGCGTGCCGCAAGATCAACTACCGCGGCGCCGGCACATTCGAGTTCCTGTATCAGGACGACGAATTCTTCTTCATCGAAATGAATACGCGGATCCAGGTCGAGCATCCGGTGACCGAGATGATCACCGGCATCGACATCGTCCAGCAGCAGATCCGCGTCGCCGCCGGCCAGCGGCTGACGATCCGGCAGCGCGACGTCGTCCGGCGCGGGCATGCGATCGAATGCCGGATCAACGCCGAGGATCCGGACACGTTTGCGCCTTCGCCGGGCCGGATCACTTCGTATCACGCGCCCGGCGGGCCAGGCATACGAGTCGATTCGCACGTCTATCACAATTATTTCGTGCCGCCGAACTACGACTCGATGATAGGCAAGGTGATCGCGTATGGCGACACGCGCGACCAGGCGATCTCCCGAATGCGGGTCGCGCTGTCGGAAATGGTCGTCGAGGGGATCAAGACCAATATTCCGCTGCACCAGGAGCTGCTGCTCGACGACTCGTTCCTGCGCGGCGGGAGCACGATTCACTACCTCGAGCAGCGGATGGCCAAGCGCAAGCAGACCGCGTAGGCGAGCTCGCCGATGCCGTTTGTCGCATTGCGCTTCGATGCGCCCGCCGCGACCGCAGAGGCCTGGTCCGACGCGATGCTCGCCGCCGGCGCGGCGTCGGTCGATGCCGCCGATGCGCACGTGGGCACCGGCGATGAGACGCCGCGCTACGGCGAGCCGGGAGATACCGGCGGTCTGTGGGCGCTCTGCCGGATGACCGCGCTATTCGCCGCGGACGCCGATATCGAAGC
>DATBBM010000029.1:0-10421 GCA_036270955.1 Casimicrobiaceae bacterium | reverse complement strand
CGTTTTCGCCGAAGCTCCGCGCGCATCGCGACTCGATGCGGCAGAAGCTCGGCGTGCCGCCGGACGCGACATTGTTCGTGCTGGTGGGTTCCGGCTATGTGCGCAAAGGGGTGGCCGCCGCGCTCACTGCATTGTCGCGGCTGCCGGGCAACACGCATCTGGTGGTCGTCGGCCACGACAAGGCACTGGGGCGTTACAAGCGGATGGCACGGCAGCTCGGCGTCGCTTCGCGGGTCGCGCTGGTCGGCGCGCAGGACGATCCGAAGCCGTTCTACGGCGCAGCCGACGCCTTTGTGCTGCCGACACTCTATGATCCGTGTCCGAACGCCGCGCTCGAGGCGATGGCCTGCGGACTTCCGGTCGTGACCAGCACCAAATGCGGCGCCGCCGAGCTCGTCGTCGAGCACGATGCGGGATTCGTTTGCGATGCGCGCGACCTCGACACCTTGACCGCGCACATGGGCGCGCTGACCGATGCCGAGGCGCGCGCCGGACGGGGCGAACGCGCGCGCGAAGCCGTGCTGCCGCTGACGCCCGAGGCGATGACGCTGCAACTGGTGCTGCTCTATCGCGATCTCCTGGCCGCGGCGCACGCGGCGAGGACCGAGCCGCCGAAGACCGCTGCGCTATAATCGCCGCCCGTTCATTCGACCGCCGGCAGCCTGAGGAAACCAAAGCGCCGGCCCTATCGGTCCCGCCGTGTCGTCCAGCCTGGTCCTCTACCGGCGTCTGCTGACCTACGTCCGCCCCTACTGGTGGGCGTTCGCGCTGGCGCTGATCGGCATGGTCATCGTCGCCGCAGGCGACACTTTGATGGCCTACATGGTGATGCCGATCATCCAGAAGCTGCAGAACCCCGATCCGGCGATGACGGTGCAGCTTCCGCTTGCGGTAGTCGCGGTGTTCCTGCTGCGCGGACTGGGCTCGTTCATGTCCGAGTACGGCATGGCGTGGACCGGCCATCGCGTCGTGTTCGACCTGCGGCGCGAGATGATCGATCGCCTGCTGTCGCTGCCGACCCCGTATTACGACGCTCAGTCGTCGGGCCGGCTGATCTCGAAGTTCACGTTCGACGCCTATCAGCTCGCCGCTGCGACCTCGTCGGCGATCACGACCGCGGTGCGCAGCGCGTTGACGATCGCGGGGACCCTCGGTCTCCTGTTCTGGCTGAACTGGCAGCTGACGCTGGTTTCGATCGTCATCATGCCGGCGGTCGCGGTCGTCATCCGCTATTTCAGCCGGCGGCTCCGCCGCGTGGCGCGCGACGTCCAGCAACGGACCGGCTCGATGAGCCATGTGCTCGAGGAAATCGTCGGCGCCCAGCGCGTCGTCAAGATCTTCGGCGGCCAGGCGTACGAGCGCGTGCGCGCCGTCGCAGGCGCGAACAGGCTGCGCCAATCGATGAGCAAGCAATCGTCGGCAAGCGCCGCCAGCTCGCCGTTCCTGCAGTTCGTCGGCGCCTGCGCAGTCGGGTTGATCGTCTACCTCGCGTTGAAACAGAGCGAAACCGGGGGCTTCGACGCCGCTCGCTTCACCTCCTACGTGATCGCCTTGCTGACGCTGCTCGACCGGCTGCGGTCGATGTCGGGCGTCAATGCCAACATCCAGCGCGGACTCGCCGCGGCCGAGAGCATCTTCGGCCTGATCGACGAACGACCGGAGGCCGACAACGGCACCGTCGAAATCGCGCGCCTGCGCGGCCAACTCACATTCGAGAACGTTTCGTCGCGCTACGTAGGCGCGGACAAGGATGCGCTGGAGAATGTGAGCCTGACGATTGCGCCCGGCGAAAGCGTGGCGCTGGTCGGCCCATCGGGCAGCGGCAAGACCTCGCTGATCAATCTGATACCGCGCTTCTATCAGCCGAGCGCCGGCCGCATAATGCTCGACGGCCACGACATCGACGCATTGACCCTGGCCAATCTGCGCAGCCACCTGGCGCTCGTCAGCCAGGACGTGACCCTGTTCGATGACACCGTCGCCGCGAATATCGCCTACGGTGCGATGAGCGGCGCGTCGCGCGAGGAGGTCGAGAAGGCGGCGCTGGCCGCCCATGCGCTGGACTTCATCCGCGAGTTGCCGAACGGATTCGATACGCTGGTCGGCGAAAACGGATTGCGCCTGTCCGGCGGACAGCGGCAGCGACTCGCGATCGCACGCGCGATTCTCAAAAACGCGCCTATCCTGATCCTCGACGAGGCGACGTCCGCCCTCGACTCGGAATCGGAGCGCCACGTGCAGGCGGCGATGGACGCGCTGATGCGGGGCCGCACGACGATCGTCATTGCGCATCGTCTGTCGACGATCGAGCGGGTCGACCGCATCGTCGTGCTCGACGCCGGCAGAGTCGTCGAGCAGGGTACCCATGCCGAGTTACTCGCGCGCGGGGGTCTTTACGCAAAGTTGCACCGGATCCAGTTTTCGGCGCCGGCCCCGGTCGCTGGTTAAGGGCCGTGCACATCGTTCATACCGAGGCCTCGCTCGGCTGGGGCGGACAGGAGATCCGCATCCTGACCGAAGCCGCCGGAATGATCGCCCGCGGCCATCAGGTCGAGATCGCCTGCCCGCGCGAGGCGCGAATCTTCGCCGAAGCGCCGCGCTTCGGCGTGCCGGCGACCGCACTGCCGATCGGCCGCAAGCGGCCGCGCGGCGTGCTCGCGCTGCGTCGCTTTCTTGCGGAGCGTGAGGTCGACGCGATCAACGCGCACAGCTCGACCGATGCGTGGCTCGCCGCGCTCGCCGGCCGCTCGCTGTCCCGGCGCCTGCCGCTGGTGCGGACCCGGCATATCTCGGCTCCTGTGCCGCGCGATGCGCTGACGCGATGGCTGTACAGCAAGGCGACCGCCGAGATCGTCACCACCGGCGAAGCGATACGCACGCAGCTGATCCGCGACATCGGCGTGTCGCCTTCGCGCGTCACCTCAATCCCGACCGGCATCGATCCGGGCCGTTTCGGCCCGGCGGACCGCGACGACGCACGGCGCTCGCTCGAACTGCCCACCGGGGTGCCGCTGATCGGCATCGTCGCGACCTTGCGCAGCTGGAAAGGGCATCGCATCCTGGTCGAGGCAATGACTTTGCTTGCGCACCGCGACGCGCGGCTGGTAATCGTCGGCGGCGGGCCGCAGCGCGACGCGCTTCGCGCCCAAATCGACGCGCTCGGGCTGGACAACCGCGTGCGTCTCGCGGGAAACCAGAACGACGTCGCACCCTGGCTGGCGGCGCTCGACGTATTCGCGTTGCCTTCGTACGCAAACGAAGGCGTGCCGCAAGCACTGTTGCAGGCGATGCTGATGGGCCTGCCCTGCGTGACCACCGACGCGGGGGCGATCGGCGAGGCGGCGATCGCCGATCACACGGCGGTCGTCGTCGCCAAGGAGAACGTGGTCGCGCTCGCGGCGGGCATCGATCGCCTGCTGGGCGACACCGCCTTCGCGCGGCGCATCGCCCTCGCCGGCAGGGAGCGCGCGCTCAACAAGTTCAGCCTCGCCGCGATGCTCGATCGCATGGAAGCGGTATTCCAGCGCGCCGTCGACGACCATGCCGGCGAGTAGTAGCGGCCATCGTTTCGCCGGACGCGCCCGGGTCGTAGCCCGCGCACTCGCGCGGCGCGTCCCCACGCTGGGGCGCCGCAAGGCGCCGCGCGAGCCGCGACGGATTCTGATTGCGCACCATCTGCTGCTCGGCGATACGCTGATGCTGACCTCGCTCCTGGCCAAGCTCCGCGCCCGTCATCCGGCAGCCGACATCGTGATGGCGCTGCCCGAGGCTTATGCCGCGCTCTACCAGTCGGCGCCTTACGGCGTGCGCGCCATCGGCTGGAATCCGCGCGCACCGTCGCGTTCGCCGCTGTGGCGCGAACGCGAGTTCGATCTGGCCTTCGTTCCCGGCGACAACCGCTTCAGCTGGTTGGCACAGGCGCTCGGCAGCCGCTGGATCGTCGGCTTCGACGGCGACCGGCCGGCGGCCAAGAGCTGGCTGTTCGACGACCTGCGCCGCTATCCGGACGAGCCCGCGGCGTGGACCGACATGGTCGCGGCGCTGGCTGATGGCGCGCCGCCGGCGCCGTACGCGAGGTGCGACTGGCGCGATCCGGCCGCCGCCACCTTCGAATTGCCGCGCGGGCGCTACGCCGTGCTGCACGTAGGGGCGAGCACGCCGCTCAAGCGCTGGGAACCGGACAAGTGGCGTGCGCTCGCCGCATGGCTCGCGGCGCGCGGCGTCCAGCCGGTCTGGTCGGCGGGCCGCGGCGAAGAGGCGATCGTGCGGGAATGCGATCCCGATGCCGTTCACCGCTCGTACGCCGGCGCGCTTTCCTTGCCGCAGCTGTGGCGGCTGCTCGCCGACGCCGCGCTGCTGGTCGCTCCTGACACCGGCGTCGCGCACCTCGGACGGGCGGTCTTTGTCCCGACGGTCGCGCTTTTCGGTCCGGGCTCGGCGTTGATCAGCGGCGCCGGCCTTTTCTGGCGCGACGCGCCGTTTCGCGCCGTGACCGTCGATCCGTTTGCCTGCCGCGATCAGCGGGTGTTGTTCAAGCGCGAGATTGCGTGGGTGCGCCGCTGCGGACGCGGACTCGACGAATGCCCGCGCCCGCGCTGCATGGAGGCCATCGATCTGGCGCAAGGCTGCGCCGCGATCGTCGATCTGGGCGTCGTGGACGCGTAATCGGGCCTGATCGAAAGCGCAGCGATCAGCCGCGGCGCCGCGCGAACAGCGGCACCGCGCCGGCCAACTGGACCGGCACCTCGCCCGGCAGCGCGTACTCCGGGATCCACGTCTTGAGCCATGCGCGGACCTCGGCGTCGCCGGTGGCACGGTCGCGCTCGAGCCAGCTGACCATCTGCTCGACGGCTTCGCGACGTCCGGGGAGCGCCTGCGCGATCCGCAATTTCGGATGCGGCGTCGGCAACGTGGTCTCCCCGGACGCCAGCGGCTCCTCGTAGAGCTTTTCGCCCGGGCGCAGCCCGGTGAATACGACGCGGATCTGGTCCGGATCGCCACCGGAAAGACGGATCATGTCACGGGCGAGATCGACGATCTTGACCGGCTCGCCCATATCGAGCACCAGCACTTCGCCGCCGCGCCCCATCAATCCGGCCTGCAACAACAGCTGCGTCGCTTCGGACAGCGACATGAAATAACGGGTGATCTCCGGATGCGTCACGGTGACCGGGCCGCCGCGCGCGATCTGCTCCCTGAATCTGGGAATTACGCTGCCCGCGCTGCCGAAAACATTGCCGAATCGGACGATGACGAACTGAGTGGCTCCATTCTGAAGGCTCTGGCAGATCATTTCGGCCAACCGCTTCGAGGCGCCCATCACATTGGTCGGGTTGACCGCCTTGTCGGTCGACACGAGTACGAATTTTTCGACTTTCGCCGCAGCCGCGGCGCGCGCCAGCATCCAGGTGCCATAGGCATTGTTGCGCACCGCCTGCCAGGCGTTGGTCTCTTCCATCAGCGGCACGTGCTTGTATGCCGCCGCATGAAAGATCACGCTTGGGCGCTCACGGGTAAGCACCTGCTCGACCAGCGACCGGTGCTTGACGTCGCCGACCAGCGTGGCCAGCGGCAAGCCGGGAAACTCGTCCTGGAGGGCCTGCTGGATCTGATAGAGCGCGTACTCCGACAGATCGAGCAGCACCAGGCGCAGCGGTCGGAATCGTGCGATCTGCCGGGAGAGTTCCGCCCCGATCGAGCCGCCCGCCCCGGTGACCATGACGACCCTGCCGCCGATCCAGTCGCTCAAGCCGGCGCTGTCGAGGACGACCGGGTCGCGGGCCAGGATGTCGTCGAGCTCGACGTGGCGGATCGTGGTCAGCTGCGAGCGGCCGCTGATCAAGTCATCGTACGAAGGAACGGTCAGTGCTTCGACCCCCGCCGCCGCGCAGAGCTCGGCGACCCGCCTGCGGACGCCGTGGGCGGCGGCCGGGAGCGCGATGATGACCGTGCGCACGCCGAAGCGCTTGACCCAGAGGGGAAGCTCCGCGATCGGCCCCAGAACGCTGATGTTGCGCAGCAGACGCCCTTGCTTGCCGGGGTCGTCGTCGAGCAGCCCGACGACCCGCCATTGGCGGCTGTGCGCGAGCTCCTTGGTCAACCGCGCCCCCGCCTCACCGGCGCCGAGGATCAGCACCGGCTCGCCCAGAGCGGCCAGCGGACTGTACAGCCGGTGCTCCTTCCAGATGCGATAGGCGAAGCGGCTGCCCGCCATCAGAAAGATCAGGATCAGCGGGTAGAGGATCAGCACGCTGCGCGGCACGACAGCCGTCAGGCGCAGCATGACCAGCACGACCGGGATGGCCACGGCGCCGAGCGCCACCGCAAGCACGATCCGTTGCAGGTCGGGAACGCTGGCGAAGCGCCAGAGGCCCCGGTACAGGCCGAAGGCCAGGAAGATGCCGGCCTGCAAGGGCAGAACCCAGGCAAGTGTCCGGGTCATGTCCGAGAGCTGGGGCTGGTGCAGGTCGAGATTGAAACGCAGCCAGTACAGCCCGGTCCACGCGATCGCCGCCGCGACGACGTCGTGGGCAAAAGCCAGCAGTGCCCGCCAGTTAGCGCTTACTGTCACGTAATCCGCCGATTCTAGTACGCCATTGATGGGCTACCGAGCTGAAAAGCAGCATGAGGACGGCGACCCAGGCGGCCAGCAGGTACCAGCCGGCCTGCGGCGCGCGAGCCAACGCCGCCAACGCCGATACCCCCGCGCCCATCATCAGCGCGGCATACAGAGCGAGCGTGCCGGCGTGGCCCAATCCGAGCTGCACCAGCCGCTGGTAGCTGTGGTCGCGGTGAGCCTGCCAGACGCGCTCGCCGCGCAGCAAGCGGCGCAGCAAAGTCGAGCTCGCGTCCGCGATAAAGGGGAGGAAAACGAGCAGCGGAAACCACAACGGCCACGATCCCTGCCGCCAGCCCTCGATGCCGAATACTGCGGCCAGGAAGCCCAGCGGCACCGATCCTGCGTCGCCCATGAAAATGCGCGCCGGCGGCCAGTTGGCGAGTAGAAACGGGAGCGTAGCGGCCGCCAGCGCCAGAAAGATCGGCGCGCGGTCGCTGCCGGCCCAGAAAGCAGCCAGCGCGTAGGTCCCGAATCCGACGACGGTCATTGTGCCGGCAAGGCCATCGCTGCCGTCCATGAAGTTGTATAAATTGGCCACCCAGACGATCGCGACGGCCATCGTCGCCGCAACGATTAAGTCGGGCATCGGGGCCGCGAGCCAAAGCCAGGCCAGCGCCGCCGCCACCTGTACGAACAGTCGCGGCAGCGCGGGTATGCCGCGACGGTCGTCGAAAAACGAAACGATAATGATCGCCAAGAGCGGGAAGAGCCACGGTTGCGGTCCCGGGAGCCAGGCAACGCCGGCGCACCAGCCGAGCCAGATGGCAAGCCCGCCGCCGCGCGGAACGATGTCACGATGCAGCGAGCGCGCGTTCGGTCGATCGAACGGCAATCCTCCGGTACGACCGAGCAAGCGAAGGGCGATTCCGGACACGACTGCAGCGATCAACGCGGGCAACAGCATCGACATTCGCCGCCGTTTGCGCGAAAACGGTCCGGATCGCGAAATCCGGCCGCCAAGCCGTTGTTTGCACCCATTTTTGCCCGCCTCGCGCGCCAAACGCCGCAACGGCGGCGGAGCGTGAATTATACGCGCTCGCACGCTGCGACAGCACTCTGCCAAAATGCATTCCTTGTTGCAATTAAGCAACAGGATTGACAGGGGTTTTGGGGCCTTGGGGTTTTAGCTTGCCTTGGGAATCGCGCATTTGGCACAATTGGGTCAACTTCTCCGTTGCTCCCGAGAAGGTTCCGGTGGCAGGCGCAATCGCAATCCTTGCCAATCTTATTGTTAGAGGAGAGATTCCATGAATAAAAAACTCGCCGCTATTGCCGTGGCCGGCGCATTTGCGTTGCCGCTTGCGGCGGAAGCGCAAACCGCACAGGTAACACTGTACGGCCGTGCCAATATGGACCTCGAATTCGTTAAGGCCTCGGGCCCCGGCGACACAGCAGGCAACACTTCGACCGTAACGCGGGTGGCCAGCAACTCGTCACGCTTTGGCCTGCGCGGTACCGAGGCGCTGGGCGGCGGGCTGACCGCATTTTTCCAGGTCGAGAACTCGGTCGCATGGGACGGCAATCCGAACGCCAGCGGCGTCGGCAACCCCAGCACGATCGCCAACCGTGAAACTTTCGTCGGTCTGCAGGGCAGCTTCGGCCAACTCTGGCTGGGCCGCTCGCTTTCGCCGTACGACGACACGACGCCGATCTGGGCATCGGGCCCGTACAACTACAACACCGGCCTGTTCAACAACTCGAGCCTGTGGGCGAACAACTCGAACGCGCCGCAGGAAGCGATCGGCGGCTACGACGACCGTTACAGCAACAGCATCCGCTGGAACAGTCCGACATGGTCGGGCTTCACCGCGGAAGTCCAGATCGCAAGCAGAGAGAACACCGTCCACAGCTTTGCCTTCATGCCTGGTATTTTCTACAACAATGGCCCGATCCAGGCCGGCTTAACCTATTCGCGGCACAACAAATACCGTTGCTACAGCGCGACGGACGTGCAATCGCCCTGCGGATCGGCGGTTCCGGCTGGTGGATTCGCCGCCAAGGACGACGCGATCACGATCGCCGGCAGCTATGACTTCGGCGTCGCGCGCGTAGCGCTGATGTACGAATACCTGAAGTACGAGACACCGACCGGCGATCTGAAGCGTCCGATGTGGGGCATTTCGAGCACGATTCCGCTGGGCGGCGGCCTGATCTACGTGTATTACGGCAACGCAGGCGACGGCAAGGGCAACGCGTCGGACAGCGAGTCGCGGATCAATTCGCTGGTCCACGGTGCCGATTCGGGTTCGCAGAACTTCGAAATCGGCTACCGCTACGACCTGTCGAAGCGCACCAGCCTGAACGCCGGCTGGGTGTATATCAAGAACGATTCCAGGGCGAACTACACGTTCAACGTCAACGGGTACGCAGTCTCCCCGGGCGGCGATCCGCAAGGTATCGTACTGGGCATCATCCACAACTTCTAAACGGCCAGGACAACGGCTGTTCAGCGTAACTGGGTTTGAAGTGATCATTCGGGCGTCCTCTGGACGCCCGTTTTTTTTCCGCGCCGGGCACGATATGCTGTTGCAGCAGACCCCGGTACGCCCTGCCCGTTTATGCCTGATGTCATCGACCAGCTGATTGTCGGATTCGACCGCGCCTTGCGAACGCTGTCGGGAACGACATCTGCAGCCCGGCCCAACCCGGCTGGCGCCATCGCCGCCGGCGAGCTCACTCCTGAAGAGCGCCGCCACGCGGCGGGCTTGATGCGGGTCAACCACACCGGCGAAGTCTGCGCGCAAGCGCTTTATCAAGCCCAGGCGCTGGTCGCGCGCGATCCGGACGTCAAGCAGTGCTTCACCGCGGCCGCGCGCGAGGAGGAAGATCATCTTGCGTGGACGCAGCAGCGGCTGTCCGAGCTCGGCGACAGGACAAGCCTCGCCAACCCGCTCTGGTACGCGGGGTCGTTCGCGATCGGACTGGTCGCCGGGCTGGCCGGCGACCGCAGCAACCTCGGTTTCGTCGTCGAGACCGAGCGCCAGGTCGAGGAGCATCTGTCCTCGCACATCGATCGTCTGCCGGCCGGCGATTCGCGCAGCCGTGCAATCGTCGCGGCGATGCGCGACGACGAAATCCGTCATGGGATGGCGGCGACGGTCGCCGGCGCGCAAACGCTTCCGTTGCCGGTTCGGGCATTGATGCGCGCGACCGCAAAGCTGATGACGATCGCCGCCTATCGCGTCTGAATCGGGTTGCAAGTTCCCTGCGGTACACTTCGATCATTTGTTTCGCTGGCGGGAAGACATGGTGATCGATGCGCGGAAGCGTGCGCAGACCGGAGAGCGCCTTGCGTGATCGCAGGGCGCTGTTGCTTCTGGTCGCGGGTGTCATGCTGGCGCCGCTCGCCCAGGCGCAGTTTCTCAACGTCAGCCTGTACGGGAACCTGAATCTCGACGTCGAGGTGGTCAACGGCGCACAAAGCGATGGCAGCAATCCGTCGATCGTAAGGGTATCGAGCAATTCGTCCCGCTTCGGTCTGCGCGGCCATGAATACCTCGGCCATGGACAGGTCGCGATCTTCCAGCTCGAGTCGACGGTCCTGGGCGACACCGGCGGCTCGGCGCTGGCATCGCGCGAAACCTATGTCGGCCTTCAGGGCGACTGGGGCACGATGAAGCTCGGCAATTTCCTGACCCCTTACGATGACATCCACACGATATTCGGCAATACGCCGACGCTGACGACGTCGATCCTTTCGACCGCGGCCCTATGGGCGCAAGGCGCACTGACCAAGAGCGACGGCGGGTTCGACGCGCGGCTGGGCAACTCGATACGGTACGAGACGCCGCCGCTCCAGGGC
>DATBBM010000028.1:0-4773 GCA_036270955.1 Casimicrobiaceae bacterium | reverse complement strand
CTGTACGGCCCGCTTGCGCGGCGGCCTTCGCCGCCGCGCCGCTGGATCAGCCTTTAGCCTTCGTACTTGAACGACAGTGCGACGCGGGCGCGGTACGCCGCGACCTTGCCGTTCTCGACTCTCATATCCAGCTTGATGATGTCGGCAATGCGCAGATCGCGCAGCGATCCTGCCGCGGTTTCGACCGCGCGCCTCGCCGCGTCTTCCCAAGAAACCTGACTGGTGCCGACCAGCTCGGTGATCCGGTAGACACTCTCGCCCGCCCCGGTTTTCCTGCTCTTCGCCTTTGCCTTTGCCATGCATGCCTCCTGGTCGACCGCGTTGATCGACATTCTTTTTATTCCGAGGCACCGGCATTGTCAATGCGCGGCGGCACCGCATCGGTCGGTCACCGGGGCCGGTCATTCGCTGCGCCTGCTCGATTGCGCAGGCGTCGACCAGTCCGGGCGGGGAATGGTGCGCGCCAGCAACGCGCCAATCAGTGTTATCCCCGCCAGCAGGCCGAAGACGATACGATAGGCGTGATCGAACCGGGCTCCCATTGTCGCGCGCTCGGCCTGCGACATCTGTGCGATCGCATCCGGTCCCGCGTCGAGCACGCGCGCCAGCAGCGCCGGCAGCGAACCGCCGGCAACGCCCAGCGCGCCGATCAGGACTGCCCCGATCAACGCGACCCCGGCCGCGCCGCCGATCGCCCGCGACAGCGCGATCGACGCGGTCGCGGCGCCGAGCGCCCTCGGCCCGGCCGCCAGTTGCACGGTGACCTGCGTCGGCGGCATGACCATGCCGATCCCGATGCCTACGACGGTAGTCAGTCCCATGATCGCAAACGTCGGAGCGGTGCCGAGCGCTGTCGCGAGGGCGACAAATGCCAGCGTGGCGATGCTCATTCCGAGCTGGGGAAATATCGTTACTCTGCCGGTGCGTGTGACCAGCTTGCCTGTGATGGCCGACGAAACGACCATCGCCAGGGTGATCGGCAGCAACAGCAGGCCCGATTGTCCGATCGCCAAGCCGCGCCCGAGCTGCAGGTACAGCGGCAGGAACAGGATCGTCGAGAACAGCGTCGCTCCGAAGCAGACGACGACCGCGTCGGAACGAGCAATCGCGGGCTTACCGAGCAGTCGCAGCGGCAGCACCGGATCGACGGCGCGCCGCTCCCACCGCACCAGCAGCGTGAATCCCCCGGCGGCGACGGCGGCCAGCGTCAACATCTGCCAGGAGGCCCACGCATAGCGGTGCCCTCCGGACGAGAGTGCAAACAACAGCGAGAGCGTCGCGAGGACGAACAGCATCGCGCCGGTGATATCCGGCTGGAACCGTCCCTCGCGCGGCGGCGTCGCATCGGGGATGCGCCGGGCGAGCACCGCGGCGACGATGCCAAGTGGAATGTTTATCCAAAAGATCGCGCGCCAGCTCGCATGCTCGGTGAGGTAGGCGCCCAGCACCGGGCCCGACGTGCTGGCCAGCGCGAAGACGGTGGCGAAGTAGCCTGAAAACCTGCCGCGCTCGCGGGGCGACACGTGCTCTCCGATCAATGCCTGCGCCAGAGTCATCAGCCCGCCTCCGCCCAGCCCCTGCGCGGCCCGAGCGACAATCAGCGTGAGCAGCGTAGGCGCGACCGCGCAGCCCACTGAGGCGATCGAAAAGATGGCCAGCGCGCCAAGCAGCATCCGCTTGCGGCCGAAACGGTCGCCGAGATGTCCGTATAGCGGCGCCGCAATCGTCGCCGCCAGCAGGTACGACACGACGACCCAGGAGATGTCGGCAAAACCGTTGAGCGAGCTTGCAATCGTCGGCAAGGCGCTGGCGAGGATCGTCTGGTCGGCAGCCGCGAGGAACATCGCGACCATCACGCCGGGAAAGACGCGCAAGAAGGCCTGTCGGGTCGTCAGCGCCCGCGCGCGCGCTTCAACGCGTTCTGGTGTCGGTACGCTTGCCAGAGCCATCGCTGATCAATCCGTGGTCGAAACGGCGCCCGCAGCATCACCGGGTGGCCGCGCCAGCCGTCGACCGGAGCGCCAAGGGTAGCAGGACGAGAGATTCGAGCCGCCGGTCGGATCGGAAGTTCCGATCTCTGCGCGGTGCGGAACGATAGAGCGTGCCAGCAATGCTAAACTCAGGGCGACGACACGACGTGCGGGCCCGCAACGCGAAGCGAGCGACGAGCGGACCGACGCTCGCCGCATTCGCCCACCGCAGCTCACGCTTCCGGCAAGGATAGTCCAATGCCCAAGCTCGCGATCATCCAGCAGGCTTCCGTCGTGCTCGATCGCGTCGCGACCTTGAAAGAAGCGGTGCGATGGATCGATACCGCGGCCGCCGCCGGCGCGGCGTTGATCGTTCTGCCCGAGTCGTTCGTGCCGTGTTATCCGGCCTGGATCTGGCGCTTGCGGCCCGGCCCCGACAGCGGGCTCACAGCGAAACTGCATGCGCGGCTGGTCGACAATGCGGTAAGCATCGGCCGCGGCGACCTCGCCCCGCTTTGCAGCGCCGCGCGGGAGCATCGGGTGACGATCGTCTGCGGCATGACCGAGCGCGACGACGATTTGAGCCGCGGCACGATCTACAACACCGCCATCGTCATCGGCGACGACGGCAGCGTGCGCAACAAGCACCGCAAGCTGATGCCCACCAATCCCGAACGCATGGTCTGGGGTTTCGGTGACGGCTCGACGCTCAACGTCGTCGACACGCCCTGCGGCCGCATCGGGACGATGCTCTGCTGGGAAAGCTACATGCCGCTCGCGCGCTACGCGCTGTACGCGCAGGGCATCGAAATCTACGTCGCACCGACCTACGACAGCGGCGACGGCTGGATCGGAACGATGCAGCACATCGCACGCGAAGGCTGCTGCTGGGTCGTCGGCAGCGGAACCCTGCTCAATGCGCGCGACCTGCCGGCCGATTTTCCGGACAAGGCGCGGCTCTATCCCGATGCCGACGAGTGGATCAACGACGGCGACTCGGTCGTCGTCGCGCCCGGAGGGAAGATCGTCGCCGGACCGTCGCGCAGGGAAGCCGGAATACTGTACGCCGACATCGAGCTCGATGCGGTCGCTGCGGCGCGCCGGCGCATCGACGTCGCCGGACACTATGCGCGCCCCGACGTATTCCAACTGCACGTCAACCGGCAACGTCAGTCGCCGGTCAGCTTCGATTAACAGTGACATGGCTGCCCGACGCCCGCGCGCCGCGATGCCGCGCGAGATTCCGCCGGAGATGCTCGCCGCAATGAAGCAAGGCGCCCGCGAGGCGGCGCATCGCGCCTATGCGCCGTATTCGCGCTTCGCAGTCGGGGCCGCGGTGCTCGCCGACGACGGCCGCATCCACACCGGCGCCAACGTCGAGAACGCGTCGTTCGGATTGTCGATATGCGCCGAGCGGAGCGCGATTTTTCGTGCCGTCGCCGACGGCGGCCGGCGGATCGAGGCGATCGTCGTCTACACGCCCACTGCCGATGCGACGCCTCCGTGCGGCGCTTGCCGCCAGGTCCTTGCCGAGTTCGGCGCCGATGCGCTGATCGTCTGCTGCAGCGACGGCGCCGCCGACCGCCGCTACCGTCTCGCGGAGCTCCTCCCGCAGGCTTTCGGGCCGCAGCACCTGTAACGCTTCAGACCATTGACCAACGATTCAGGAGACCTGCCGATGAGCTCGTCCACGAAAACCGCGATCGTCACCGGAGCCGGCAGCGGCATCGGCCGCGCCGTCGCGCTTGCACTGCTGAACGACGGCTTTTCCGTGGCGCTCGCCGGTCGCCGCCGGGATGCCCTTGACCAGACGCTGAGCGCGGCCGGCGCCGCGGCGAATCGCGCGTTGTCCGTGCCGACCGACGTCAGCGACCCGACGTCGGTGCGGGCGCTGTTCGCCAAAGTCAAGGAGACGTTCGGCCGTCTCGATCTGCTGTTCAATAACGCCGGCGTCGGCGCTCCGGGAATCAACCTCGAGGACTTGAGCGTCGAGCAGTGGAAGACGGTGGTCGACATTAATCTGACCGGCGTGTTCCTCTGTATGCAGGAAGCGTTCCGGATGATGAAAAGCCAGGAGCCACGCGGCGGACGCATCATCAACAACGGCTCGATTTCGGCGCATGCACCGCGACCGAACTCGGCACCGTACACAGCGACCAAGCACGCGATTACCGGGCTGACCAAGTCGGGCTCGCTCGACGGGAGAAAGTACGACATCGCGTGCGGCCAGATCGACATCGGCAACGCGGCCACCGATCTGGCGGCGCGCATGGCTAAAGGGGTGCCGCAGGCCAACGGTCAGGTCGCGGTCGAGCCGCTGATGGACGTCGGCCACGTCGCCAGCGCGGTGCGCTACATGGCTAGCCTGCCGCTGGATGCGAACGTTCAGTTCTTGACCATCATGGCGACCAAGATGCCGTTTGTAGGGCGCGGCTAGCGCCCTGCATCGACCGGGCACAAGCGGCCGCGCGCTGTGTCAATCGTGGTCGGCTGCGCTCGGACCGCCCGGGCACTGCGGCACCTTGCCCCACTGCCCTTCGCAATACTGCAGTCGAACGCGTTGCTCGCAGACCACGCGGCCGAGGAATCCGGCAGGGCAACGTCCGATCGCTTCGTTCATCTGCTGCCAGGGATCGGCTCGCGGCACCGGCTTGACCGCCGACGGTGCCGGGGCCGGTGGAGGCGCGGGGACGATCTCGACCGCGGCCGGCGCTTCCGGTGGCGGCGCGACAACTTTGGGCGCCGGGACGCGCTTAGTCATCGCCGGCTTAGCCGGCGCAGGCGAATACGGAACCAGTTCGCG